>NZ_BAAANT010000002.1:0-399235 GCF_039529945.1 Kitasatospora kazusensis | reverse complement strand
CCCCTTCGTCGTCGCCCTCAACGGCTTCGACGGACACCAGCCCCACACCGCCGACGAAGTCCGCGAAGCACTCCAGCTCGGCCCCGACACCCCGGTCATAACGCTGGACGCGCGCCGCCGGGACAGCGCCAAGAGCGCCCTCATCACCCTGGTCGAGCACGCCCTGCTCGCCCGGCTCCGCTAGGGCCGGCAACGGAAAGGCCCACGGACGGCAGTCCGTGGGCCTTCTGGTGATGCGTCAGGCGGACGCCGGGTCCAGGCCTGCCCGGATCAGCCCGTAGGTGTAGGCGTCGTCCAGGGCCCGCCAGGAGGCGGCGATCACGTTGTCCGCGACACCCACCGTCGACCAGGACGCGGTCGAGTCCGAACTCTCGATCAGCACCCGGGTCTTGGAGCCCGTACCGTGCTGGCCCTCCAGGATGCGGACCTTGTAGTCGACCAGCTCCAGCCTGCCCAGCTGCGGGTAGATGTGCTCCAGGGCCGTCCGCAGCGCCTTGTCGAGGGCGTCCACCGGGCCGTTGCCCTCGCCGGTGGCGATCCGGCGCTCGCCCTTGGCCCAGAGCTTGACGGTGGCCTCGTTGCCCGGGTTCCCGTCCGGTGACTGCTCGCTGATGGTCCGCCAGGACTCCAGCGTGAAGAACCGCTCGCGCCGGCCCCGGACCTCGTCCCGCAGCAGCAGCTCGAAGGAGGCGTCGGCGGCCTCGTAGGTGTAGCCCTGGTTCTCCTGCTCCTTGACCTTGGCGACCACCCGGCCGAGCAGGTCGCGGTCGGCGGAGAGGTCGTACCCGAGCTCCTTGCCCTTCAGCTCGATCGAGGCGCGGCCCGCCATGTCGGAGACCAGCATCCGCATGGTGTTGCCGACCAGCTCGGGGTCGATGTGCTGGTAGAGGTCCGGGTCGACCTTGATCGCCGAGGCGTGCAGGCCGGCCTTGTGCGCGAAGGCGGAGAATCCCACGTACGGCTGATGGGTGGAGGGCGCGAGGTTGACCACCTCGGCGACGGCGTGCGAGATCCGGGTCATCTCGGGCAGCTTGCCCTCGGGCAGCACCCGCCGGTCGTACTTGAGCTCCAGCGCGCCGACCACCGGGAAGAGGTTGGCGTTGCCGACCCGCTCGCCGTAGCCGTTGGCGGTGCACTGGACGTGGGTGGCGCCGGAGTCCACGGCGGCCAGGGTGTTGGCGACGGCGCAGCCGGTGTCGTCCTGGGCGTGGATGCCCAGTCGCGCGCCGGTCTGCTTCAGCACGTCGGCGACGGTGTCGCGGACGCCGGCCGGGAGCATGCCGCCGTTGGTGTCGCAGAGCACGACCACGTCGGCGCCGGCCTGGTGGGCGGTGCGGACGACGGCGAGCGCGTAGTCGCGGTTGGCGCGGTAGCCGTCGAAGAAGTGCTCGCAGTCGATGAAGACCCGGCGGCCCTGCGCGCGCAGGTACTCGACGCTGTCCCGGACCATCTCCAGGTTCTCTTCGAGCGTGGTGCGCAGGGCCAGTTCGACGTGCCGGTCGTGCGATTTCGCGACCAGGGTGACGACGGGTGCGCCGGAGTTGACGAGCGCGGCCAGCTGCGGGTCCTCGGCGGCCTTGCCGCCGGCCCGGCGGGTGGCGCCGAAGGCGACCAGCTGGGCGTGCTTGAGGTCGAGTTCGGCCGCGGCGCGGGCGAAGAACTCGGTGTCGCGGGGGTTGGCGCCGGGCCAGCCGCCCTCGATGAAGCCGACGCCGAAGTCGTCCAGGTGCCGGGCGATGGTCAGCTTGTCGGCGACGGTGAGGTTGATGCCCTCCCGCTGGGCGCCGTCGCGCAGCGTGGTGTCGAAGACGTGGAAGCTGTCGTCGGGGTGACTCATGGCCCTGGATTCTCCGTTCGGCGAGTACTGCGAATTGCCGGGTTTCTACTGTCCACCATCCCCGCGCGCCACCCGGTGTCCCACGACCCCTCGTGGGGGTCACGTTCCGTCCGGGTCCTGCTCCCGGCGGCTGGAGATGGGCCGGCCGGGGCAAAACAAAAGACCCCTCGCGGGTGCGAGAGGTCTGCGCGCGGGTCTGACGCTGATGGTCGCTCCGCGAGGGTCACTGCGGAGCGGTCACTGCGGACCGGCGCGCCTGCTGCTAATAATGAGCGCGAGCGAGGACACACCCGGAGTCTGGCACACCATCCGGAATGCGGCTGCCGTGTCTCGCGATCCGGGACGGGACCGACGGGCGGCGCGGGCCGGGCGGCGCGGGCGGACTTGACCGAGCCGACGCGGGCGCCGGGCCGGGCGCCCCGCCGCAGCGGAGCGCCCGGGAGGCGTCAGACCAGCTTGTGCAGCCAGTTGTGGGTGTCCGGGATCTGGCCGCTCTGGAGCGCCAGCAGGGTCCGGCGGAGCTCCATGGTGATCGGGCCCGGGTTGCCCTCGGCGACGGTCCAGTCGGCGCGGGCGGACTTGACCGAGCCGACGGGGGTGATGGCGGCGGCGGTGCCGCAGGCGAAGACCTCGGTGAGGGTGCCGTCGGCGTTGCCCTGCTTCCACTCGTCGGTGGAGATCCGGCGCTCCTCGACGGCGTAGCCGAGGTCGGCGGCGATCGTCAGGAGCGAGTCACGGGTGATGCCGGGGAGCAGCGCGCCGGAGAGCTCGGGGGTGACGATGCGGGCGTCCTTGCCTTCGCCGAAGACGAAGTACAGGTTCATGCCGCCCATCTCCTCGATCCACCGGTGCTCGGCGGCGTCGAGCCAGACGACCTGGTCGCAGCCCTTCGCGGCGGCCTGGGCCTGGGCGACGAGCGAGGCGGCGTAGTTGCCGGCGCACTTGGCGGTGCCGGTGCCGCCGGGGGCGGCCCGGACGTACTCCTCGGAGAGCCAGACCGAGACCGGCTTGACGCCGCCGGGGAAGTACGCGCCGGCCGGGGACGCGATGATCATGAAGAGGTACTCGTTGGCCGGGCGGACGCCGAGGCCGACCTCGGTGGCGAACATGAACGGGCGCAGGTAGAGGCTCTGCTCCGGCTCGCTGGGGACCCAGGCCTGGTCCTGCTGGACGAGCAGCTCCACGGCCTCGACGAACGCCTCGGTCGGCAGCTCGGGCATCGCGAGGCGGCGGGCGGAGGCCTGCATGCGCTCGGCGTTGGCGGTCGGCCGGAAGGTCGAGACGGACCCGTCGGTCTGGCGGTAGGCCTTGAGGCCCTCGAAGATCGCCTGGCCGTAGTGCAGCGTCATGTTCGCCGGGTCGATCTCCAGCGGCGCGTACGGGGTCAGCTGGGCGTCGTGCCAGCCGCGGCCCTCGGTCCAGCGGATGGTGACCATGTGGTCGGTGAAGACCCTGCCGAAGCCGGGATTGGCCAGCCGGGCCTGGCGCTCCGCGTCCGAGAGCGGCTGCGCGGAGGGCTTGAGGTCGAACGTGATGGGCGCCTGGGTGGGCGTACTCATGGCTGTCTGTCCTTCACCGTGGGGTTCGTCCGGGCGCGGACCGGTCGGTGATCGAACACACGACGGCACGGCCCACTGTTGATAGTCGCATCTAGAGGGCCGTGCCGAACAGCTGGCGTGTCAGCTGTGGAGGTAGTACCGGCCCGTCAGCCGGATACTCGGGCGGCGAGCGCGTCGCCGACCTCGGAGGTGCTGCGGGTGCCGGTGCGGGTGGCGAGGTCGGCCGCGACGGCCGCTTCCACCGTCGCCGCCTCGGCGGTGAAACCGAGGTGCTCCAGGAGCATGGCGACCGAGAGCACGGTGGCGGTCGGGTCGGCCTTGCCCTGGCCGGCGATGTCGGGGGCCGAGCCGTGGACCGGCTCGAACATCGACGGGAACTCGCCGGTGGGGTTGATGTTGCCGCTGGCCGCGAGGCCGATACCGCCGGTGACAGCCGCGGCGAGGTCGGTGAGGATGTCGCCGAACAGGTTGTCGGTGACGATCACGTCGAAGCGCTCGGGCTGGGTGACGAAGAAGATCGTCGCCGCGTCCACGTGCAGGTAGTCGGTGCTGACCTCGGGGAACTCCTCGCCGACCGCGGCGAAGATCCGCGTCCAGAGGCCGCCCGCGTGGACCAGCACGTTGTTCTTGTGGACCAGCGTCAGCTTCTTGCGCGGCCGCGCGGCGGCCCGGCGGTATGCGTCACGGACCACCCGCTCGATGCCGTACGCGGTGTTGAGGCTGACCTCGGTGGCGACCTCGTGCTCGGTGCCGGTGCGCAGCGTGCCGCCGTTGCCGACGTACGGGCCCTCGGTGCCCTCGCGGACGACCACGAAGTCGATCTGCGGCTGACCCGCGAGCGGGGAGTCCACGCCGGGGAAGAGCTTGCCGGGGCGCAGGTTCAGGTAGTGGTCGAAGGCGAAGCGCAGCTTGAGCAGCAGCCCGCGCTCCAGCACCCCGGACGGGACGCTCGGGTCGCCGATGGCGCCGAGCAGGATCGCGTCGTGGGTCTTCAGCTCCGCCAGCACGCCGTCCGGCAGGGTCTCGCCGGTGCGGTGGTAGAGGCGGGCGCCGAGGTCGTACTCGGTGGTCTCCACCTTGACGTCGGCGGGGAGGGCGGCGGCGAGCACCTTGAGGCCCTCGGCCACGACTTCCTGGCCGATACCGTCACCGGGGATCACTGCGAGACGAAGGCTGCGAGACATGGTCCGACCCTACTCCCGCGTCCCAGTCAGTGACATCAGCTGTCCACCATTCGGACCCTCGGGTCGGAACGCCGTCCCCCCGGGGGCCGGCGCGGAAGCGGGAGCGACGGCGCGCGCCCCCGCCTCGCGCGGCTCCGCGCTCCCCTGCCGCATATGCTCGGTCCGATTGGTCAGTTATGTCACGATTCGCACCCTTACCAGGAGCCACCGCGCCGTGAGCCGGACCGCCGCAGCCGCCCGTCGACGGCTCCGCAGCCCCGAGACCCGGGCGGCCGCGCTGGCGGCGGCGCTCCCCACGGCGGCCTACTGCCTGGCCTCGGCGTTCCACGGCACCTACCCGTTCGGCGGCCGGTCGCGGGCGGTGGGCGACCTCGGCGACCGGTTCGTGCCGTTCCACGCGCACCTGTGGGACCTCCAGCACGGCACCGCCACGGGTGACCTGCTGTTCAACTGGAACAGCGGCTACGGCTCACCCTTCCTCGCGGACTTCCTGGCGTACCTGGCGAACCCGTTCTCCTGGCTGGTCGGGCTCTTCCCGCGCGCGGCCGTGAACCTCCCGGTCTTCCTGGTCACACTGCTCAGCATCGGGCTGGCCTCGGCGCTGATGACGGTCTTCCTCGGCCGGCTGCACCCCGGCCCGCCCTGGCTGCGGGCGCTGCTCGCGGCCGGGTACGGCGGGTGCGCCTGGGTACTGGAGGACGGCGCGCCCGCGCCGATGTGGATGTGGGGCCTGGTCTCGCTGCCGCTGGTCTGTCTGGCCTTCGACCGGTGCCTGGCCGAGCGGCGCTGGGCGGCGGGCACCCTGCTCGTCGCGGCGGCCTGGGCGGGCAACCTGCACACCGGCACGATGGCCGTCCTCGGCGCCGGCCTGGTGCTGCTGACCCGGGTGTTCCTGGCCCGGACCACGGTCCGGGCCAGGCTGCGGGTGCTGGGCCGGTCGGCGGCCATGGCGGCGACCGGGGCGCTGCTGGCCGCGCCCGTGATCGTGGTCGGCTACCAGGCGGGCAAGGAGGCCCAGCCCGCCCGGGTGGCCCACTACGCCGGAGCACCCGGGGTCGCGGAGTACCTGGCGCAGCTGCTGCCCGGCGGGCGTCCGGACCATCCGCTGCCGAACGTCTTCGTGGGCGTGCCGGCCCTCCTGCTGGTCGCCTCGCTGCCGTTCAACCGCCGGGTGCGGGTCCGCGAGCGGGCCGCCTGGTACCTGCTCCTGGCGGCCGTCGCGGCCAGCTTCACCTGGACGCCGGCCATCATGCTCTGGCACGGACTGGCGCTCCCGAACGGCAGCCCGTACCGGGCGGCGTTCGTACTCAGCGGGATGCTGGTGATCGCGGCCTGGGTCTCGCTGGCGCACCGCCCCGACGCGTTCGCGCTGCTCGGCGGGGCCGGGCTGGTGGCGCTGGTGGCCCTGTCGGCGCGCGGGCAGCACTCGGTGGGCTCCGCCACCTGGGTCCTGGCCGCCGCCGGGGCCGCGCTGGTGGCGGGCGCGTTCCTGGCCGTCCGGCGCCGGCCCGACGACCCGGCGGTGCGGCGGATCGTCGGCGCGGCGCTGGCGGCCGGCGTGCTGGCCGGGTCCGTGTACGCCGCGTACCGGGCCGCCGTGCTCCGTGACGGGCCGCCGGCGCCGCGTACCGTCACGACGGCTGGTGCGCGGCCTCTCGCCGCGTACGGGCTGATCCGGCGGGCGGACGACTGGCCGGGCAGCCGGACGGACCCGGGCCCGCACGAGTTCACCGGCAACGACCCGCTGCTGCTCGGCGGCGAGGGCGGTGCGTACGACAGCGCCCACGTGCCCGCCGTCACCGCCCAGCTGCTGCACGACCTGGGCGCCGGGTGGACGCTGTCGGGCCGGCACACCCTCAGCCCCGCCGACCCGGTCGGGCGGGCCCTGTTCGGGGTGACCACCTACCTGGACCCGGCGCCGGGGGGCTTCGCCGCCGGGCGGGCCACGGCGGCGCCGCTGGTCACCGTGCACCCCGCGAGCCGACCCGGCACCTCCTCCGTCTGGGCCCGGCAGGAGTCGCTGCTCGGCACGGCGGTGTACGAGGTCCCGAAGCTGGCCCCGGCCGCCGGGCCCGCGCCCACCCTGCACGGGACCAGCGGCTGGTCGATCCCGGCCACGCCCGAGGGCGGCGCCGGGACGGTGTTCGCCGGGGTCTGCACCCCCGGCAGCACGGCGTACTTCTACGGGCCGTGGTTCGCGGGCACCGTGGCGGGGCTCGGGACGGCCTTCGAGAGCCAGGGTCTCCAGCCGGCGACCGCGATGCCCGTCCGCGAGCTGGGTACCGTGCCCGCCGACGGCGCCGTCCGGCTGCTGCTGCGGGCCGGGTCGGCGGCACAGGTCCCGGTGCAGCCGGTCGGCTGCCTGGCCCCGGGTGCGCTGGATGCGGCGCTCGGGCGGCTCAGGGGCGCCGTCTCCGTCCGGGCCGGCGGGCACGGGATCGAGGCCGTGCTGCCCCCCGGGTCGGCCGGCACCGCGCTGGTGTCCGTGCCGGCCGTCCGGGGCTGGCGGTGCTCGGTGGACGGCCGGGCCGAGGCACCGCCGACGCCGCTGCTGGGCATGGTCTCGCTGCCGCTCGGCGCGGGCGCCACGCGCTTGTCCTGCACCTACCGCACCCCCGGGCTCGACACCGGGCTGGCGGTCGGCGGCGCGGCGCTGGCGGTGCTGGCGGGTGCCGCGGTAGCCGGCCGGGTGCGGGTGCGCCCGGGGCCCGGGCTCCGGCCGCCGGCCGGCCGGGCCGAGGAGTCCCGTGCTACCTTCCGCGCCGAGGACGGCCCGTGCCCGGAGGAGGAGCGGTGAAACCCCAGTTCTGGCAGATCGTCAGGTTCGGCATGGTGGGTCTGGTGAACACCGCGGTCTTCTACACCTGCTACCTGCTGCTCCACCCGCACCTGCCGTACTTCGCCGCGTTCACCGCCGCGTTCCTGGCCAGCATGGTCGGGTCGTTCTTCATGAACACCTACTTCACCTACCGGACCAGGCCCACCTGGCGGAAGTTCCTGCTCTTCCCGCTGCCCAACGTCACCAACTACCTGGTGCAGAGCGGCGGCGTGCTGGCGCTGGTCCAGTGGTGCGGGGTGGACGACCGGATCGCGCCGCTGCTGGCGGCGGTGGTCGCGCTGCCGGTCACCTTCGTGCTGTCGAAGCTGGTGCTGACCGGCCGCGACCCGGGCCGGCCGGCCTCAGCCGACGATCTCGACGCGCCGCCCGTCCACGTTGAGGTGGTGGACAAGTAGCAGCCGGGTGGTGTCCCCCGGCGTGCGGCGGACCTCCAGCACCGAGCCCGGCCGCTCCGGGGCGGTGACCGCCGCCGGGCCGCCGAAGCCGCTGCGGACGTCGAGGGCCGGGTGCAGCACGTCGATCGCCAGCGTCGGGCGCTCACCGTCCAGGCCGATCGAGGAGACCGCATCCTTGGCCTTGGGGGTGCCGGCCTGGTCCAGGCCCGTCCAGAGGGCGTAGTGCACCGTGCCGCCGCCCTGCTTCAGGCCCGGCAGGGCCGACAGCCGGACGGGCAGCACGACGGTGTCGCTGTCCAGCAGGTCGGTGTCGGTGTCACCCCAGTGCGCGTTCAGCGGCTGGACGTCCAGTTCCTTGCCCGTCCGGGCGTCCAGGGCGCGGGCCACCAGGACGTCGCTGCCCGTCAGCCGGTCGCCGACCACGATCACGTCCGGCACGCCGTCGCCGTCGGTGTCCAGCGAGGCGCGCACGCCGAAGCTGCTCACCGGGGTGGCGCCCGGGGCCCAGAAGCTCGCGACCAGGTAGAGGGTGCCCTCGGCCAGCGGGTCGCCGCCGACCGCCGGGGCGTCGCTGGCGGCGCCGGCCACCCGCAGGTTGGCCGCGCGGTCACCGGCCCGGGTGACGCAGAGGTCCTTGCTCTTCTCGCTCTCCCGCATGTCCGCGGGGCAGTCGGGCCAGCGGGCGGCCTCCCCGCCGAGCGCGAAGGCGCTCACCAGCGCGCCGCCGCCTTCGGCCGGCGCGCCGGAGCCGGTCAGGGTGAGCAGGGTGGAGGTCTGCGAGGCGCGGGCCTGCGGACCGGCCGACAGCTCGGAGGCGGGACGCGGCGCGGCGAACAGCGGGACCCGCAGGGCCGGCAGCCCGGCGGCCGCCGGGGTGAGCAGCAGCCGTCCGGACAGCTCGGCCCGGTAGCTGCGGGCCCGGCCCGCCTGGGTGAGGTCGATGGTCGGGTCGGGCGCCCGGCCGAGCTGCCCGGGGACCCGCAGTGTGACGGTGACCCGGGCCGTCCCGCCCGCCGGGACGGTGACCCGGGCCGGCGACAGGTCGAAGGCGGCACCGGGGACTTCGGTGGACGGCAGGTAGCCGGTGTCGTAGTCGAGCGGCTGGTCCGAGAAGTTGCGGATCTCGACCTCCCGGCTCTGCTCGGTCGGCCCGGTCACCGGGACGGGGCCGAACGAGACGCCGACCGCGCCGTCGACCGAGCCCTCCCCCGCCGCGTACGCCACGGCCGGGGTGCGGACGGCGAGGTCCACCCGGGCCCGCCCGGCGCCCGTCCGCTCCGGGCCGTAGGACGGGCCGGACCGGTTCTCGCCGAGCCAGGTGTCGCCCGCCGTGTTCATCAGCGCCGCCTTGACCTCGGCGACCGACCAGTCCGGGTGGGCGGCGCGGACCAGCGCGGCCAGCCCGGTGACGTGCGGGGTGGCCATCGAGGTGCCGTCCTCGCGCATACCGCCGGCGCCGGTGCCGACCCGCGCCGACCAGATGCTCTCGCCGGGCGCGGCGACGTCCGGCTTGACGACGCCGGGCACCCCGATGCCCCGGGAGGTGAAGGCGGCCAGGGTGTCCACCCGCTGCGGCTGGTCCTCGGCGACCGAGCCGTGCAGCGTGTTGCCGGGGGCGGCCAGCTGCACCCGCACCGGGCCGTCGGCCATCGCCTTGACCAGCCGGTCGCCGTCGGCGCGGGCCAGGATCGCGGTGGGGATCTTGTCGTCCCCCGCGATCTCGACCAGGTTGCCGCCGTCGGAGGCGAACAGCGCGCCGACCGCGCCGGCGGCCGCCGCGTGGTCGGCCCGGGCGGCCGAGCCGCAGGCCCGGTCCGGGTCCTTGGCGTGCCAGCCGAGCACCGCGACCTTGCCCTTGAGCCGGGCGGCGTCGGCCGCGTCGAAGGCCGTGCAGCCGTCCACCTGGTCCGCCGGCAGGGCCAGCTCGCCGCTGACGTCCGCGGTCGACCAGCCCGGGTACTTGGCGCTCCAGTACGCGGGGACGGGCCCGGCCAGTGACTGGGGGGCGAGCACCCGGATGCCGTCCGCGTCGCCGTGCCCGTCCACCGAGGCGGCCACCGCGATGGCGCGGGCGGCGGTGCCCGGGCTGCCGCCGACGCCGTACTGGTCGCCCTCGTTGCCGGCCGCCGCGACCACCACGGTGCCCAGTTCGGCGAGGTGGTCGGCGGCCAGCGCGTCGGCGTCGTCGGGGTCGCCGAAGCGGCTGCCGAGCGAGAGGTTGACGACGTCGAGGCGGTCCGAGAGGTCGCCGTCGCCGTTCGGGTCGGCGGCCACGTCCAGGGCCTGGGCGAGCTGGTCGGTCGAGCCGTCGCAGCCGAAGACCCGGATCGCGTACAGCTTCGCGCCGGGCGCGGCGCCCGGGCCGACCTTGAAGCCGGCCGGGTCCAGCCCGGGGTGGTACGGGCCGGTGTAGGGCTTGCCGTCGGCGGTGACGCCGAGGCCGGCCGCGGTGCCCGCGACGTGGGTGCCGTGCCCGTTCAGCGCGCAGTCCAGCGGGTTGCCGCTCGGGTGCGGCACCGGCTGGTAGCCGGCGGCGGACGGGTCCGGGTTGTAGTCGTCGCCGACCAGGTCCTTGCCGCCGATCACCTTGGCGGTCGGGAACAGCGCGGCCGGGGCCGGCTTGCCGCGCTCGACCGAGCGGAACGCCTGCTCGGTGCCCGGGCCGCCGAAGTCGGCGTGGGTGTAGTCGATGCCGGAGTCGATGATGCCGATCCGCACGCCCGCCCCGGTGTTGCCTGGCAGCCCGGCGTCGGCGAGCTCGCCGGACCAGACCGAGGGCGCGCCGGTGAGCGGGACGGAGTACGCGTTGCCGCGCTCCTTCCGGGTGATCGGATGCACCGCCCGCACGCCGGGCAGCGCGCGCAGCGCGGCCAGCCGCGCGGGCGGGGCCGTCACCGCGAGGCCGGTGATCAGGGTGCGGGTGCGGTAGAGCTCGCGGGCTCCCGGGGCGGCCCGGCGGACGGCGCCGGCCAGACGGTCCAGTGCCTGGTCCACCCGCCCGCGCTGCTCGGCCCCGGCCCGGGCGGCCGCCCGGCGGATCTCCTCCGGAGTGCGGCTCGCCCGGCGGGCATCGGCCCCGGCCCGGCGCCAGGCCGGGGCGGCGGCCTCGGTGTCGAGTTCGAGCAGGACGCTCTGCGGGAGGCCTTCGGCGCGGGCGCCGCCCGCGAAGGGGCCGCCCCCGAAGGCTCCGGCCGCGGCGCCGGTGGGCGGCAGGGCCAGCGCGGCGGAACCTGCGACGACGGCGAGGGTGATCCCGATCCGGGTCAGAGCAGCGTGGGTACGCACAGGTCCGCCTCCCCCAGCAGGGGTGGGCACCCTCCCGGAGGCACCAAATTAGGATCACCGCGTTGACCCTGGCCAGCGGTTTCCCTCTTCCGGGGAGGGCATGCACTCCTGTGGGTGACGACCCGTCAGGCATTCGGCCCAGTGGTGACCCGGCGCCCGCGGAGAACCACGACAGGGGCGCGTGGGGGTTCTCCCCCAGCCTTCGGCCGGGAGGTACCCCCATGCGCCCCTGCTTCGTGCGTGAGCGTGTGCGGCTACTGGCCGTGGCCGGTGGCGCCGCCGTTGTCGCGGCGGTCGAGGGCGCGCTGGAGGGCGGCCGCCGCGTGCGGGTCGGGCTCGGCGCGACGGTGGCGGCGCGGGGTGCGGGCGGTGGTGGTGGGGGCGGCGTGGTCACGGTGGGTGAGCAGGTTTGCGTGGGGCATACCGGGCTCCTCGGTTCAGGGCACAGGAACGTGCTGAGGGTGGGGAGAAGTTGGTACGCCGAGCAGGGGTCGCCTGTCGATGCGCGTACGGCACGGAGGGGCCTCGCGCTCTCGTTTGAGAGGGGTGGGCTCACCATCCGGCCCTTACAAGGTACGACGGACCCACCGTCGCTGTCTGCACAACTACTTGGATTTCCTACTATCTGAGACACCGCCGGGAACGCGCCGGGGCCCGGGCCGCCGCAGCGGTCCGGGCCCCGGCGGGGCGGTGCGGGATCAGTCGTCCAGCACCATGGCCTCGGCGCAGGCCGCGATGGTCAGCAGCAGGGCGTCGTCCTGGCCCGGGACGATGGTGACGCCGTAGTGCTCGCTCAGCAGCGACCACTTGCGGGCGATGTGCGCGACCTCCTGCTCGCCGTAGGTGATGGCGTACTGGTGGTCGGTGATGTTGCCCGTGACGTGCAGCTCGGCACCGTTCTCGAAGGTCACGGTGAACTTGTAGACCAGCGGCGAGAAGAGCGACTTCTTCACGGTGGCGATCCGCTGCTCACCGCGCTGGATGTAGCGGATGTCCCGGAGCGTCATGATCTTCTCGGAGATCCGGTACAGCTCGTTGCCGTTGACGTCCTGCAGCGCGATGACGCCGCTGAAGCTGAACATCTTCTCGTCGACCTGGAAGACCCGCTCGCCGCCACGCTTGATCCAGAAGTCGTGGGTGGGCGAGAAGAACTTCTCGTCGATCTCGTAGGTGACGCCGTTCTGGACCGGCTCGTGGCCGTCCAGGAGGCGCTGGCTGAGCCCCTCCAGGAAGTTGTCGTGCTGCTCCCCGTGGCCCTGCTGCTGGGCGTTCCCGAGCAGCTGCTGCGCTATGCCGAACAGGCTGCCGATTCCGTCGCTCATGCCGGGTTTCCTCCCCTTGGTGCGGTGATGACGGGGATGAGCATAGAGAGTCCGGATTCGACGACGACAGCCCCCCTGGTCTGCTGTTGCACAATCAGCACAACAGGCCTGGAGGGCTGTCGGGAAGTGAAGGAAAAAAGGTGGCGAACGGTCAGCCGAGGTTGACCGCGCGGGCGAACTGGGCACCGATCGCGGCGGCGATCTCGGTCAGGACCTCCTGCGAGACCTCGCTGTCCACGGTGATCGAGGCCAGCGCGCGGTCACCGTCCCGGGCGACCTGCATGCCCGCGATGTTGATGCCGGCGTTGCCGAGGATCTGGCCGAGGGTGCCGACCACGCCGGGGCGGTCCTCGTACTTGAAGAAGGCCATGTGGTCGGTGAGCGCGACGTCCACGTCGAAGGCGTCCACACCGACGATCTTCTGGATCTGCTTCGGGCCGGAGAGCGTGCCCGAGATGGCGATCTCGCCGCCGTCGGCGAGGGTGCCGCGCACGGTGATCACGTTGCGGTGCTCGGGGCTCTCGCTGCTGGTCGTCAGGCGGACCTCGACACCGCGCTCCTGCGCGAACAGCGGGGCGTTGACGTAGGACACCGTCTCCGCCACGACATCCTCGAACACGCCCTTGAGAGCCGAGAGTTCGAGCACCTTGACGTCGTGCTGGGTGATCTCGCCGCGGACCTCGACATCGAGGCGGACGGCGACCTCGCCGGCCAGCGCGGTGAAGATCCGGCCGAGCTTCTCGGCGAGCGGCAGGCCCGGGCGTACGTCCTCGGCGATCACACCGCCCTGCACGTTGACCGCGTCCGGGACCAGCTCGCCCGCGAGCGCGAGGCGCACCGACCTGGCGACGGCGATGCCGGCCTTCTCCTGGGCCTCGTCGGTGGAGGCGCCGAGGTGCGGGGTGGCGACCACGTTGTCGAAGGCGAACAGCGGGGAGTCGGTGCACGGCTCCTTGGCGTAGACGTCCAGGCCCGCGCCGGCCACCCGGCCGTCGCGCAGCGCGCTGGCGAGCGCGGCCTCGTCCACGATGCCGCCACGGGCGGCGTTGACGATGCGCACGGTCGGCTTGACCTTGTGCAGCGCCTCGTCGCCGATCAGGCCGATCGTCTCGGGGGTCTTCGGGAGGTGGACGGTGATGAAGTCCGAGACCTCCAGCAGCTCTTCGAGCGAGAGCAGCTTGACGCCCATCTGGGCCGCGCGGGCGGCCTGGATGTAGGGGTCGTACGCGACGATCTTCATGCCGAAGGCGGACATCCGCTGGGCGACCAGCACGCCGATCCGGCCGAGGCCGACCACGCCGAGGGTCTTCTCGCTCAGCTCGACGCCGGTGTACTTGTTGCGCTTCCACTCGCCCTGCTTGAGCGCGGCGTTGGCGGGCGCGATGTGCCGGGCGCTGGCGATCAGCAGACCGCAGGCGAGCTCGGCGGCGGTGACGATGTTGGAGGTCGGGGCGTTCACGACCATCACGCCGGCCTTGGTGGCGGCGGAGACGTCCACGTTGTCCAGACCGACGCCCGCGCGGGCGACGACCTTCAGCTTCTTCGCGACGGCCAGCGCCTCCGCGTCCACCTTGGTGGCACTGCGGATCAGGATGGCGTCCACGTCCGCGATGGCGGTCAGGAGTTCGTTCCGGTCCCCGCCGTTGCAGTGGCGGATCTCGAAGTCGGGGCCCAGCGCGTCGACGGTGGCGGGCGACAGCTCTTCGGCGATGAGAACTACGGATTTGCTCACGACAGTGTCCTTAACTGTCCGGTTCCCCTCGGCATGTGGCTGGCACGACGAACAGGGGGAAGGTGGCATAGCCGCGTAGGTAGACGCACGACGCTGTGGGCCTGACGCGCACTCGGAAGTGTATCGACGGGCAGAGGGCGGGGCTGCTCCCGACCGGCGAAATCACCCGGACGGGAGCAGCCTGGTTGTACAAGGCAGTTAGCCCTTGTTACGCCTTCTCGTCGACCCAGCTCATCAGCTTGCGGAGCTTCTTGCCGGTGGTCTCCAGCAGGTGCTCGGAGTCGGCGGTCTTGTACTCGTTGTACTTGGGCAGGCCCGCCTTGTACTCGGCGATCCAGGTGTTGGCGAAGGTGCCGTCCTGGATCTCGGCGAGGACCTTCTTCATCTCGGCCTTGGTGTCGGCGGTGATGATGCGCGGGCCGGTCACGTAGTCGCCCCACTCGGCGGTCTCCGAGATGGACCAGCGCATCTTCTCCAGGCCGCCCTCGTACATCAGGTCGACGATGAGCTTCAGCTCGTGCAGGCACTCGAAGTAGGCGATCTCCGGCTGGTAGCCGGCCTCGACCAGGGTCTCGAAACCGGCCTTGACCAGGGCGGCCGTACCGCCGCAGAGGACGGCCTGCTCACCGAACAGGTCGGTCTCGGTCTCCTCGGTGAAGGTGGTCTTGATGACGCCGGCCTTGGTGGCGCCGATGCCCTTGGCGTACGAGAGCGCCAGCTCCAGGCCCTTGCCGGTGGCGTCCTGCTCGACCGCGACGATCGCGGGGACGCCACGGCCCTCCTCGTACTGACGGCGGACCAGGTGGCCCGGGCCCTTCGGGGCGACCATGCAGACGTCGACGTCCGACGGCGGCGTGATGAAGCCGAAGCGGATGTTGAGGCCGTGGCCGAAGAAGAGCGCGTCGCCCGCCTTCAGGTTCGGCTCGATCGCCTCCTTGTAGACATCGCCCTGGATCGGGTCCGGCACCAGGATCATGATGACGTCGGCCCAGGCGGCGGCCTCGGACGGGGTGGCGACCGTCAGGCCGGCCTCCTCCGCCTTCGCGCGGGACTTGGAGCCCTCCAGCAGGCCGACCCTGACGTCCACGCCCGAGTCGCGCAGGGACAGCGCGTGGGCGTGGCCCTGGCTGCCGTAGCCGATGACCGCGACCTTGCGGCTCTGGATGATGGACAGGTCGGCATCGTCTTCGTAGAACAGCTCGGCCACGGGGGCACATCTCCTTGCGTGTGGTGTACCAGGTGCGTTGCGTACTTACCGTACGTCGGCCCGGCGGTGGTGTGGGGCGGTGCTTCAGGGGGTGAGACGGGGGGGCTCCGGGGAGGCAACCGGTCAACCGGTGGGGGCGCGAGGAACTGCGCGAAGTGGGAACCTGCGGACCGTAGCCTTCCGGTCCCGCGCAGTTCCCCGCGCCCCTGTCTGTGGCTCACCAGTTGCCTGAGAGCGAAGCTCTAGGCAGAGCGGTCCAGGGCCCGGAGGGAGCGGTCGGTGATGGAGCGGGCGCCTCGGCCGATCGCCACCAGGCCGGACTGGACGAGCTCCTTGATGCCGTACGGCTCCAGCATCCGCAGCATCGCCTCCAGCTTGTCGGAGCTGCCGGTGGCCTCGATGGTCACGGCGTCCGGGGAGACGTCGACCGTCTTGGCGCGGAAGAGCTGGACGATCTCCACGACCTGCGACCGGGTTTCGGCGTCGGCGCGGACCTTGACCAGGACCAGTTCCCGCTGGATCGCAGCGGCCTGGTCGAGTTCGACGATCTTTATCACGTTGACCAGCTTGTTCAGCTGCTTGGTGACCTGCTCCAGCGGCAGGTCCTCGACGTTGACCACGATCGTCATCCGGGAGATGTCCGGGTGCTCGGTCGGGCCGACGGCGAGGGAGTCGATGTTGAAACCCCGACGGGAGAACAGGGCGGCGATGCGGGCGAGCACGCCGGGCTTGTTCTCGACCAGGACGGAGAGGGTGTGCTTGGACATGATGGTCATGAGCTCTCTATCGGTTGGTCGGGGCTGTTAGTCGAGGTCGTCGCCGAAGTCGGGGCGGACGTCCCGGGCGGCGAGGATCTCGTCGTTGCTGGTGCCGGCGGCGACCATCGGCCAGACCATGGCGTCCTGGTGGACGATGAAGTCGATGACCACCGGGCGGTCGTTGATCGCCATCGCCTGCTCGATCACCGCGTCCAGGTCCTCCGGGCGCTCGCAGCGCAGGCCGACGCAGCCCATCGCCTCCGAGAGCAGCACGAAGTCGGGGATCCGGGTGCCCTGGGCGGGGGCGGCGATGCCGTCGTGCTCGGGACCGGAGTGCAGCACGGTGTTGGAGTACCGCTGGTTGTAGAAGAGCGTCTGCCACTGGCGGACCATGCCCAGCGAGCCGTTGTTGATGATCGCGACCTTGATCGGGATGTTGTTCAGCGCGCAGGTGACCAGCTCCTGGTTGGTCATCTGGAAGCAGCCGTCGCCGTCGATCGCCCAGACCACGGCCTCCGGCTTGCCCGCCTTGGCGCCCATCGCGGCCGGGACGGCGTAGCCCATCGTCCCCGCGCCGCCGGAGTTCAGCCAGGTGGCCGGCTTCTCGTAGCTGATGAACTGCGAGGCCCACATCTGGTGCTGGCCGACGCCCGCCGCGTAGATGGCGTCCGAGCCGACGAGCTGACCGATCCGCTCGATCACCTGCTGCGGGGAGAGCTCGCCGTTCGGGGCCGGCTCGTAGCCCAGCGGGTAGGTCTTCTTCCACTCGTTGAGCTTGACCCACCAGTCGGCGTAGTCGCTCTTGTGCCCGGCGTCGTACTCGGCCTGGACGGCGACGATCAGGTCGGCCAGCACCTCGCGGGCGTCGCCGACGATCGGCACGTCCGCCGGGCGGTTCTTGCCGATCTCGGCCGGGTCGATGTCCGCGTGCACGACCTTGGCGTACGGGGCGAAGCTGTCCAGCTTGCCGGTGACCCGGTCGTCGAAGCGGGCGCCGAGGGTGAACAGCAGGTCGGACTTCTGCAGGGCGGTGACGGCCGGGACGGAGCCGTGCATGCCGGGCATGCCCAGGTGCTGCGGGTGGCTGTCGGGGAAGACGCCCAGAGCCATCAGGGTGGTGACCACCGGCGCGCCGGTCAGCTCGGCGAGGATCCGCAGCTCGGTGGCGGCACCCGCCTTCAGGACGCCGCCGCCGACGTAGAGGACCGGCTTCCTGGCGCTCACCAGCATCCGCGCGGCCTCGCGGATCTGCTTGGCGTGCGGCTTGGTGACGGGCCGGTAGCCCGGCAGCGACATCTCGACCGGCCAGCGGAAGACGGTGGTGGCCTGCAGCGCGTCCTTGGCGATGTCGACCAGCACCGGGCCCGGGCGGCCGGTGGCGGCGATGTGGAACGCCTCGGCGATCACCCGGGGGATCTCGGCCGGGTCGGTGACCAGGAAGTTGTGCTTGGTGATCGGCATCGTGATGCCGCAGATGTCCGCCTCCTGGAAGGCGTCCGTGCCGATCGCCTTGGAGGCGACCTGCCCGGTGATCGCGACCATCGCGACGGAGTCCATGTAGGCGTCGGCGATCGGGGTGACCAGGTTGGTCGCGCCCGGCCCGGAGGTCGCCATGCAGACCCCGACCTTGCCGGTGGCCTGCGCGTAGCCGGTCGCGGCGTGGCCGGCGCCCTGCTCGTGCCGGACCAGGATGTGGCGCACCTTGGCCGAGTCCATCAGCGGGTCGTACGCCGGAAGAATGGCCCCACCCGGGATGCCGAAGACCGTGTCCGCGCCTACGGCCTCGAGCGAGCGGATGAGCGACTGCGCGCCGGTCATCGTCTCGACGACGGTGGTGGGACCCGGAGCGTGGGCGGCCGGGTTGTCCCCACGGCGGGGGGATGCGGCGTGCTCAGTCATCTGCCTGTCTCTTCTCGGGTTCTGCCGGCCGGGCGAGTACGGGTCTCGCCTTGGGTGACCGGTCTCCGGCTCTGCCTCCATCGTCCGCCCGTCTGGTGCCGATCGGGCGGGGTCTGGAGGCCAGGTGTATTGCGGGTTTCAACAGTTCCGGTGCAACAAAAAACCCCTCGTGCCAAGGGCATGCGAGGGGTGGCGCGTCGGTCTGTCAAAGTAGGGCACGATGGCCCACTCAGCCGACGCGCCCGCCAAGTACGAGAATTCGGGTGCGCATGGCAACGACCTTCCTCCCCGTAGGTGGGGAGTGTCAAGCAGGTGGGACGGAGGTCTCACCATGCGGACCTGTCAACGGACTGGTGGGCATCCGGCGTTCGGGCAGGTCGGGGGCCCCGTGGCGGTGTACGACCCGCCCCGAACCCGGGTCCGCACGGCCACCCGAACGGGTGTCGACCGCTAGGTAGGCGCGTCTGGCCGACAGCGATCCGAGCGGGCGCGGCAGCGGGTACACCCGGCGGGCCAGCGCCCGGCGCAGCCGGTGCTCGTCCAGCGGCTGCGCGAAGGCCAGCCCCTGTGCCTGGCGGCAGCCCAGCTCCTGGAGCGCCACCACCTGCCGGGCGTGGTCGACCCCCTCCGCGAGGGTGACCAGGCCGAGGTCGCGGCCCAGCCGCAGCGCGTGCCCGGCCAGCGCCCTGGTGACCGCCGAGTCGGCGACGTCCTGGACGAGGCTGCGGTCCAGCTTGAGCGCGTCGAACGGGAGCCGGGCCAGCGCGCCGAGCGAGCCGTTGCCCGCCCCGAAGCCGGCCACCGTGGTGCAGACCCCGGCCCGGCGCAGCGCGGCCAGCCGGCGTCCGAGCTCGTCGGCGAGGGTGTCCGGGCCCGTCCGGGCCAGCTCGATCACCAGGTGCTCGGCGGGCAGCCTGGTCTCGCGGAGCACCGCGACGATCGCCTCGTACATGCCGGGCGCGCAGAGCCGCTCGGCGCTCAGCCGGACCGAGACCGGGACGGGGACGGATCTGGGCGGGTCCAGGTCGGCCCGGCGGGCGGCGGCCGTGGTGACCGCCTCCTGGAGCATCCAGCGGGCGAACCGGGTGGCCGCGTCGCCCTGCTCGGCGGAGCGCAGGAACTCGGCCGGGGTGAGCAGCAGCCCCTGGGCGGAGCGCCAGCGGGCCTGCGCCTCGACGGCGGTGACCGCGCCGGTGCGCAGGTCCACCACCGGCTGGTGGAGCAGGGTGAAGCCGCCCTCCCGGACGGCGACCCGCAGCCGCTCCTCCAGCTCGGCCCGGCGGTCGAGCTCGGTCCGCATGGCCGGGGTGTAGAGCACCACCCGGCCCTTGCCCTGGGACTTCGCCCGGTACATCGCCAGGTCGGCGTTGCGCATCAGCTCGTCGGTGGCGGCCTTCGGGTCGGTCATCGCCGGATCGGCGGCAGGCGCGTGGCCGCGGGGCCCGAAGGCGATGCCGATACTGGCGGCGACGCCCAGTTCGGCGCCGCCGATCCAGTACGGCTCGGAGAGCGCGGAGCGCAGCCGTTCGGCGAGTTCGTGGACCTGGGTGCGGCCGAGCCGCCCGCAGACCAGGGCGGCGAACTCGTCCCCGCCGAACCGCGCGACGGTGTCCCCGGCCCGTACCGCGCCCTGGAGCCGGCGGGCCGCCTGCACCAGCAGCTCGTCGCCGACCTGGTGCCCGGCGGTGTCGTTGACGGCCTTGAAGCCGTCCAGGTCGAGGAAGAGCACGGCGATGGCGGGGCTGTCCTGGGCGGGGTGCTCGCGGGAGCCGTCCGGGCCGGTGTAGACGCTGTCGGCCGGGCCGTCGAGGCCGCAGCCGTACTGCTCGGCGGCCCGTCGGCCGGGCACCGCGGGGGCGGCCAGGGCGGCGCGGACGCGCTGGGTGAAGAGGGCGCGGTTGGGCAGGTCGGTCAGCGGGTCGTGGAAGGCGTTGTGCTGGAGCTGGGCCTGCAGTATCACCCGCTCGGTGACGTCCCGGCTGTTGAGGATCAGCCCGTCCCGGTAGCGGTTCACCGTGGACTCGACGTGCAGCCACTCGCCGCCGCCGGAGCGGATCCGGCACTCGACCCGGGCCGACGGCTCGCCGCCGGCCTCGCCCGTCCGGCGGCCGTGGCTCTTGACGAGCAGCCGCCGGACCTCCAGCAGCATCCGGTCGACGTCGTCGGGGTGGACGAGGTTGAGCAGGTTGCCGCCGACCAGCTCCTCCGGATCCCGGCCGTAGACGCCGAGGGCGGCCGGGCTCACGTAGCTGAGCGCGCCGTTGGCGCCCGCGATCATGATGACGTCGCTGGAGCCCTGCACCAGCGAACGGAAGTGCGCCTCCTTCTGGGCCAGTTCCTGCGCCAGCTTGAGGTTGTCCACCAGCATCACGCCCTGGCGCAGGATCAGCGCGAAGCCGACCGTGCAGGCGGTGGCGATCACCACCCGGTCCAACGGCTGCCCGCCCAGGGCGTTGTAGAGGATCCCGGCCGTGCAGACCGCGGCCGCGACGTACGGCGTCAGGGCGCTGAAGGTGGAGGCGACCCGCCGGCGCGGGGTGCCGCCGGCCGAGGGGTGCTCGCGGCTCGGGCGCCGGCTGGCCGACCAGGGGGCCCGGGCCAGCAGCACGCTCCCGGAGAACCAGCCCGCGTCGAGCAGCTCGCCGGAGTGGTAGCTCATCCGCAACTCCGGCGAGGTGAAGAGGGCGTCGCAGACCACGGTCACCGCGAGGGCGACCATCGCGGTGTGGACGGCGGCCCGGTTGCCGTCCCGGCTGCGCAGGCGCAGGCCGACCACCAGGCTGATCAGCAGGATGTCCAGCACCGGGTAGGCCAGGCCGAGCGCGAGCCGGACGGGGTCGTCGCCCTCGCCCGCCGCGACCCGGCCGAGCGCGAGGCTCCAGCTGAGGGTGAGCAGCGAGCCCGCGACCAGCCACCCGTCCAGCAGCAGGCAGAGCCAGGCGGCGGCCGTCCGGGGGCGCTGGGCGAGCACCAGCAGGCCGGTGATGGCGAGCGGGGCGAAGAGCAGGAAGGCGTACTCGGCGGGCGAGTTCTGCGGCACGTCGGTGTGGAGCACGAACTCGTACCAGCCCCAGGTGCCGTTGCCGAACGCCACCACGGAGGAGGACAGGCCGAACAGCAGCCAGGCCGGGCGGGACGGGCCGCCGACGGTGCAGCCGTGCAGCAGGCAGGAGAGGGCGGCGGCGAGGGCGGCGGCGGCGAGCCCGAAGTCGCCCATGAAGGTCGCCAGCGGGGGTGACCCCCAGTCCAGGGCGGCCCCCAGCGCGTACCCGAGGCAGAGCGCGACCAGGGCCGCGTCGGGCGTCCGGACGGCGCGGGTGGCCAGCACCCACGGGGTCAGGTACCAGGGGCTGCCCCACCAGGCCCTGGCCGCCGCCGACTTGGCGGCCCAGGAGGTGGCCAGCCAGCACTTCACGACTTCGGAGCGGCCGGGCGGGGGCTCGGCCGCCCAGGGGTGCAGGTGGTGCGGGCAGGTGCGGGCCTCCCCCGCCGGGGCCGGCCCGGGCGTGGGCGCGGCAGGCAGCACCGCATCGGTGGAGTTCACTCGACATCTCCCCCTCCGGCCCGGGGCCGCAGCGCGCCCGGACCTCGGCTGTGCCACCGCACGAAGCGACCTGACGCCGCGTCATCACAGTGCCCCCGAAGGCCCGTTCCGGCACCTCCGGGGCGGGCCGGCGAAGTCGATCCGCCGCGCCGTACCGGTGTTCCCACTCGGGACACTACACCACTCTGGTCACTCAATGACACATACACTCAACTTAGAGTAATGGTCAGGGTGCTGGGTTCTGCATCCGCTTCGCCCGGATCAACCCGGTCGGGTGGGGGTTGCCCTGCGGGCGGCTTCGCGGGGAGCGCTGCGCGGAGCGGGAGGTGCGGCGGCGTTGCTCCCGGTCTCGCGCAGTCCCACGCGGCCCTGGAGAGGCGCCCGGTCCCCTGAGAGGCGGCCCGCCGGGTGGGGAACAGCGAAGGGGCACGGGAAACCGGGTGGTTTTCCGTGCCCCTGGGGTCGTCGGCCTGGGGTCAGGCCTGGACGCCGAGCTTGGCCAGGATGAGGTCCTTGACGCGGGCGGCGTCGGCCTGGCCGCGGGTGGTCTTCATGACCGCGCCGACCAGGGCTCCGACGGCCGCGATCTTGCCGTCGCGGATCTTGTCGGCGATGCCGGCGTTCTCGGCGATCGCCTGGTCGACGGCTGCGCCGAGCGCGGAGTCGTCCGAGACGACGGCCAGGCCGCGCTGCTCGACGACCGCGTCCGGCTCACCCTCGCCGGCGAGCACGGCCTCGATGACCTGGCGGGCCAGCTTGTCGTTGAGCTTGCCCTCGGCGACGAGCGCGCAGACCCGGGCCACCTGGGCCGGGGTGATCGGCTGCTCGGCGAGGTCGGTGCCGGTCTCGTTGGCCCGGCGGGCCAGCTCGCCCATCCACCACTTGCGGGCCTGGTCGGCGGGGGCGCCGGCCGCGATGGTGTCCAGGATCGGCTGGACGGCGCCGGCGTTGAGCACCGACTGCATGTCCTTGTCCGACAGGCCCCACTCGCCCTGGAGGCGCGCGCGACGCAGGCGCGGCAGCTCGGGCAGCCCGGCCCGCAGCTCCTCGACCCACTCGCGGGAGGGGGCGATCGGGACGAGGTCGGGCTCCGGGAAGTACCGGTAGTCCTCGGCGTTGTCCTTGATCCGGCCGGCCGTGGTGGAGCCGTCCTCCTCGTGGAAGTGCCGGGTCTCCTGGACGATCGTCCCGCCGTCGTCGAGCACGGTGGCGTGCCGCATGATCTCGAACCGGGCGGCCCGCTCCACGCTGCGCAGCGAGTTGACGTTCTTGGTCTCCGAGCGGGTGCCGAACTTCTCCCGGCCGTGCGGGCGCAGCGACAGGTTGACGTCGCAGCGCATCTGGCCCTTGTCCATCCGGGCCTCGGAGACGTCCAGCGCCTTGATCAGCTCGCGCAGCTCGGCGACGTACGCCTTGGCGACCTCGGGGGCGCGGACGCCCGCGCCCTCGATCGGCTTGGTGACGATCTCGATCAGCGGGATGCCGGCCCGGTTGTAGTCGAGCAGCGAGTGCGAGGCACCGTGGATGCGGCCGGTCGCGCCGCCGATGTGGGAGGACTTGCCGGTGTCCTCCTCCATGTGGGCGCGCTCGATCTCGACCCGGAAGATCTCGCCGTCCTCCAGCTGCACGTCGAGGTAGCCGTTGAAGGCGATCGGCTCGTCGTACTGCGAGGTCTGGAAGTTCTTCGGCATGTCCGGGTAGAAGTAGTTCTTCCGGGCGAACCGGCACCACTCGGCGATCTCGCAGTTCAGCGCGAGGCCGATCTTGATCGCGGACTCGACGCCGATCGCGTTGACCACCGGCAGCGAGCCGGGCAGGCCGAGGCAGGTCGGGCAGGTCTGGCTGTTCGGCTCGGCGCCGAGCTCGGTCGAGCACCCGCAGAACATCTTGGTCTTGGTGCCCAGCTCGACGTGGACCTCAAGGCCCATCACCGGGTCGTAGGAGGCCATGGCGTCGTCGTAGGACACCAGGTTCATGACGCTCACAGCGTCCCCTTCGCTATCACTGAAAGTCTTGGGAGGTACGGGCCCGGCCCCGCTGCAAGGGGGCCGGGCCCGGCGGGCACTCAGCCCAGCAGGATGTCGTCGTCCCCGAGCTGCCTGAGCTCACGGACCAGCAGGGCGGTGCCGGTGACCAGGGCCACCGCGCCGACCACCGCGTTGATCAGCTTCAGGGTGTCCTGGTCGCCGCGGGCCTTCTTGACGTCCTTGACGACCGAGATCGCGCCGAACGCGCTGGTCCCGATGGACAGCCACAGGCCGGCCTTCGAGTGCTTCCACCCCTTGATCGAACCACTGGCTTTTGCCTTGGCAATCTTGCTCACAGTGCCGGTGCCTCCTCCAGCAGGGTGTGCCCCCACTTGTCGTTGAGCGCGGCCTCGACGGCGCCGCCCACGCGGTACAGGCGGTCGTCCGCCATCGCGGGAGCGATGATCTGCAGGCCGACCGGGAGATTGTCCTCCGGCGCGAGCCCGCAGGGCAGCGACATGGCCGCGTTGCCCGCGAGGTTGGACGGGATGGTGCACAGGTCGGCCAGGTACATCGCCAGCGGGTCGTCGGCGCGCTCGCCGATCGGGAAGGCGGTGGTCGGCGTGGTCGGCGAGACCAGCACGTCCACGCCCGCGAAGGCCGCGTCGAAGTCCCGCGAGATGAGCGTGCGGACCTTCTGCGCCGAGCCGTAGTAGGCGTCGTAGTAGCCCGAGGAGAGCGCGTACGTGCCGAGGATGATGCGGCGCTTGACCTCGTCGCCGAAGCCGGCCTCGCGGGTGAGGGCGGTGACGTCCTCGGCCGAGCGGGTGCCGTCGTCGCCGACCCGCAGGCCGTACCGCATGGCGTCGAAGCGGGCCAGGTTGGAGGAGGCCTCGCTCGGCGCGATCAGGTAGTACGCCGGCATCGCGAGGGTGAAGGACGGGCAGGAGACCTCGACGACCTCCGCACCCAGCTCGCGCAGCAGCTCGACGCTCTCGTTGAAGCGCTGCATCACGCCGGCCTGGTAGCCCTCGCCCGCGAACTCCTTGACCACGCCGATCCGCATGCCGCGGATGTCGCGGCGCTTGGCGGCCTCGACCACGGCCGGCACCGGCGCGTCGATCGAGGTGGAGTCGAGCGGGTCGTGTCCGGCGATCGCCTCGTGCAGCAGGGCCGCGTCGAGGACGGTACGGGCGCAGGGGCCGCCCTGGTCCAGCGAGGACGAGAAGGCGACCAGGCCGTAGCGGGAGACCGAGCCGTAGGTCGGCTTGACGCCGACCGTGCCGGTGACGGCGCCGGGCTGGCGGATCGAGCCGCCGGTGTCGGTGCCGATCGCCAGCGGGGCCTCGAACGCGGCCAGCGCCGCGGCCGAGCCGCCGCCGGAGCCGCCGGGGATCCGGGAGAGGTCCCACGGGTTGCCGGTGGTGCCGTAGGCGCTGTTCTCGGTGGAGGACCCCATGGCGAACTCGTCCATGTTGGTCTTGCCGAGGATCACCACGCCCGCGTCCTTCAGACGCGTCGTCAACGTCGCGTCGTACGGCGGGATCCAGCCTTCGAGGATCTTCGAGCCGCAGGTGGTCGGAACGCCCTTGGTGGTGAAGACGTCCTTCAGCGCGAGCGGGACGCCGGCCAGCGGGCCGAGCTCCTCGCCCTTGGCGCGCTTGGCGTCCACCGCGCGGGCGGCGCTCAGCGCACCCTCGGTGTCGACGTGCAGGAAGGCGTTGACCTTCTTGTCCACGGCGTCGATGCGGTCCAGGTGCGCCTGGGCCACCTCGACGGCGCTGACCTCACCGGAGGAGATCGCGGCGGCCGTCTCGGCGGCGGTGTAGCGGATGAGATCGGTCATCGGAACTAGTCCTCCCCGAGGATCTGCGGGACACGGAAGCGCTGCTCCTCGGCGGCGGGCGCGCCGGAGAGCGCCTGCTCCGGGGTGAGCGACGGCCGGACCACGTCCGCGCGCATGACGTTGGTCAGCGGCAGCGGGTGGGAGGTGGGCGGTACGTCCTGTCCGGCGACCTCGGAAACGCGGGCGACCGCGCCGATGATCACGTCGAGCTGCTCGGCGAAGTGGTCCAGCTCTTCGGCCTGCAACTCAAGACGCGACAGCCGAGCGAGGTGGGCGACCTCCTCGCGCGTGATGCCAGGCATGCAGCGATCCTCAGGGGGTGAGTTCTGGTGAGGCCGGGCACCGGGGGCGCCCACGGTCTCATGGTCTGTGAGGCCATCCTATGGGGCGCGGGAACTCGTCAGAGCAACCAGAGCAGGGGCGCGGGGAACGGCGCGCGCAACCGGGCACCTTCGTGGTGCCCTGGTCGCGCGCGCAGTTCATCAAAAGGGGCCCCGCGCCCCTGACAGTGCAACTACTGGGGGGTCGTCGGTGCGGGTGACGGGAGTTCGGCCTGGACCACCGGGCGCAGGGCGCGCGGGGTGAGCCACTCGACCGTCGGGGCGTTGTTGCGGTGCACCATCAGCCACGCGGTGGCCTGGTCGGCGGGCAGCGCGGCCGAGACCAGCCAGCCCTGGACGGCGTCCACGCCCATGCTGTGCAGGCGCTCCCAGGTCTCGTCGTCCTCGACGCCCTCGGCGACCACGGTCAGGCCGAGCGAGTGCGCCAGCTCGACCGAGCAGCGGACGACGGCGGCGTCGTGGTGGTCGGCGACCATCCGGGAGACGAAGGAACGGTCGATCTTGAGCTCGCCGACCGGCAGGCTGCGCAGCCGCACCAGCGAGGAGTGCCCGGTGCCGAAGTCGTCCAGCGACATCCCGACCCCGTAGCGGCGCAGCTCGGCCAGGGTGTCGGCGGCGAGCCGGGAGTCGTCCAGCAGCAGGCGCTCGGTGATCTCCAGCTGGAGGGCGTGCGCGGGCACCCCCTGCCGGGTCAGGTGGCCGGCCACCCGGCCGGCGAACCCCGGGCTGAGCACGTCGCGCGGCGAGACGTTGACGGCGACCTGCACCTCCAGCCCCTGGCGGCGCCAGGAGGCGAGCTGGCCGACGGCCGCCTCCAGTACGTAGTCGGTGAGCCGGGGCATCAGCCCGCTGGACTCGGCGAGGCCGATGAACTCGTCCGGGCCGACCCGGCCGCGGCCCGGCCGGTCCCAGCGCAGCAGCGCCTCCAGGCCGACCACCCGGCCGTCGAAGGCGACCTTGGGCTGGTAGTGCAGCTGCACCTCGTTGGTCTCCAGCGCCCTCCTGAGGTCGCCGAGAAGTCCGATCCGGTACGGCGTGTCGAGGTCCCGGGCCTCGTCGTACTGCTCGACGCCGCTGCGGCGGCGCTGGGCGTGGGCCATCGCGACGTCCGCCCGGCGGAGCAGCGCCTCGGCGTCCTGGGCGTGCCTCGGGTAGACACAGAGGCCGGCACTGGCCTCCAGGACGAGCAGCAGCCCGTCGAGCCGGATCGGCGCGGCGAGTTCGGCGATCAGGGCCTTGGCGACCCGCTCCAGGGTGTCCGCGCAGCCGACGCCGGGGAGCAGGACGGCGAACTCGTCGCCGCCCATCCGGGCGACCACCGGACGGCCGCCGCGCTGGACGGCGGGCGGCAGGCTGGAGAACACGTCGTCCGGATCGCTACGGGCGGGGTTGTGGGTGCCCGAGCGGAGCGCCCGGTGCAGTCGGCGGGCGATGTGCACGAGCAGCCGGTCGCCCGCCGTATGTCCTAAAGCGTCGTTGAGCGACCGGAACCGGTCCAGGTCGAGCAGGATCAGCCCGACGCTGAAGTCCTCCTCGTCCTGGTGGTCCGCGATCGCGTCCTGGGCCGCCAACAGCAAGGCGTGACGATTCGGCAGATCCGTCAGCGGGTCGGTGAGCTGGTCCCGGGCCCGGTCCCGGGCGATCCGCCAGGCGGCCACCAGGACGGCGAGCGGGACCGCGAAGAGCGGCAGCAGCTCGGGTTCGTGCCGGTAGACCAGGACGGCCAGTGGGATGAGCGGCGCCGCCCCGGCCAGCAGCACGCCGAGCAGCAGGACCGCACCCGCCACCCCCTGCGGCGGGCGTGTGGGCGCGCCGCCGGTCGAACGATCCATAAGCCCTGTCCTCCGTCGGGCCCGCCCCGTCAGGCCGCCTTTCGGTGACGGCGCCTCAATGGCGCCGATGGGCGTCAGTGACGGGTGTCCCCTACGGCTCCGGTCACAGGACCCTTGCCGATCACCCTTGCTGACACACTGTTGCGCTCAAGGGTAAGCCGGTGTCCGCCGGAAGGGCGGACTTTCGGACATCCGTGAGCGCCTCACCGACAGAACATCCATGAGTCACCGCCACACAGTGACAGAATGCCCCCTTTACGGCGCCGGGATCCCGGTGACGCGGCATCAGGACGGTAACGAGTGTCAGCCCTCCGCGGGGGCCGCAGCGGCCTCGGCCGGCGCCGCGGGCCCGGCGCCGTCTGCCGCGCCGTCCGGGGCGGCCTCGGCGGCCCCGGTGTCCTGGAGCCCGAGGTGTGCCCGGGCCGCCGCCGGACCGCCGGCCAGCAGGACGGCGAAGCCCGCGTCGTCCAGCACCGCGAGGCCCAGCTGCACGGCCTTGTCGTACTTGGACCCGGGGTTGTCACCGGCCACCACGAAGTCGGTCTTCTTCGAAACCGAACCCGTCACCTTGGCACCCTGCGAGGTCAGCGCCTCCTTGGCACCGTCCCGGGTGTGCCCGGCGAGCGTGCCCGTGACCACCACGACCAGCCCCTCCAGCGGACGCGGGCCCTCCTCCTCGGCCGCCTCCTCGGTGAACCGGACGCCGGCCGTGCGCCACTTCTCCAGGATCTCCCGGTGCCACTCCTCCTCGAACCACTCCTTGATCGAGCGGGCGATGATCGGGCCGACGCCCTCGGTGGCGGCGAGCTCCTCCTCGGTGGCGGCGAAGATCCGGTCCAGGTCCCGGAACTCCCGGGCCAGCGCCTCGGCGGCCACCGGGCCGACGTGACGGATCGACAGGCCGTTGAGGTAACGCGACAGCGGGCGCTGCCTGGCCTTGTCCAGGTTCTCCAGCAGGAGGGTGGTGGTCTTCTTCGGCTCGCCCTTGAGATTGGCGAAGAACGTAACCGTCTTCTCCTCGCCGGTCTCGTCGTCGAGCTTCGGCATGCCGGTCTTCTGGTCGCGGACCTTGACCGTGATCGGGAGCAGTTGCTCCAGCGTCAGCCCGAAGATGTCGCCCTCGTTCTTGACCGGCGCGTCGGCGGGCTCCAGCGGCTGGGTGAGCGCGGTGGCCGCGACGTAGCCGAGGCCCTCGATGTCCAGCGAGGAGCGACCGCCGAGGAAGGCGATCCGCTCGCGTACCTGGGCCGGGCAGAACTGGGCGTTCGGGCAGCGCAGGTCGATGTCCCCCTCGGACAGCGGGCGCAGCTCGCTGCCGCACTCGTGGCAGTGCGACGGCATCACGAACTCCCGCTCGGTGCCGTCCCGCAGGTCCTCCACCGGGCCGAGGATCTCCGGGATCACGTCACCGGCCTTGCGGAGCACCACGGTGTCGCCGAGCAGCACGCCCTTGGCCTTGACGATCTGCTGGTTGTGCAGCGTCGCGTACTGGACCATCGAGCCGGCCACCTTGACCGGCTCCGCCATCACCGCGTACGGCGTGGCCCGGCCGGTGCGGCCGATCCCGATCTTGATCGAGGCCAGCTTGGCGGTGACCTCCTCCGGCGGGTACTTCCAGGCGATGGCCCAGCGCGGGGACTTGGAGGTGGCGCCGAGCCGGCCCTGCAGCGGGATCTCGTCCACCTTGACGACCACGCCGTCGATCTCGTGCTCGACGGAGTGCCGCTGCTCGCCGTACTGCTTGATGAACGCACGGACCTCGTCCAGGGTCCCGACCACCCGGTTGTGCCGGGCGGTCGGCAGGCCCCAGTCCTGCAGCAGCTGGTAGGCGTGCGACTGGCAGTCGATGTCGAAGCCGACCCGGGCGCCGATGCCGTGCACCACCATGTGCAGCGGGCGGGACGCGGTGACCAGCGGGTCCTTCATCCGGAGCGAACCGGCGGCGGCGTTGCGCGGGTTGGCGAACAGCTTGACCAGCGCCTGCGGGCGCTTGCCCTCCTTCGCGCGCTCCTCGTTCTCGGCCCGGCGGCGGTCGTTCTCGGCCGCGAAGGAGGCGTTCAGCTCGGCGAAGGCCTCGGTCGGCAGGTAGACCTCGCCGCGGATCTCGACCAGCTCGGGGATGTCGTCGCCCTTGAGCTGGTGCGGGATCTCCTTGATGGTGCGGACGTTGGCGGTGATGTCCTCGCCGATCCGGCCGGTGCCGCGGGTGGCGGCCAGCACCAGCCGGCCGCGCTCGTACGTGAGGTTGACGGCCAGGCCGTCCACCTTGAGCTCGCAGAGGTAGTGGTATTCCAGGCCGTCGAGCTCCTTGGCGACGCGCTCGGCCCAGGCGGCGAGCTCCTCGTCGTCCATCGCGTTGTCCAGGCTGAGCAGCCGCTCCCGGTGCTCGACCTTGGTGAAGACGTCGGTGGCCGCGCCGCCGACCTTCTGGGTCGGCGAGTCAGGGGTGACCAGGACCGGGTGCTCGGCCTCGATCCGCTCCAGCTCGCGCATCAGGGTGTCGAACGCGGCGTCGCTGATGGTCGGCGCGTCCTGCTCGTAGTAGCGCGCGCGGTGCTCCTCAAGCTCGGCAGCCAGCTCGACGTGCCGCTTGCGCACCTCTGCCGGAACCTCTTCCCAGCCCTCGACCGCCACCGCGTCCTCCAGATCTTCTGACTACTCCGGGTTGTCCACCAGGCTCTGCGCGGCCTGCGCGCTGAGTGACAGCGCCTTGCGGGCGTAGGCGGGGCTCGCCCCGGCCAGACCGCAGGTCGGCGTCACCAGCACGCGGCTGCCGAGCAGCTCCGGGGACAGCCCCAACCTGCGCCACAACGTCCTGACACCCTGGACACTACCGGCCGGGTCCGACAATCCTTGGTCGGTGGAGGGCACCACACCGGCCAGGAAGCGCGTCCCCGCCTCGACCGCCTCGCCGAGGTCGTCGTCGTCACGCTCCGTCAGGAGCGAGAAGTCCAGGGACACTCCGGCCACCCCCGCCCGGCGCAGCAGCGGGATCGGTACCCCGGCCGCACAGCAGTGCACCAGGACGGGCGCGTCCAGGGCGGTCACGACGGAGCGCAGCACCTCCTCGGCGACCTGCCGGTCGACCGGGCGCAGGCGGGAGAAGCCGCTGGCGGTCTTCACCGAGCCGGCCAGTACGGCGGGCAGCGAGGGCTCGTCCAGCTGGAGCACGAGCTGCGCGCCCGGGATGCGCCCCCGGACCTCCGCGAGGTGGCGGCGCAGCCCCTCGGTGAGCGACTCGGCGATGCCCCGGCAGGCCCCCGGGTCCTTGAGCGCCTTCTCGCCGCCCCGCAGTTCGATCGCGGCGGCCAGCGTCCAGGGCCCGACGGCCTGCAGCTTCAGCGCGCCCCGGTACCCCTGGGTGAACTCCTCCAGCGCGTCCAGGTCCTCGCCCAGCCAGGAGTGCGCCCGCTTGGTGTCCCGGCCCGGCCGGTCGGCGAACCGCCAGCCGCTCGGCTCGGTCTGTGCGAACAGCTCGACCAGCAGCCCCGCCCCACGGCCGATCATGTCCGCACCGGGCCCGCGCGCGGGCAGCTCCGGCAGGTGCGGCAGCCGCTCCAGCGCGCCGACGGCGGTCTTCGCGGCCTCGCGGGCGTCGGTACCGGGCATCGAGCCGACACCCGTCGCGGCGCCGGTCAACTCGGGAAAGGTCTGTCCATCAGTGCTCACACGGCTGAGCCTACGCAACCGGGCAACCGGAAGGGGCGCGGGGAACTGCGCGAGCGCGGAAGGCAACGGTCTGCACTCTTCCGGTTTCGCGCAGTTCCCCGCGCCCCTCAATGGTCGGCCCGACCCGCAGGGTCCTACTTGCCCGGGCGGACGGTGATCTCGGTGATCTCGGCGTCGCGCGGCAGGTCGAGGGCCGTGAGGATGGCGGTGGCCACCGACTCCGGGGCGATCCAGCGGGTGGGGTCGTACTCCTTGCCCTCCTGCTGGTGCACCTTCACCTGCATCGCGGTGGCGGTCCGGCCCGGGTAGACCGTGGTCACCCGAACGCCGTTGGCGTGCTCCTCCGCCCGCAGCGAGTCGGCGAGCGCCCGCAGGCCGAACTTGCTCGCCGCGTACCCGCCCCAGGTCGGGCCCGCGCTCAGCCCGGCACCGGAGTTGACGAACACCACGTGACCCCGGACGAGGCGGACCGACGGCAGCACCAGCCGGGTCAACTCGGCCGGCGCGACCAGGTTGACGTTCAGCTGCTCCTGCCAGGCCTTGACCGGGAGGTCGCCGATCTCACCGAGCTGGACCACCCCGGCGATGTGCAGCAGCGAGTCGATCTCGACCGGCAGCTCCTGGTGCCCGAGCGTCCAGGAGAGCTTGGCGGGGTCGGCCAGGTCCGCGACCAGGGTCTGTGCGGTGGGGAAGCGCTCGCGCAGTTCGGCGGCCCGGCGGGCGTTGCGGGCGAACAGCCAGATGTTCTCGCCGCGCTCGGCCAGCCGCTCGGCGACGACCGCGCCGATGCCCGAACCGGCGCCGGTGATCAGGTGGTTACCCATGGTCCGTACCCTCTCAGGCGGTGGCTTCGAGGTGCGCGAACACCTCGGCCGGGTCGGCGGTGAAGGTGATCAGCTCGGCGACCGGCCGGGGCAGGAAGCCCTCCTGGTCCATCCGCACCAGCTGGGTGTGCAGGCCCTCGTAGAAGCCGTCGGTGTCGAGCACCACGACCGGCTTGTCGTGCAGGGCGTGCTTCTTGAGCTCCAGCACCTCGGACACCTCGTCCAGCGTGCCGAGCCCGCCGACCAGCACCACCACGGCGTCCGCACGGGCCAGCAACTGCGCCTTGCGCTCGGCGAGGTCGCGCGTCATCACCAGCTCGTCGGCGCCCTCGTACGTCTTGTGGGCGAGCAGGTCGACCGAGATGCCGACCAGCCGGCCGCCGGCCTCCTTCACCCCGTCGGCGAGCAGGCCCATCAGCCCGGCGTGCGAGCCGCCCCAGACCAGGGTGTGCCCGCGCTCACCGAGCAGCCGGGCGAAGTCGGCGGCGGGCGCGGTGTAGCGCTCGTCGAGCGAGTAGGCGGAACAGAACACGGTGATATTCATGATGCCCCCAGGTTTACCACTTGCGGCCCGCCCGCCCCGCACGGTTTCGGCGCCGTGCGCGGTTACGCGCTGACCGCGCGCCGCGCGGTGGTGGCGATGGTGGCCGAGCCGACCACGCGGGTGCCGTCGTAGAGCACGACCGCCTGCCCGGGCGCGATGCCCCGGGCCGGGGTGGCCAGCTCGACCCGCAGCTCGCCGTCGACGACCGAGGCGGTCACCGGCACCTCGGCGCCGTGGGCGCGCAGCTGGGCGGTGTACGCGCCGTCGGCCAGCGGCTCGGTGCCGCACCAGCGCGGCCTGATCGCGGTGAGCGACAGCACGTCCAGGCCCTCGGCCGGACCGACGGTGACGGTGTTGTCCACCGGCGAGATGTCGAGCACGTAGCGCGGCTTGCCGTCGGCGGCCGGGCGGCCGATCCGCAGGCCCTTGCGCTGGCCGATGGTGAAGCCGTACGCGCCCTCGTGCTCACCCAGCTTGGTGCCGTCGGCGTCCACGATGTCGCCGGTGGCGGTGCCGAGGTGCTTGGCCAGGAAGCCCTGGGTGTCGCCGTCGGCGATGAAGCAGATGTCGTGGCTGTCCGGCTTCTTCGCGACGGCCAGCCCGCGCTGCTCGGCCTCGGTCCGGATGACGTCCTTGGTGGTGTCGCCGAGCGGGAAGAGCGAGTGCGCGAGCTGGTCGGCGTCGAGCACGCCGAGCACATACGACTGGTCCTTGGCCATGTCCACGGCGCGGTGCAACTGCCGCTCGCCGGAGGGGAGGTCGACGATCCGGGCGTAGTGGCCGGTGCAGACGGCGTCGAAGCCGAGCGCGATCGCCTTGTCGAGCAGCGCGGCGAACTTGATCTTCTCGTTGCAGCGCAGGCAGGGGTTGGGGGTGCGGCCGGCCGCGTACTCGGCGACGAAGTCGTCGATCACGTCCTCGCGGAACCGCTCGGCCAGGTCCCAGACGTAGAACGGGATGCCGATCACATCGGCGGCGCGGCGGGCGTCCCGGGAGTCCTCGATGGTGCAGCAGCCGCGCGCGCCCGTCCGGAAGGACTGCGGGTTCGAGGAGAGCGCCAGGTGCACCCCGGTCACCTCGTGGCCCGCCTCGGCGGCGCGGGCGGCGGCGACGGCGGAGTCCACCCCGCCGGACATCGCGGCCAGCACGCGCAGGCGGCCGTTGCTTGCGGCGGTCGGGGCACCAGGGAAGTCAGTCATGATTCCCCAAGCGTACGTGGTGCCCGGAGGTGCCTTCCAAGGTGCGGGTCACCCCAGGGGCGCGTGGGGGTACCTCCCGGCCGAAGGCTGGGGGAGAGCTGCGCGAGGCGGGAGGGTGCGGACCGTTGCCTTCCGATCTCGCGCAGTTCCCCGCGCCCCTGTCCGAAGCTGATCGGGTGCGCAAAGTGGCACGTCAGCGCCGCGACGCCGCCGCGAGGCCCGCGTTCCGGGCCCGCTGGACGGCGGGGCCGATCGCCTCGGTCAGGGCCCGCACGTCCGCACGGGTCGAGGTGTGGCCGAGCGAGAAGCGCAGGGAGGCGCGGGCCGTCAGCGGGTCGGCGCCCATCGCCAGCAGGACGTGGCTGGGCTGCGGCACCCCCGCCGAACACGCGGAGCCGGTCGAGCACTCGATGCCCTGGGCGTCCAGCAGCATCAGCAGGGCGTCGCCCTCGCAGCCGGGGAAGGAGAAGTGCGCGTTGGCGGAGAGCCGCCCGGCGCCGGACGGGTCGCCGTTGAGCACCGCGTCGGGGACGACCCCGAGCACCCCGGCGATCAGCTCGTCCCGCAGCGCCGCCACCGCGGCGGCGTGCTCGGCCCGGCGCTCCACCGCGATCGCCGCCGCCGCCGCGAACCCGGCCGCCGCCGGCACGTCCAGCGTGCCGGAGCGCACGTCGCGCTCCTGGCCGCCGCCGTGCAGCAGCGGGACGGGGGTCGCGCTGCGGGCGAGCAGCAGCGCTCCGACGCCGTACGGGCCGCCGATCTTGTGGCCGGTCACGGTCAGCGCGTCCAGGCCCGACTCGGCGAAGGAGACCGGGACCTGACCGAGCGCCTGTACCGCGTCGGCGTGCATCGGGATGCCGAACTCACGAGCGATCGAGGAGAGTTCGACGATCGGCTGGACGGTGCCGACCTCGTTGTTGGCCCACATCACGGTGATCAGCGCGACGGAGGCCGGATCGCGCTCGATCGCCGCCCGCAGGACCTCCGGGTGCACCCGGCCGTAGGCGTCGACGGGCAGGTACTCGACCAGCGCGCCCTCGTGCTCGGAGAGCCAGTGCACCGCGTCCAGCACCGCGTGGTGCTCGACCGGGCTGCTCAGCACCCGGCGCCGGGCCGGGTCGGCGTCCCGGCGGGCCCAGTACAGGCCCTTGACGGCCAGGTTGTCCGACTCGGTACCGCCGCCGGTGAGGACGATCTCACTCGGCCGGGCGCCCAGGGACTGCGCCAGCGACTCCCGGGATTCCTCGACCACCCGACGGGCGCGGCGTCCGGCGGCGTGCAGGGAGGAGGCGTTGCCGACGACCCCGAGGTGCGCACTCATGGCGGTGATCGCCTCGGGCAGCATCGGGGTGGTGGCCGCATGATCGAGATATGGCATGGCGGCTCCCAGTGTAGGGGCCGCCCGGGCCCGTCCCGGCCGGAGGCCGGCCGACGGCCCGCCGAGAGTCACGATTTGGCCATTGCACGCACTGCAACAGGCCGTTAGCCTCCTGCCACACCAGCGGGGCGGGACCGGCGGGGCGTGGATGGGGTGGGTGCGGATGTCGCAGTCGGTCGACCGGGCGCTGACGATCCTGGCCTCGCTCGGCGACGGCCCGGCCTCCCTGGAGCAGGCCGCCGCCAAGGTCGGCGTGCACAAGTCCACCGCCCTGCGCCTGCTGCGCACCCTGCAGGAGCACGGCCTGGTGGACCGTCGCTCCGACCACCGCTACCGGCTCGGCGGGCGGCTCTTCTCGCTCGCCCAGCAGGCCCTGGAGGGCATCGACGTACGGCAGGTCGCCGCGCCGTACCTGGCCTCGCTCAACGAGCGGTACGGGCACACCGTCCAGCTCGCGGTACTGGAGGAGGGCGAAGTCCTCTACCTGGACCGGGTGGACGGCCGCTACCCCGACCGGCCCGGTTCCTGGCCCGATCCGGTCGGGCGGATCGGGCGGCGCGTCCCGGCGGTCGCCACCGCCGTCGGCAAGGTCCTGCTGGCCGACCTGCCGGAGGATCAGCTGACCGTCTTTCTGGCCGGGCAGGACTTCCCCGCCCGGACGGCGCACAGCATCCGCTCGGCCGAGCAGTTCCGGGCCGAGCTGACCGGTGTCCGGCGGCAGGGCTGGGCGGCCGACCAGGCCGAGTACCAGGAGAGCGTCAACTGCATCGCCGCGCCGATCGTCGGGACGGACGGCACCGCCATCGCCGCCTGCTCGATCTCCGCGCCGGTGCGGCTCACCCCGATCACCGAGCTCAGCCGGCTGCTGCCGGAACTGCTCTGCACCGTCGAGGCGATCTCACTGGCGTACGGCGGGGCGCCTACTCCTCGCTGGTGCGAGAACCGTTGCGGTGCCAAGCACGAGGTGCGCGCCAGCCGTACCTGAGCGCGAGCATCCGGATCACGAAGGCGCAGAGCGCGGCGGCCGTCGCCGTCCAGGCGTCGAGGTGGCCGGTTCCGATCAGGACGGCCACCGCCGTGGCGCCGACCAGCGCGGGCACGGCGTAGATCTCGCGGTCCCAGCGGAGCAGCGCCGGGCTCTCCAGCGCCAGCACGTCGCGGATCACGCCGCCGCCGGCCGCCGTGAGTATCCCGAGCGCCACCGAGGGCACGAAGGAGAGCCCGTAGTCGTGCGCCTTGACGGTGCCCGTCACGCAGAACAGCCCGAGCCCCATCGCGTCCAGCGTCTGCACCGCGCGGTTGATCCGCTCCACCTCGGGGTGCAGGAAGAACACCACCAGCCCCGCCGCGAGCGGCGTGGAGAAGTACCCGACGTTGCTGAACGCCGCGACCGGCGTGGCCCCGATCACCAGGTCCCGCAGCACGCCGCCGCCGAGCGCCGTCACCTCGGCCAGCACACAGATGCCGAAGATGTCCATGTTCTTGCGGACGGCCATCAGGCCGCCGGACAGGGCGAAGACGAAGATGCCGATCAGGTCCAGCGTCTGCTGGAGCCCCGGCGAGAAGATCTGCGAGGTCACCTGGACAGTCTCCACCGGAAACCGTTGCCCGGCCGAACCCGCCCCGGGACACGCCACGCCACGGCCGCCCGCAGCGGTCCGGCCGGCCCCGCCCGGTCCGGTCCGGCGGAGAGCTCCGGAAAACCGCGTCCGGCCGGCTGTCGATCCGGCCGCCTCCCGTTCGACGCATGGGTGAGAGGCGGGGAGAAGCCCCGCCCGGCCGACCGAGGAGCCACCATGCCGCGCTACCTTTCGCTGATCCGCGTCGACGAGCAGAACCCGCCCGCGCAGGGCCTGAGCCCCGAGTTCCACGAGCGGATGGGAGCCCTTTTCGAGGAGGTCACCAAGGCCGGGGTGATGGAGCAGACCGCCGGGCTCACCCCGACCTCCGAGGGCACCCGGGTGACCTGGTCCGGCGGCCGGCTCAGCTACACCGACGGGCCCTTCACCGAGACCCGCGAGGTGATCGGCGGCTACGCCATCCTGCGGGCCGAGAACAAGGCCGAGGCGCTGGAGTGGACCAAGCGCTTCCTGGAGATCCACGACGACTACATCACCGTCACCGCCGAACTCCGCGAGATCGCCGAGGGCTGACCGGGCCGCTCGGCCCGACGGCCGGGCCGCGCCGCCGTCGGGCGGCGGCCCGGCCGCCGCCGTGCCCGGCGGGTCCCGTGGTCCGAAGCGGCCGCGGGCGGTCAGCCGAGACGTCCCCAGACCGCCTCGAAGTCCGCGCAGGTGACGGCGACGACACCGGCGATCAACTGGATGGTGTGCGTGCAGCCGCCCGGTACGGGCAGCGTCTCGTCGAGCTGGACCGGGCCGAGGCGGCCTGCCTCGCCGTCCAGGCGGAGCTGGGAGACCTGCCGGTAGGAGAGGGTCAGGATCTCGTCGGACACCTCGTTCCACCTGAGGACCAGCTCCACGGCGAGCCCCTCCGGCGGGTGGGTGACGGCGAGCCGGTGGACCTTCAGGTCCTTGACACAGTGCTCGTCGTGGAAGTCGTAGTGGGCGGGGTCCGAGGCGAACCGCCGGGCCCCGGGCGGCAGGGCGGCCGCGATCTCGGGGAGCTTCGCCAGGTAGGCGGACGGGTCCAGGAGGAACCCGGTCCCGGTGGACTCGATGGTGATGAACTGCAGCACGGGTCTCCTCGGGTGGACGGGGTGGGCGGCACCGCAGGCGCCACCCACCCCGGAAAAACGCTGGAGCAAGGCTACTCAGCAGGAACGCGGGCGCATCCAGTCGTCACCCTTGATGCTGTCACCCGCCCTCAGCACACCGGCACGCCGCATCCAGTCCACGGCGTAGCCCTTGAGCACCGACACCAGCTGCGCCGGCGCGTCCTTCGGGATCGGCAGCCCGTGCTTGGAGAACCAGCCGTTGCTGCTGTAGAAGCCCCACTCCACGCCCTGCTTGTAGACGTGGATCTCGAAGTCCGACTGACCGCCCTTGGCGGGGAACTGGTCGAGCCGGCCCGTGAAGTCCTGGAAGAACGTCAGCGGGTCGAGCGGACCGCTGACGGCCCGGGAGCCGATCCCGGCCGGCGCCTGCGCCGACCGGAGCGGTGCGGCCGAGGCGGTCCGCGCGCTGAGCGCGAGGCCGGCCGCCAGCGGGCAGGACGGCACCTTGCGGGCGTCCTCGATCAGCTTGCGGAGCCGGTCGAGCGTCCGCTTGGCGAGCTCGCACTCCTCGAAGAACTTGGCCAGCCCCTCGCTGATCCGCACCACGGCCTTGGCCACGGCGGGCGCCTTGCCCACGACCGCGACCAGGCTGGCCACGTTCAGGGCCGTCCACAGGCACCCCTCGATGTCGGCGTCCGCGAAGCACTTCTTGGCGTCGGTGACCCCGAGGACGTCCAGCAGGATCTGCCCGCCGTTCGCCTGGACCCACTGCAGGACGTCGCGCCCGGCATCGCTCTTGGCCTGGTTGAACTGGTCGACGCAGGTCTGGCCGCACTGCGCGAGCAGCACGGACGCGTCGTCGGTGCTGAGGCCCGGCCCGGTGTTCTGGCTGCCGGCCGCCACCATGGCGGCCTGCGCGGCCTGCTGGTCCTTGCGCTGCTGCTCCTCCGCACGCTGGGCGGCCTGGTCGGCCTGGGTGGCGTCGCCCTGGGCCCGGGACGCCGACTGCTCGGCCAGCCCGGCCTGCTGGTCGGCGGTGCCGGCCACCGTACGGGCGGTGGAGGCGTCCTGCTCCGCGCCGTTCGCGGCGCCTCGGGCGCTCGCGGCGTTCTGCTCGGCGTCGGTGGCCGAGGCCCGCGCCGCCGTCGCGTCCGCCGCCGCGTCGCGGGCCGCGACTCCGGCGTAGAACGCGTCGGTCTGGGCCTGCAGGTCGGACGCGGTGGTGGCGGCGTCCGCGTCCTTGGTGGCCTGGGCGTCGGCCGCCGCCTGGGCCGCGAAGGCCCGGGCGCGCTGCAGGGACACGGTGGCGGCAGCGGCGTCGGCTGCGGCGTTGGCGCTCAGCTGCGCCGCGGCCTTGGCGTCGGCGGTGGCCTTGGCCGCGAGCGTGGCGGCGTCCTTGGCGGCCTTGGCCGCCTCGTCGGCACGGGCCTTCGCCACGTCGGCCTGCTGCTGGGCCAGGGTCTTGCCGACCTGGCCGACCAGCACCGCGAGCCCGGCGGAGGAGTCGCTCTCCCGGAACGGCGTACCGAGGGTGATGGCCGTGTTCCCGGCGTCGACCGCCGACGCGGCCGCGTCCCGGGCCGCCACGGCGGACTGCGCCGCCGCGAAGGCCTGACCCGCCGTACGGGCGCTGTCGGCGTTGGCCTGGACGGCCTCCGCCCTGGCCGCCTGCGAGGCCGCCAGCGCGGCGGCCGAAGCCGCCTCCGCCTTCTGGACCTGGGCCTCGGCGTTCTTGACGTTCTGCGCGGCCTGCTCGGAGGCCGCGATGGCGTCGGCTGCGGCGGCGTGCGAAGTCGCCGCCGCCGCAGCGGTGGTGGTGGCGTCGGCCTGGGCGGCCGAGGAGGCGGCGTCGGCCCGGAAGGCCGCGCCGTCCGCCTGGGTGGCCGCGGCGCGGGCGGAGACCGCCGCGCCACCGGCCTGGTCGGCGGCCGTCCGCGCGCCGGTGGCGGCGGTCGCGGCCTGGCCGGCGGCGGTCGCCGCGTCGTTCGCGGCCTGCCGGGTCTCCTGCGCGTCCGAGGTGCCGGCGGCGGCTGCCGCGAGCGCCTCGGTGGCCTTCTGCCGGGCCGCGGTGGTGTCCCGGTTGTGCTCGGCGGTCACCGCCGCGTCCCGCGCGGCCGCGGCCTGGCCCTCGGCCGCCTCGGCGGCGGCCTCCTTGGCGGCGGCGGTCTGTCCCGCGCTCTGGGCGGCACCCAGTGCGGCGTCGGCCGCCGTCTGCTGGGTCTTCGCGGTGGCCTCGGCCGCGACGGCCTTGGCGCGCTCGGTGTCGGCCTTGGCCCGTGCGGTGGCCGCGTTGGACCGCTCCGTCTCGGCGATGCCGCGTTGGGTGTGCGCGTCGGCGGCGGCCGCCTGCGCGGTCTGCTGGGCCTGCTGGGCCTTCACCTTGTCGGCGGCGGCCCGGGCGGCGGCCTGCCCGGCCTGGTCCGCCTGGGCGGCGGCGGCAGCGGCGGCGGCGTGCGCCTGGTCGGCCGCCTCCTGGGCGGCGGCGCGCTGGAACTCGGCCTTGGCGGCGTGCGACTGGGTGTCGCCGAGGGCGTAGAGCGCGGCGCTGTCGGCCTGGGTCGCCGAGACGGACGCGAGGGTCGTCTCGACCGCCTTGGACGCGGACAGCGCGGCGGCGGCCGAGGCCTTGACCACCTGCGCCGACTGCCTGGCGTAGCCGAGGCCGCGCCCGTACGGGGTGTTGTTCGCGGTGGCGGTCTTCCCGGCATCGGCCTCCGCCGCGGTGGCCTTGTCCGCCTGGGACTTGGCGGAGGCGGCGGCGTTCCTGGCGATCGTCAGCTGGGCGGCGACCGCCTTCTTGGCGTTGGCGATGTTGGTGGTGGCCTGGGCGAGCACGGCCGGCTTGGGGTAGAGGATGTTGGACTTCGGCTGGCCCTGCCAGTACTTCTGGAAGACCAGCATCCGGCTGACGATGTACGCCTGGCCCTGGGCCTCGACCATCGCGTCCGAGGCGGTCTGCACGTCCTTGGCCGCCTGGAGGTCGGCGGCGGTGATGTCGGCCCGCTGCTTGGCCTGGGCGGCCTGCTCGGCCTGCCACTCGGCGTCGGCGGTGGCGATCACGTCACCGAACACGTGGAACGGGTCGAACGGTTCGGACGGGTCGCAGCCGGCCCACTGGATCTTGAGGTCCTCGACCTCCATCCGGAACTCGACCGAGTCCTTCGCCGGAGCCACCGACGGGAAGCCGCCGAGGCGGATCCAGCGGGCTATCTGGTACGAGGACATCGCCTTCAGCGAGTCCGCCGACACCCAGAAGCCGTAGACCCCGCCCCACGGCTGGCTCGCGGTCTCGGCCTTGCGCTGGTTCATGATGGCGGTGGCCTGGTCCAGCACCGCCTGGGTCGGCTTGGGGAGCGGCGGCGGGTCGAAGCTCTTGTCCCCGCTCTGCATCAGGAAGTCGCGCATCGGCTTGCCGTAGTCCGGCGGCGTGTAGAACGACTGGTAGTCGGGCGCCACCGCGAAGGACTTCGTGGTGGTGGACCAACCGGTCTGCCGGGCCGCCTCGGCCGCATTGGCGTCGTGCTGGGCGCTCTGGTCGGCCATCCGGGCGGCGCCGAGCGTACCCGTGCCCCACCACTGGATGGCCCGGCGGACGTCGGCCGGTGTACCGCCCAGGGCCTGGCCCGCCAGCGCCTTGACCTGCGGACCGCCCGCGTGCAGCCAACTGCCCGTGGTGCAGCGGTCGGCGCGGGTGGTGGAGGCCGGGATCGCGGCCTCCCCGGCCTCGATGTCCGGCAGCGCGCGCTGCCAGACCCGGACCTCGTCCATCCGGCCCGGGAAGTAGTCGGACGGCTGCCCGGCCCACATGCCCCGGCCGACCTGGACCTGGCCGGTGGCCTGCCAGGTCGCCGTGTGCGGCGCGGTGGCGACCAGGTCGCCGTTCACGTACAGCTTGATCTGACCGGCCGCCGCGTCGAACACGCCGGTCAGGTGCGTCCAGTCGTAGGAGGTGGGGGTGGCGACGGCGACGACGGCCGGGCCGCCCGCCGTGTCCCAGCCGGCCTTCTCGTCGTCACCGCGCGGCATGCCGAACAGCGGCTTACCGTCCGGGTTGACCTTCAGGTAGAAGCCGGAGACCCGGCTGCCGTCCTCGGACACCACGGTGTAGGACTGGCCGCTCTTCGACAGCTGCACCCAGGCCGAGACCGAGAACGACTGGTCGGTCGGCAGCGTGACCGGGACGGTCAAGTAGGCGGCCGTACCGTCCAGCCGCAGCGTCCGGCCGCCCGAGCCCGGGTTCCCCCAGATCGCCTCGTTGTCCGTCCGGGGCCCGGCGAACGCGCCGTTGTGGTGGACGGCGTTCGGACCGCCGTCCACCAGGTTCGGCGAGGAGTCGGGCTGGCTGTTCTCGAAGTCGTAGTGCGCGAGTTCGCCGTTGGCCGCGTAGGCCGGAGGCGGGGTGGCCGCCGCCCTGGGGGCGGGCTTGACCGGGACGGCATGGGCCTCGGTCACCACCAGCGCCGTGGACGTCACCAACGCGGTGACCGTCAACGTCCGGGCGAGGGCGCGCCGCGCCCACCCCGCACGTAGGGGAAGTCTCTTCTGCATGTGTGTCAGTCGCCGTTTCCTGGGTGAGTGAACTGCACTCCAGGAGGAGGCGGAACAGCCTGACCGCCTTGGCCGGACCGAGCTGCCGTCAACTACTCGCGCTCGGCCCGGGATGATGATCCTGCGGCGGTCGAGTGTGCGGTCGGCACAGCCCTCCCCCGAAGGCGACCACATCCTCACACGACTTCCGGACCACCGACACCCGCCCGACGGCGGGCCGCCACCCCGCCGAACGGGGGGTCAGCCGACCGCGCGGGCCGGGCCGGGGGCCCTCAGGCGCCGGATCCCTCCGGCCGCTGACCAGCCGTCACCCGACGGCCTGCCACCCCCCGCCGGCCGGGCCCGGCGGGCCGCTTACGGGCGCTCCGGCCGGGTCCCCACCGCGAGCAGCGCCGCGACCGGGAGATCGACCGTGCCGTCGCCGCCCGCCGGCGCGTGGGCCGCCACCAGGCCGTCGTAGGCGGCGCGGATCCTGGCGAGCGTCCCGGCCGGCTGCCCCTCGATCAGGGAGGAGGTGAGGACCGTGCCCGTCAGGACGTCCCGCCACCACCGGTCCGGGTCGACCCGGTGGGTCCAGGTGACGTGCTCGACCCGGACGTCGGTCAGGCCGGCGGCGCCGAGCAGGGCGGCGAACCCGGCCGGGGCCGCGTGGCGGGCGAAGGGGGAGGCACCGGGGAGGCCGGCGGGCGGGGTGGCGCCGACGGCGGTGACGGCGTCGAAGAAGACGCCCTGGGCGCGGTTGCGGGCGAGGGTGTCCCAGCAGGACAGGGCGACCCGGCCGCCCGGGCGGACCACCTGGGCCAGTTCGCGGACGGCGGCGGGCGGGTCGGGCACGTGGTTGATCACGAACGCCCCCACCGCCGCGTCGAACCCGCCGTCCGGGAAGGGCAGTCCGGGCAGCTCCGCGTGCAGCACCCGGACGCCCGGCAGCGCCTCGGCGGCGACCGCGACCATCTGCCGCACCCCGTCGGTGGCGACCACCTCGGCGCCCCGGGCCACCGCCCCGGCGGCCAGCCGGCCGGTGCCGCAGCCGACTTCGAGCAGCCGGACGCCCGGGGCGGCTCCGGCCGCGTCGAGCAGGGCCTCGTGCAGGCCGGCCGTCATCGCGCCGAACCCGCCGTCGTACGTACCGCTGCGCCGCGCCCACCCGCTGCGCTCGAACTCCGCGAAGTCCGTCGTGCTCATCTGTGTTCTCCTACGCCGTCCGGCCCGATGGCCGTCCGGTCGTGCCCCGGCCACCCTACCTATGCCGGAGGCCGGGCCGGACGTCCCTGGGGACGTCCGGCCCGGCCTCGGTACGGCTGGGATCAGCTCACTTGGCGGCGGTCTCCGAGCCGGTGTTCTCCGGGAAGTGGCAGGCCACCTGGTGGCCGGTCTTCATGAGTGCCAGCGGCGGCTCCTGGGAGGCGCAGATGTCCTGGGCCTTCCAGCAGCGGGTGCGGAAGCGGCAACCGCTCGGCGGGTTGATCGGCGACGGGACGTCACCGGTCAGCAGGATGCGCTCCCGCTGCTCCTTGCGGCTCGGGTCGGGCGTCGGGACGGCCGACATCAGCGCGTTGGTGTACGGGTGCAGCGGCGCCTTGTACAGCGAGTCCCGGTCCGCGATCTCGACGATCTTGCCCAGGTACATCACCGCGACCCGGTCCGAGACGTGCCGGACCACCGAGAGGTCGTGCGCGATGATCAGGTACGTCAGCCCGAGTTCCTTCTGCAGGTCGTCGAGGAGGTTGACGACCTGCGCCTGGATGGAGACGTCCAGCGCCGAGACCGGCTCGTCCGCGACGATCATCTTCGGCTTCAGGGCCAGGGCACGGGCGATGCCGATGCGCTGGCGCTGGCCGCCGGAGAACTCGTGCGGGTAGCGGTTGTAGTGCTCCGGGCTGAGACCGCACAGCTCCAGCAGGTCCTGGACGGCGCGCTTGGTGCCGTGCTCGGTCTCGACCTTCTGCAGCTTGAACGGCGCACCGACGATGGTGCCGACGGTCTGCCGCGGGTTGAGCGAGGAGTACGGGTCCTGGAAGATCATCTGGATGTCGCGGCGGAACGGACGCATCGCCGAGGTACCCAGGTGGGTGATGTCCTTGCCGTCGAACTCGACCTTGCCGTCGGTGGGCTCGTCCAGCCGGGTGACCAGTCGGCCCATGGTCGACTTGCCACAGCCGGACTCGCCGACCACGCCGAGGGTCTCCCCCGCGTTCACGGTGAAGTCGATGCCGTCCACCGCGTGGACGGCGCCGGTCTTGCGCGCGAACAGACCCTTGGTGATCGGGAAGTGCCTCTTGAGGCCCGTCACCTTGAGCAGCGGCTCGCGGTCGGACGCAGGTGCCGGCGCGGGGATCGTCGCCGTCTGACTGTCCGTCATGAGTTTTCTCCTGAAAGGTGGTACGGGCTCACAGCCGGGGCGCGATCTCGTCGGTGAAGATCCGGTGCCGGTCGGCCGCCGGGATGTGGCAGGCGGCGAAGTGCTTCGGGCCGGCCTCGGCCAGCACCGGCAGTTCGCTCGTCGACCGGCCCCCGGTCAGCTCCGCGTACGGGCAGCGCGGGTGGAACGCACAGCCCGACGGCACGTTGATCAGGCTGGGCGGGGTGCCCTTGACCGGGATCAGCCGCTCCTGGAGCTCGCGGTCCAGGCGCGGCATCGAGCCGAGCAGACCCCAGGTGTAGGGGTGCTCGGGGGACTCGAACAGCTGCGCCGCCGGGCCCTTCTCGATGCACTTGCCGCCGTACATCACCAGGATGTCGTCGGCGAGTTCGGCCACCACGCCGAGGTCGTGCGTGATGATGATGACCGCCGAGCCGAACTCCTTCTGCAGGTCCCGGATCAGGTCCAGGATCTGCGCCTGGACGGTGACGTCCAGGGCGGTGGTCGGCTCGTCGGCGATCAGCAGCGACGGGTCGTTGACCAGGGCCATCGCGATCATCGCGCGCTGGCGCATACCGCCCGAGAACTCGTGCGGGTAGCCGTCGACGCGCTTGTCGGGCTGCGGGATGCCGACCCGGTCGAGCATCTCGATGGCCCGGGTGCGGGCCTCCTTCTTGCTCGTGCCGGGGTGGTGCGCCCGGTAGCCCTCGATGATCTGCTGGCCGACCGTGTAGTACGGGTGCATCGCGGTCAGCGGGTCCTGGAAGATCATCGCCATCTTCTGGCCGCGCAGCTTCCGGACCCGGTCGGGGTCGGCGGAGATCAGCTCCTCGCCGTCCAGCCAGACCTCGCCGGAGATCTTCGGGGCGCCGCGCTTGGTGCCCATCCGGTGCAGGCCCATGATGGACAGCGAGGTGACGGACTTCCCGGAGCCGGACTCGCCGACGATGCCGAGGGTCTTGCCCTTCTCCAGCGAGAAGTTGAGCCCGTCGACGGACTTGACCAGGCCGTCGTCGGTGGGGAAGTGCACCCGCAGGTCGCGCACGGTGAGGAAGCCCTCGGGGCCTTCCGCACTCGGCACCGACAGCGCGGAGGTGGCGGTGGAGTTCTGGGTCTTGCTCATGCCAGCCTCACCCGAGGATCGACAACGGCGTACAACACGTCAACCAGCAGGTTTGCCAGGATGATGAAGAATCCGGCGAAGAGGGTCACACCCATGATCACCGGGAGGTCGCTGGCGCTGATCGCCGCGACCGCCTCGTAGCCGAGCCCGCGGAAGTTGTACGTGGTCTCGGTGAGGACCGCGCCACCGATCAGGCCGCCGAGGTCCATGCCGAAGACGGTGAGGATCGGGGTGAGGGTGGAGCGCATGGCGTGCTTGCCGATGACCGTCCGCTCGCCGAGGCCCTTGGCCCGGGCGGTGCGGATGTAGTCCTCGCCGAGTACCTCCAGCAGCGTGGCCCGGGTGAGCCGGGCGTACGTCGCGGCGTACAGGAAGGCGAGGGTGACCCAGGGCAGCACCAGGTTCTGGAACCAGGCGACCGGGTCCTTGGCCAGCTCGACGTAGCCGTTCGGGAACCAGCCGAGCTGGTGCACGAAGATCGCGATGCTGATCATGCCGGTGAAGTAGATCGGCAGCGAGACACCGGCGAGCGCGGTGGTCATGGTGAAGCGGTCGAGCAGGGTGCGCCGCTTGAGGGCGGAGACGACACCGGTCAGGGTGCCGAACACCAGCCACAGGACGGCCGCGCCGGCAGCCAGCGAGGCGGTGACGCCCAGCCGGTCGAGCAGCAGGGGCCACACCTCCTGCTCGGTCTTGAAGGAGTAACCGAAGCACGGGGCGGAGCAGTGGGTGACGTCCACGCCGGTGCTGTAGTCGCGCCCGACGAACAAGCCCTTCAGGAACAGGAAGTACTGCTCGATGATCGACTTGTCGAGGCCCATCTTGTGCCGGATGCCCTCGATCGCGGCCTTGTCGGCGATCTTGCCGACGTACAGCAGGGCCGGGTCGCTACCGGTCAGCTTCGGCACCATGAAGAAGATGCCGAACGTGACTGCGGAGACCACCAGCAGCATGGCGACGACATTGACGAGCCGTCGAATGAAATACACGAGCATTGCGGTCGGCGCCGCCGGGCGCCGGCCGGTCCCCCTGTAGGAGTCCCGGCCGGCCCCGGCGAAGCCCTCACCTGCCCTTCGGACTAGCTGAGCGAACTACGGAAGCGGGCGGTTCAGGTCACTTGCCGTCGGAGACGCCGAGAGCCTGGAAGTCGACCTCGCCGAAGGCGTCGGTGACGTAGACGTTGGTCAGACGCGGGTTGCGGTAGTTCAGCGCCTTGTCGGCGACGATCGGCAGCCACACCGCGCTGTCGGTGACCTTGTGGTTGATCTGGGTGTAGAGCGCCGCAGCCTTGGCCGGGTCGGTCTCCGCAGCAGCCTGGTCGAACAGGGAGTTGATCTGCGGGTCGTTCGTCTCCGGGTAGTTGCTGTTGCCGTTCTGCGTGATGAAGCGGCCGTCCATCAGCGGCTGCATGAAGCCGGCGCCGTTCGGGTAGTCGGCACCCCAGCCCATGACGATCAGGCCGTAGCCCTTGCTGTGGACGACGTCGGGCGCACCCACGACGGACTGGTACAGCTTGCCGTCGTACTGGTACACGTCGATCGTGACGCCGATGGCCTTCATGGCGGTCTGCAGGGCGATGGCCGAGTTGACCTCCTTGGCCTTGTTCCCGCGGACGGCGATGGTGGTCTTGAAGCCGTCAGGCTTGCCACAGGCCGCGAGCTCCGCCTTGGCCTTGGTCAGGTCGGGCTTGCCCTTGGTCAGACCGAACGGGTCGTAGTCGTCCGAGCCGAGGATGTTCGGGGGCAGCATCGAGCCGAACAGCGAGCCGGCCGACGAGCCGCCGCGGGCGGTCTGCAGCGCGGTGGTGTCCGCCGCGTACATCACCGCGTTGCGGCAGTGGATGTTGTCGAAGGGGGCGACCTTCGGCTGGATCGAGATGAAGCGGATGAAGCCGTTGTACGGGTCGTCCGAGTTGGCCTTCAGCTTCGGGTCCTGGAGGACCTTCACCTGGGCGGCCTGCGAGAGACCGGTCTGGCTCCAGTCGAGGTCCGCGGTGCCGTCCAGCAGACGCTGGTCCATGTCGTCGGAGTTGGTGGTGACCGTGAGGTCGACCTCGTCCGGCAGGGCCTTGCGGAACGGGTCCGAGGCCGGGTCCCAGTTCTCGTTGCGGACGAGCGTGTAGCTCTTGCCCGGCTGGATGGTCTTGAACTTGTACGGGCCCGAGGAGACCGGGTGGTCGCCGTACTTGGAACCGGTGTCCTGCTTCTGCGGGACCGGCGCCGAGGTGCCCATGGCCAGCAGGTACGGGAAGGACGAGTCGGCCTTCGCCAGCGAGAAGACGATGGTGGTGTCGTCCGGGGTGGTGACCGTCTTGAGCCCCAGCTTGTTGGGGTCGGTGTCGGTGTACGGGCCCTTGTAGTTCTGGCCCTGGTCCAGCTCGTTGATCATGTACGTCGGGCCGCCGGAGACGACGTCCTGCGCGAAGACGCGCTCGATGCCGTACTTGATGTCCTTCGAGGTGATCGGCGAGCCGTCCTCGAACTTCAGGCCGGAGCGCATCTTGAAGGTGTAGGTCTTGCCGTCGGCCGAGACGGTCGGCTGCGCGGAGGCGAGGTCCGGGACGAGCTTGAGGCCGTCCTTGCCGGGCTTGCCGTCGAACGCGAGCAGCGTACGGGCGTAGTAGCGCTCGTAGTTCCAGACCGAGGCGTAGTACGCGCGGCCCGGGTCGAGCGAGTCGACGTCCGTGCTGGTCCAGAGGTTGAGCGTGCCACCCTTCTTGTCAGAGGGGTTCAGCACCTTGTCGACGGCGCCGTTGAAGCCGCCGGCGCTGGCGCTCGCGGAGGCGCCGGAGCCGCCACTGCTCGAACCGCCGCACGCGGAGGTGGTGAGGGCCAGCGTCGCCACCAGAGCGGCGGCTGCGAGCGTCCTGTTACGCGTCATGGGTACGGATCCTCCTGAAGGGTGTGCGGGCCTGAGCGGTCCGCCGAGGGTGTGGTGACGCCCCCGAGTTGGTGGGCCGGTTCATGGGGGTGCGGCCGGCCGCAGGGGTTGGGAAGTGCGGCGGGCTCAGTTGCCCTTGGGGTCGAGCGCGTCGCGCAGGCCGTCGCCGAACAGGTTGAAGGCGAGGACCGTGATGAAGATCGCCAGACCGGGGACGACCATGTAGGTCGGGTCCGCGGTGTAGATCTTCGTGGCGTCGGAGAGCATCTGACCCCAGGAGGGAGTCGGCGGCTTGACACCGGCGCCGAGGAAGCTGAGAGCGGCTTCGCTCAGGATGTTGGTGGGGATGATCAGGGTCGTGTAGACCAGGATCGGGGCCACCAGGTTGGGGAGCAGCTCGCGCAGCAGGATGTGGACACTGCCGGCGCCCAGGCTGCGGGCCGCGTCGACGAACTCGCGTTCGCGCATCGACAGGGCCTGGCCACGGACGATGCGCCCGATGTAGGGCCAGCCGAAGAAGCCGATGACCAGGACGAGGATGGCCATCCGGACGCCGCTGCCGGTCAGTCCGAAGAGCGTGTTGGGCATCACGGAGACCAGGGCGATGCTGAAGAGCAGCTGCGGGAAGGCCAGCAGCACGTCCATCGTCCGGCTGATCGCCGCGTCCACCCAGCCGCCGAAGTAGCCGGCCGCGATACCCATCAGCACACCGATGACCACCGAGACGCCGGCGGCCAGGAAGGCCACGGTCAGGGAGATCTGGGCGCCGTAGACGATCCGGCTGAAGACGTCGCGGCCGAAGGTCGGGTCGACGCCGAGCAGGTAGTCGCTGCTCATGCCGCCGAACGCGCCCTTGGGCAGGCCGAGGTCCGGGTTGATCTGGTCCGGGTGCGGCTGGTCGACCGGGTGACCGAAGAGCGCGGTCAGCACCGGGGCGAAGATCGCCGCCAGGATCAGCAGGATCACCACGATGCCGCCCGCGAGGGCGACCTTGTCTCTCTTGAGGCGGTCCCAGGCGATCCGGCCGGGCGACCGGCCTTCGATCTTCTTCGGCGTGACGGCGGCCACGGCCGGGTCAGGCTCTGCCCCGGCGGCGGTGCCGGTGGTCTCGGTGGGTGTGATCATGAGTCAGTTCGTTCCCCTCGCCGACGGTGGCCGGCCCACGGTCCAAGCCGTACACGATGCGCCCGGGCCCGATCAGGACCCGGAGCCGAGGACGGTCCGGTTGTCGCGTACTGGTGCGGTGCGGTGCGTCGGTGCGGTGGTGCCGTTGCCGGTTCGGCAGTTCGGCGGTGCAGAAATCGTTGTCAGGGGTACGCACCTGGCCGGCGCGCTGTGTGGGGGGCGCGTCGTCGGGTGCGGGCGGTACGGAGAGCTACGAGTGGAGCTTGGAGGTAGGGCTCTTGCAGGCGGAGCAGGGCGCACCGGGGTGCTGCCGCGCGGAGGTGCACATCGCGCGGTGATCATGCGTCCAGGATGCGCGTTCGCCTTTTTGAGGCCCGTCCCGCGCACTGCACTGCGCAGACTCTCCGTCATTCGGACGGACTTACGCCAGACCTGGCCGCCGAAGGATGCCCAACTGTGATCTGTCGACATACACCGGTGATCTTGCGGCATAGGCCTCTTCACGCGCCCGCAACAAGTCTGTCAAGACCCGTGCACCATTGTGACTGAGAGTCAACCCGGTTGGGTACGAACGTGGTTCAGCGCGCGGGGTGCCCTGTCCAGGGCTGCTGCGGCCAGCCGTACCCGGGCTGGGCGGACGTCTGCGACGGGCCGGGCCGGGCCTCGCGGTCGAAGAACGGCCGGGCGTGCGCGCGCATCCACAACGCGACCGGATCGTAGTCGTCGGCCAGCACCACGGTGGAGACGGCGAGGCCCTCGGGCGCGTGCGGGAGCGCCCGCTGCACCAGGGCCCGGACGGCCTCGACGGCGGGCGGCGAGGTGTCGTACAGGTCGAGGCCGATCGCGAGGTACGGCTCGCCGAGCGCGGGGCGCACCCAGGCCCGGCGGAGCGCCCGGACGGGCCGGACGTCGACGGCCTGCTGTTCGAGCAGCGCGTAGAACTGCGGCGCGGACACCTGCGGCTCGCTCAGCCCGAGCGGCCCGGCCGGCAGCCGGTCCAGGCCGCCGGCCACCCGTCTGAGGTCGGCCCACGGGATGCCGACGCCGCCGCCGGGGACGTGCGGGTCGAGCCAGAGGCCCCAGCGGGTGCGGTAGAGCGCGGCGGCGATCTCCGGGCCGGAGATCACCTCGTGCGCCCGGGCCCAGCCGCTGGCGGCGAGCTGCCCGGAGGAGGTGGCGGCGGGGGCGTAGCCCTGTCCGGCGACGTCCATGTTCCCGTACTGGGCGTCCGGGCTGCCCGGACTGCCGTGCCAGAGCAGCATCCAGACCTGGCCCTCGGCGAGGGCGCGGAGCAGGTTCTCGTACGCGTCGTAGCGCTCCGGCGCGACCTCGCGCAGGGCGCGTTCCAGCGCGTTGCCGCCTGCCGCTCCGGCGCTCACGTCGAGTCCTCTCTGCGTCGTCCCCGCTTGTCGGGGCCACGTGTCGGGGGGCAGCCTATGCTTCACCGCCCACACCCGGCCCCAGGGGCGCGGCCCACTGCGCGCGGCGGGAGATTCCGGTGCCGTCGGGCCCGCTTGCGCGCAGTTGCGCGCATCCGGGGCCGCGCACGGCCGGCCCCCTCAGCCCCTGGCGTAGAACGGCCGCACCCGGGTCAGCAGCCACTCGACCACCGGGTCGGCGACCAGGTCGAGGAGCACCAGGTGGACGCCCCAGGGCGGCGGGGCGGTTCCCAGGGCGCGGCCGAGCGCCTCGTTGACGTGGGCGGGGTCGGCGGCCCAGGCCGGGTCCAGCTGGACGCCGACGAACAGCGCCGGCGCCTCCCCCTCCACGCTCGCCAGCGCCCGACGGGCCGTCAGCACGCCCGGCAGCTGGGACATCTCGGTGATCGCGGCGGCCAGGAAGGCGTACGGCTCCTCGTGCGGCTCCGGCTCCCGCAGCGCGACCCGGCCGCCCTCCGCCCGGCCGGCCGCCTGCTGCTCCCAACGGGCCTCCTGCGGACCGCGCCGCAGCTCACCGACCCCCTCGGGCGGCACCGGGATGCCGACCGGCGCCTCCGGGTTGACGGCGATGCCGATGCCGAGCGGCAGCCCGCGGGCGAACTCCCAGGCCGGGGCGATGGCGAACGGCACGCCGGGGGCGTGCTGGAGGAACTGCTCCTGCGAGGAGAAGACCGGTACGTACGGGGAGCCGGCCAGCTCGATCGTCGGCAGGTCCAGCGCCTGGCCCTGCGGATCGGCCCCGGCCGGCAGCGGGATCCACAGCTGGCTGCGGGCCAGCACCTCGATCACCCTGGGCGTGGCGCCCGGGTCGCCGAGCGCGGCCGTGAGCACCTGCTCCAACTCGTTGGCGGGCCAACCGCCGCCCTGCGGAGCCGTCCCCGGCTCGGCCCATGACTGTGTCCCTACCGCCGGGTCGTCCATCCGCCTCTGGTACCGCCCCTCGTGCCCGTGTTGACCGACATCAAGAGGGTAGCGGTCGGGCCGGTACCGCAGGAGGACCGGCGAGGCCGCCGAGATGACAGGGAGATCCGGGCCCCTCTCCCGTGCGCCCGCGCGGCATGCCATGATGGGCGCGTCTTCCCAGTAGGACCCTCAACTCCATAACGGCCGCTCGAACCCGCGCGGGAGAGTCCGGAGTGCCCCCACGGGCACGGGCCGGCGCCGAAGGAGCAAGTCCTCCCCGGAATCTCTCAGGCACCCCTACCGCACGGGCTAGGCACATCTGGAAAGTGGACACGGCCGCGCCGTGCGCCCACCCACGGTGCAAGCCGCCATCCTTGTCCTCGGGACAGTGGCGGTGAAGCTCTCAGGTTGCGACGACAGATGGGGAGACTTCGCCCCCGCATGCCCGTACGCAGGTCACACGCCCCGCGTGCCACCCCTGAGTGCCCAGCCAAGGAGCCACCGTCATGTCTGTTGAGCAGGCCGTTCCCCGTCTCACCGCGCTCGACGCGCTGCACCGCTCGCTCGGCGCCACGATGACCGACTTCGCGGGCTGGGACATGCCGCTGCGCTACGGCAGCGAGCGCGAGGAGCACCTGGCCGTCCGCACCAAGGCCGGCCTCTTCGACCTCTCGCACATGGGCGAGATCACCGTGACCGGCCCGCAGGCCGGCGAGCTGCTCGACCACGCGCTGGTCGGCTTCATCTCCGCGCTCGGCGAGCTGCGCGCCCGCTACACGATGATCTGCCGCGAGGACGGCGGCATCCTGGACGACCTGATCGTCTACCGCACCGGCGAGACCGAGTTCATGGTCGTCGCCAACGCCTCCAACGCGCAGGTCGTGCTGGACGCGCTGACCGAGCGCGCGGCCGGCTTCGACGCCGTCGTCCGCGACGACCGGGACGCGTACGCGCTGCTCGCCGTCCAGGGCCCGGAGGCGAACGGCATCCTGGCCTCGCAGACCGACGCCGACCTGCCCGGCCTGAAGTACTACGCGATCCTGCCCGCCGTGGTGGCCGGCCGGAACGTCGAGCTCGCCCGCACCGGCTACACCGGCGAGGACGGCTTCGAGATCTTCTGCGCCCCCGCCGACGCCGAGCACATCTGGAACGCGCTGACCGAGGCGGGCGCCCCCGTCGGCCTCGTCCCGTGCGGCCTGTCCTGCCGCGACACGCTGCGCCTGGAGGCGGGCATGCCGCTGTACGGGCACGAGCTGAACACCGACCTGACGCCGTTCGACGCGGGCCTGGGCCGGGTCGTCCGCTTCGACAAGACCACCAACAACGGCGAGTTCGTCGGCCGCAAGGCGCTGGAGGCCGCGGCCGCCGAGGCCGAGTCCAACCCTCCGCGCAAGCTGGTCGGCCTGGTCTCCGAGGGCAAGCGCGTCCCGCGCGCCGAGTACGCGGTCGTCAGCACGGACGGCACCCCGATCGGGCGGATCACCTCCGGCGCCCCCTCCCCCACCCTCGGCAAGCCGATCGCCATCGCGTACGTGGACGCGGCCCACGCCGCGCCCGGCACCGCGGTGGCCGTGGACGTCCGCGGCAAGCACGAGCCGGTCGAGGTCGTCGCGCTGCCGTTCTACAAGCGCGCCCGCTGAGCGACTCCGCCGGCCGGCCTGCCGGGCACGGGTCCACCGTGCCGCCGGGCGGCCGTTCCCGGCGGGGACCCCAGTCCGGCTCCATCACCCCTCTGGTCCGGTCCGGTCCGCTCAGCGGACGGCTGCGCCCTACCCTCTTGCGATCCTGGAGAATGACGCCATGAGCAACCCCACGAACCTGCAGTACAGCAAGGAGCACGAGTGGCTGACCGCCGTCGAGGACGGCGTGTCGACCATCGGCATCACCAAGCACGCGGCCGACGCGCTCGGTGACATCGTCTACGTCCAGCTGCCCGAGGTCGGCGCAGAGGTCGAGGCCGGTGAGACCTGCGGCGAGCTGGAGTCCACCAAGTCGGTCAGTGACCTGTACTCGCCGGTCACCGGCAAGGTCACCGAGGTCAACACGGACGTCGTGGACGACCCGGCCTCGGTGAACGCGGACCCGTTCGGCAACGCCTGGCTGTTCAAGGTCCAGGTCGAGTCCGTCCAGGACGAGCTGCTCAGCTCGGCCGAGTACGACGCCTTCATCGGCGCCTGACCCAACCTCCTGCCGGGGGCGGCCGCAGCGCGGCGGCCGCCCTTCCCCCTTGGTCCACTGCCCTCCGCGCCGCCCGGCCATCCCCCTTCTCGGTCGTGCCGGACGCGGAAGCCCCATGACGGGAAGACCCACCATGACGGTTCTGAACCAGTCCCTGCACGCACTCGACCCCGAGATCGCCGCCGCGGTCGACGCCGAGCTGCACCGCCAGCAGACCACCCTTGAGATGATCGCCTCCGAGAACTTCGCCCCGGTGGCGGTCATGGAGGCCCAGGGCTCGGTCCTGACCAACAAGTACGCCGAGGGCTACCCCGGCAAGCGCTACTACGGCGGCTGCGAGCACGTCGACGTGGTCGAGCAGATCGCGATCGACCGGATCAAGGAGCTGTTCGGCGCCGAGCACGCCAACGTGCAGCCGCACTCCGGCGCGCAGGCCAACGCCGCGGCGATGTTCGCGCTGATCCAGCCGGGCGACACCATCCTGGGCCTGAGCCTGGCCCACGGCGGCCACCTGACCCACGGCATGAAGATCAACTTCTCCGGCAAGCTCTACAACGTGGCCGCGTACCACGTGGACGAGACCGGCGTGGTGGACATGGCCGAGGTCGAGCGCCTGGCCAAGGAGACCCAGCCCAAGCTGATCATCGCCGGCTGGTCCGCCTACCCGCGCCAGCTGGACTTCGCCGAGTTCCGCCGGATCGCCGACGAGGTCGGCGCCCTGCTCATGGTCGACATGGCGCACTTCGCCGGTCTGGTCGCCGCGGGCCTGCACCCCTCCCCGGTGCCGTACGCCGACGTGGTCACCACCACCACCCACAAGACCCTGGGCGGCCCGCGCGGCGGCGTCATCCTCTGCAAGGCCGAGTACGCCAAGAAGATCAACTCCGCGGTCTTCCCCGGCCAGCAGGGCGGCCCGCTGGAGCACGTCATCGCCGGCAAGGCCGTGGCCTTCAAGGTCGCCGCCTCCGAGGAGTTCAAGGAGCGCCAGGTCCGCACCCTGGAGGGCGCCAAGATCCTCGCCGAGCGCCTGCTCCAGGACGACGCCACCGCCGCCGGTGTGTCCGTGCTGTCCGGCGGCACCGACGTGCACCTGGTCCTGGTGGACCTGCGCAACAGCGAGCTGGACGGCCAGCAGGCCGAGGACCGCCTGCACGCGGTCGGCATCACGGTCAACCGGAACGCCGTCCCGAACGACCCGCGCCCGCCGATGGTCACCTCCGGCCTGCGGATCGGCACCCCGGCGCTGGCCACCCGCGGCTTCCAGGCCGAGGACTTCCGCGAAGTCGCGGAGATCATCGCCGAGACGCTGCTCCCGGGCTTCGACGAGGCCCGGACGGCCGTTCTGAGCGCCCGCGTCGCCGCGCTGGCCGCGAAGTACCCGCTGTACCCGAACCTGTAATCCGTTCTTCCTTTGGAAGGCGCGGCACTACCCCCGTCGCGCCTTCCGAAACCCCGGGGCACCGCGCACACTGGAACGTGGCTGCGGTGCCCCGTGCCATGCCGCGCCATGCAGTTCTGCGCTCCCGCTTTTCTGCCTTTCTGCCTTTCCACGAGACCTGACAAGGACGTCCCCCGTGGCCCTCAGCGTGTTCGACCTCTTCTCCATCGGCATCGGGCCCTCCAGCTCCCACACCGTCGGCCCGATGCGGGCGGCCCGGATGTTCGCCCGCCGGCTGAAGTCCGAGGGACTGCTGGCCGAGGTCTCCTCCGTCCGGGCCGAGCTGTTCGGCTCGCTCGGCGCGACCGGACACGGCCACGGCACGCCGAAGGCCGTCCTGCTGGGCCTGGAGGGCAACTCCCCGCGCACGGTCGACGTCGACCAGGCCGACCGGGACGTCGAGCGGATCAAGGCCGACAAGCGCCTGCACCTGCTGGGCACCCACGAGATCGCCTTCGACACCGACACCCAGCTGATCCTGCACCGCCGCCGCTCGCTGCCGTACCACGCCAACGGCATGACGCTGTTCGCGTACGACGGCAACGGCGCGCCGGTCATGGAGAAGACGTACTACTCCGTCGGCGGCGGCTTCGTGGTGGACGAGGACGCGATCGGCGCGGACCGGGTCAAGCCCGACGACACCGCCCTGCGCTACCCCTTCCGCACCGGCGAGGAACTGCTGCGCCTCACCCGGGAGACCGGGCTGTCGATCTCCGGCCTGATGCTGGAGAACGAGAAGGCCTGGCGCAGCGAGGCGGAGATCCGGACCGGGCTGCTGGAGATCTGGCGCGTCATGCAGGAGTGCGTCGCGGCCGGCATGTCCCGCGAGGGCATCCTGCCGGGCGGCCTGAAGGTCCGCCGCCGGGCCGCCTCGGGCGCCCGGGCGCTGCGCGCCGAGGGCATCGGGCCGGCCAACGCGATGGAGTGGGTGACGCTCTACGCGATGGCGGTCAACGAGGAGAACGCCTCCGGCCAGCGGGTGGTCACCGCGCCGACCAACGGCGCGGCGGGCATCATCCCGGCCGTCCTGCACTACTTCCTGAACTTCATCCCGGGCGCCGACGACGACGGCATCGTCCGCTTCCTGCTGGCGGCCGGCGCGATCGGCATGCTCTTCAAGGAGAACGCCTCGATCTCCGGCGCCGAGGTCGGCTGCCAGGGCGAGGTCGGCTCCGCCTGCTCGATGGCGGCCGGCGGCCTGGCCGAGGTCCTCGGCGGCTCCCCCGAGCAGGTCGAGAACGCCGCCGAGATCGGCATCGAGCACAACCTCGGCCTCACCTGCGACCCGGTCGGCGGCCTGGTCCAGATCCCGTGCATCGAGCGCAACGGCATGGCCTCGGTCAAGGCCATCACCGCCGCCCGGATGGCCCTGCGCGGCGACGGCCGGCACCACGTCTCCCTCGACAAGGCCATCAAGACCATGAAGGAGACCGGCGCCGACATGAAGGTCAAGTACAAGGAGACCTCGCGCGGCGGCCTCGCGGTCAACGTCATCGAGTGCTAGAAGACAGGCTCTGACCTGCGGGTTTGATCCTTTCAGAGCTGTCACCGGCTTCCCGGCTTGCACGGCAGAAAGTCCCTGAAAAGTCCCTCGGACGGCTCTGAAAGTCCCTGGAAAGTCCCTGGCGAACCCCTGGTCAGCAGAACACTGACCAGGGGTTTCTGGTCTCCCGGCGAAGCCGTAGAGCAGCCCGATAGGCACGGCTACGCCTGCTCTCCCTACGCCGGTACCAGCCGGCGGACCGGGTCAGCGTCTGCCGTACCGAGTCCTCCCACTGCTCGGCCGGTAGGCGTCCTTCACGATCTGCTCGAGGTCCTCCTCGCTGAACATCCGGTGACTCCCGATCAGCCGGTACGGGACCCTTCCGGCGGAGGACTCAGTACGGAGCCACGACACCGCTACTCCCAGGTGCTCCGCCGCCTCAGCGAGGGAGTGGAGCAGCCGCCCCTTCCTGACCGGCGGCGAATCAGTCCGCTTCGCTGCGGGATTCTTCACTGGCAACCCCACCGCAGCCGCGTCAGCCGCAGCCAGCAGAACACCGAGGCCCCGGAGACGAGCAACGTCCCCGACGCCGTCGTTCGGCCCAGGCAGCCCCAGAGCCCGTCGCCCCTGCGTCGCGGGGTCCGGCGACGGGAGAATCAGCGCTGCGAGGCGATAATCCTCCTCGGTGAGCGAGGCGCCAGCCTCAAGCTCACGAGACAGTCGAAGCCGCTCGCGCTGCAACGCTCGCTTGTCCAAGTTCCAGAAGCGCTCGCGTACTTGCTCCCAACTCGCATGGTTCTGAAGGGCAGCAAGCGCGTATGTCGCAACATCCGCCCCAGGCTTCGCCTTGACTCGCCGGTGCTGGTAGCAGACTTCCATATCCGCCTCGACCGGAACCTTGCAGGGAAACCCGTAGAACGAGGTAACCGGCTCCGGACAGCGCGGCCGGTCTCGTGCGAGTGAGCGGTCGGTACCGGCGCGGATCTGCTTGATCTGCTCTGCGGCGTTAGTCAGGCCTTCCTTGGGCACTCCCCATGCCTTCGCCGCTTCGCGCGGACTGAGATGATCAAGCGCTCGCATACGCTCGATCGGTGTGCCTACGCCCTCCACAGGATGCTTCCCCTTTTTGGTCTCCTGTGGACAGCCTGACTGAGCACAGGGGGCGACCGGGCCGTCTGACCGATCTCGGCCAACAGTCGCCCGAACTGGTTCCAGTCAGTCCGCAAAAGGCGAGTGACAGCCGAAACCGCGTCTGCGGCTGCCCTCTCAAGGCGCAAGCGGCTTCAGAAGCCGTCGGGGTAATCGTCCGTGCGCACGACCCTGGCAACGTAGAACCCCGGTCCGTACGGGGTCTCGGTCGCGTGGTACTGAATCAGCCCGAGATCCCGCACCAACGGGGCCAGGTAAGCGCCTGGCAGACCCGGGATCTCCTCGGCGTGCTCCGGGTGCCGCCCACCGTCCAACGTCTCGCGCAGGCCGACCAGGAACGCGGCGATCGCCGAGACCACGTCCGGCGGCGTGACCTCGTAGTCGAATACTTCCTCAACCTGCGGCGACAAGACGATCGGGTCGTGCTCCTCGTCGCCGTCGTACGGGTCGTCCCAGTCGCTCACCGCGGCCCGAGCTCCCTCAGGACTGCCGACAAGGCCCGCCCAGGAGCCGTCCCCTGCTGGACCGCGGCGTGAACGCGCGGCGTGGCAGGGTCGTTGTAGATCTCCAGCCGCAGCCGCCAGCGACGCAACACACCTGCGATCTCGTCCTCGTTGGCAGATCCCATGTCGCGGTAGAAAGCCATCCGCTGGGAAGGCGGCAGCGCAGCCCCGATCTCATCCTGCGTTCTGGGATGCGCGCCGTACGCCTCAGTGGGCTGTGCGCTCATCGGCTCCTCCTGCTCTGCGCTGTGGCCGGCGACTTCTGTGGGAGATCCTGGCAGCTAGCCTCCACTCTAGCGAGCAGCGCTCACTGTCGGAGCGCCTTCCCAGCGGTCGGCGCGGCAGCAGCATCCGCGTCACTGCCGGGTCCGGCTTCGGCACCCTGCGGGTCACCTCGGCGTACTGTTCCAACAACTGTCGCAGGTCAGAGCCTCGATTGACCGAGGTCTCCTCGAAGGTCACGTACAAGGAGACCTCGCGCGGCGGCCTCGCGGTCAACGTCATCGAGTGCTGACGGACCGGCCCCGGCTGTTTTGCCCACATAGTGAGACCGTGGGATAGTCGGGGGCGACGGCCGGCCCCGTGGCGGGCCGGTCGGCGGAGCCGCGCGGCACGCACCCCCATGGCCGGCGCGGTGATCCTGCAGGGGCCCCCAGAGCGCCGATCCGGCGGACCGGGGGCCCCGCATCATGTCCGGGCCCGGGTGCCTCAGAGGGGCGACGCCCGCTCCCTGACCTTCAGTTCGAACCAGACGCCCTTGCCGCGCGGCAGCAGGTCGGCGCCCCAGCGTTCGGCGAGCGCGTCCACCAGCAGCATGCCGTAGCCGGTCTCGTTGCCCGGCTCGGAGAGGATCCGGCAGGGCAGCGCCCGGGAGGAGTCGCGGACCTCGATCCGCAGCCGCCCCGGCCGGCGGGCCAGCCGGAGGCCGGCCGTGCGGCCGCCGGTGTGGCGGACGGCGTTGGCCATCAGCTCGCCGGTGAGCAACTCGCCCGCCTCCAGCTGCTGGTGCAGTTGGAAGCCCTGGAGGACGGCGAGGATCAGCCGGCGGGCCACCCCGACGAACTCGGCCCGGGAGGGCAGGAACACCTCGCGCTCGGCGGCGAGTTCCTCGCAGAACCGGGCGAAGTACCGCTGCTCCAGCTCGTCCGGAGTCAGCCGCTCCAGCGACTCCAGCACCAGCGAACTCCCCCTGGACGAGTCGTCAGAACCCGGCCCGGCCCCAGGGAGTGCCGCCCATTCCGCCTCGCCCCATCCCGCCATGCGCCAATCATCGCGGAACGCATGCGGCCGCGTACGGACAATGACGAAACGATCACTATTCAATTGGCATATGACAGAAGCATGTCGGGGTTTCACGCCCCGGACGACGCCGGGGGCGCGTGGGGCGCGCGAGAACGGAGGCGGCGGTGCCGCACCTTCCGCTTCGCGCAGTCCCACGCGCCCCCGGTCGGGGTCCTGCCGGGCCCTGCCCGGCCACGCCGGCTGTTACCAGCTGCCCCAGGCGATGTTCCAGCCGCTGAGGCCGTTGTCCGGGCTGACCTGCTCGCCGACGGAGTGCTGGATCGTCACCACGTCGCCGACCATCGCGTCGGAGTAGTACTTGCCGGCCGAGGAGTTGTCGTCACCCGCGTCGCCGGGGGCGTCCTCCAGGCCGACGCAGCCGTGGCTGACGTTGGTGTTCCCGAAGACGCTGTGCGACGACCAGTTGTTGCCGTGCACGTACGTGCCGCTGTCGGTGAGCCGCAGCGAGTGCGGGACCTTCTCCTTGTACGCCGCGCCCTGGAGGCCCGGGACGGTGGAGGAGTCCATCACCGCCGTGCCCTCCTTGGCCTCGATCACCATGGTGCCGTTGTAGGCGTTCCAGGACTTGGGCTCGGAGGCGCCGGTGCTGATCGGGATGGTCTTGTACGGCTGCCCGTTGCGGACCACCGTCATCTGGTGCGTGCTCGCGTCGACCGTGCTGATCTGCGAGCGGCCGATGGTGAACGGCTCGTCGCTGTCCACGCCGCCGTAGATGCCGGGCTGCACCTCGACGCTCTTCAGCCGGTAGTGGATGGTCACCTTGGTGCCGGGGGTCCAGTACTTCTCCGGGCGGAAGTCCACCCGGCGGTTGCCGAACCAGTGCCCCTTCACCACGGAGTTGTCGGAGGTGTCGAAGGTGATCCCGCTCGTCACCGCCGTCTTGTCCTTGACGTCGTGGTCGAAGGTCAGCGAGACGATCATCCCGACGCCGTACGTGCCGTTGTCGGAGATGTTGTCGTGCGGGTTCGCCTGCTTGTCCGGCGTCAGGGTGGTGAAACCGCTGGTGGAGACCGCGACCAGGCCGTTGGCGTCGGCCGCCTGGGCGCTCACCTGGTACTCGGTGCTGATCGAGAGGTTGCCCGTCGGGGCCCAGCTGGAGCCGTCGGCGGATATCGCGCCGGCCACCGCCTTGCCGCTCTTGTCGGTCACCTTGACGGTGCTGAGCTTGCCGCTCGCCACCGACACCTTGAGCGCCCCGCTCGGCTTCACGTCCGTCGCGCCGTTGGCCGGCTCGATGCTCAGTACCGCCGCCGAGACGGCGGACTTGGAGGCACCCGGGGCCTTGGCCGCCGCGCTCCCGGAGCCACCGCTCCCGCCGGTCCCACCGCCACCGCTGCACGCGGTGGTGAGTGCCAGTGCTCCGCCGAGCACTCCGGCTGCCAGGGCCCTGCCCATGGACTTCATCCGTACTCCCCCATCCCTGGTTCCAGCCGTAAACACGCTCACGCCTGCCGATCAGTTGCGCCCTGGCGCGGTCAATACCGTCACGAACGGGCAACGGCCCGGACCGGCTCCGGGCTCGGATCGGGCATACGGGCGGTGCGGGTGGTCAGGATAACCGGGATTCCGTTGTGAATCTTCGGCGGGAGGGTGGGGGCGGCCGGTGACCACGGGGTGAACGGAGTCAGTGCGCGGTGAGCGCGCTGCCCTTCACCCACTGGGCCCAGCCGAGGTTCCAGCCGTTCAGGCCGTTGTCCGGCGGCACGGCGTCGCCGTCCTCGCCCACCACGTCGACGACGTCGCCGACGATCGAGTTGTCGAAGAACCAGCCGGCCGGGGTGTCCGGGGAGCCGCCCTTGGCGTCCGCCAGGCCCACGCAGCCGTGGCTGGTGTTGGCGCTGCCGAAGATCGAGCGGTCGGCCCAGTAGTTGCCGTGCACGAAGGTGCCGGAGCTGGTCAGCCGCATCGCGTGCGGGACGTCCTTGATGTCGTACTCGTCGCCCATGCCGACCGTCTGCGAGTTCATCCTGGTCACCTCGTACTTCTCCGAGATGACCATCGCGCCGAGGTAGGTGGTGTGCTCGGGGCTGCCGCCCGAGATCCGCAGGGTGCGCAGGAGCCGGCCGTCCTGCCGCACCGCCATGGTGTGGGCGTCCAGGTCCACGGTGCTGATCTGGGAGCGGCCGACGGTGAAGTGGACGTCCTTCTCCTGGGTGCCGTAGTCGCCCGGCGCGCCCTGGACGTCCTTGAGGCGCAGCGCCAGCACGACCTTGGTGCCGGCCGCCCAGTACTTCTCGGGGCGCAGGTCCAGGCGCTGGCTGCCGAACCAGTGGCCGACCACCGGGACGGGCGGGTCGGCGGTGACGGTGACCCCCTTCTCCACCGCGGCCCGGTCGGCGATCGGCCGGGTGAAGCGGAGCGAGACCGGCATGCCGACGCCGACGGTGCTGCCGTCCTCGGGGGTGAAGAAGGCGGCGAAGGTGTGCGCCGGGGTCAGGGTGGCGAACGCCGCGTGCTGGGCGGCCCGCAGGCCCGCGGCGTCCTCGGCGACGGTGTCCAGGGTGTAGGGGGTGGCCAGCTGGAGCCTGCCGTCCGGGGCCCAGGAGGCACCGTCGGGGCTGATCTTCCCGGCGACCGCGGCGCCCTTGTCGTCGGCGAGGCGGACCGAGACCAGCCGCCCCTGCGCCACCGCCACCTTCACCGGCGCGTCGGCGGCCACCTCCTGGGTGCCGTCCTTCGGGGACGCGGTGATCACCGCCGCGGAGACCGGGGGCCGCGACGGCGCCGCCACGTCGCCGCTGCCCGCCGCCGGCGGCGGGCCGGCGGAGCAGCCCGCGAGCAGGCACATGCCGAGGACCGCCCAGACTCGTACTCCCGGGTGCATCGCGGCCCTCCGCCTCAGTCGTCCGTCCGGGGCATAACGACCGCACCGCCCGCTGGACACGAGCGGGCCGGCGCCGCCCGCCCCGCCGAGGCCGCGCGGATGTCCGGCCGACGCCACGACACGGCGCAAACGTGCACAGTCCGTCACAAGATGATCGATCGCGTGACAGCGACGTCCGTTCAGGGAACAAGAGGGAAGCGGGGAAAGGGACTCCCCGCGCTGGGAGGTGCGGTCGATGACGGCGTGGCAGGAGCTGCAGCAGAACATGAGCCGGGGCACGCCGGTCCGGGCCCACCCGGGCCCCGCCGGTACCTGGCCGGGCAGCTGGCAGCCGCTCGGCGCCCGGTTCCGCACCACCCCGGACGGCACCCGGGGCACCAACTTCGCGCTGTGGGCCCCCGACGCCGAGGCGGTCGAGCTCTGCCTGTTCGACGAGGCGGGCCAGGAGAGCCGGCACGCGCTCACCGAGCGGACCTTCCAGACCTGGCACGGCTTCGTGCCCGGCGTACTGCCCGGCACCCGGTACGGCTACCGGGTGCACGGCCGGTGGGACCCGTGGACGGGCGCCCGCTGGAACCCGGCCAAGCTGCTGCTGGACCCGTACGCCCGCGCCGTGGACGGCGCCTACACCGCCGACGACGCGGTCTGCGCCTCCGTCCGCAACTGGCCCGAGCCGGAGGTCGCCGACACCGTCCGGGACAACCGGGACTCCGCCGCGTACGTGCCCAAGGCCGTCGTGGTGCACGACGACGACGACTGGTACGACGACCAGCGGCCGAAGACCCCGTGGGCCGAGACGGTGCTCTACGAGCTGCACGTCCGGGGCTTCACCATGCGCCACCCCGGCATCCCGCCCGAGCTGCGCGGCACCTACGCGGGCCTCGCCCACCCGGCCGCGATCGACCACCTGACCGGCCTCGGCGTGACCGCCGTCGAGCTGCTGCCCGTCCACCAGCACGTCAGCGAGGACCACCTCCAGCGGCGCGGGCTGACCAACTACTGGGGGTACAACACGCTCGGCTTCTTCGCCCCGCACGGCGGCTACTCGGCCTCCGGCACCCGGGGCCAGCAGGTCGGCGAGTTCAAGCGGATGGTCCGGGCACTGCACGCGGCGGGCATCGAGGTGATCCTCGACGTGGTCTACAACCACACCGCCGAGGGCGGCGTCGCGGGCCCCTCGCTGAGCCTGCGCGGCATCGACAACGGCGGCTACTACCGGCTGGACCGCAGCCGGCGCGGCTACGCCGACTACACCGGCTGCGGCAACACCCTGGACACCCGCCAGCCGCACACCGTCCGGCTGATCACCGACTCGCTGCGCTACTGGGTCACCGAGATGGGCGTGGACGGCTTCCGTTTCGACCTCGCCGCCGCGCTCGCCCGGGGCAGCGACGGGGTCGAGATGCACCACCCCTTCCTCGGCGCCGTGTCGCAGGACCCGGTGCTCAGCCGGGTCAAGCTGATCGCCGAGCCCTGGGACGTCGGCGCCGGCGGCTACCAGGTCGGCGGCTTCCCGCCGCTGTGGGCCGAGTGGAACGACAAGTACCGCGACACCGTCCGGGACTTCTGGCGCGGCGCCAGACCCGACGTCCGCGAGCTCGGCTACCGGCTCTCCGGCTCCTCCGACCTGTACCAGCGCGGCGGGCGCCGCCCGTACGCCTCGGTCAACTTCGTCACCGCGCACGACGGCTTCACCCTGCGCGACCTGGTCTCCTACAACGGCAAGCACAACGAGGCCAACGGCGAGGACAACCGGGACGGCACGGACGACAACCGCTCCTGGAACTGCGGCGCCGAGGGCGGGACGGCCGACCCGGCCGTCGACGAGCTGCGGCACCGCCAGCTGCGCAACCTGATGACCACCCTGCTGCTCTCCACCGGCGTGCCGATGCTCACGGCCGGCGACGAGCTGGGCCGCACCCAGGGCGGCAACAACAACGCGTACTGCCAGGACGACGAGACCAGCTGGCTGGACTGGTCGCTGCTGGAGCAGCCCGAGTGGCGGGCGCTGTACGAGCTGACGGCCCGGCTGATCGGGCTGCGCCGGGCGCACCCGGTGCTGCGGCAGCGGGCGTTCTTCTCCGGGCGGGCCGCCGTGCCGGGCGGTCAGCGGGACCTGGCCTGGTTCACCGTCCGGGGCCGGGAGATGACGGAGTCGGACTGGTTCGCCCCGACCGCCGTGCTCGGGATGCTGCTCTGCGGCACCGCGATGTCCGAACGGGACCAGCACGGCTGCGCGGTCACCGACGACAGCTTCCTGCTGCTGCTCAACGCCGGTGACCAGCCCACCCCGTTCGTGCTGCCGGGGGAGCCGTGGGCCTCCGGCTACGAGGCGGTGGTGGACACCGCCCAGGCCCGCACCCCGCAGACCTGGCACCCGGCGCTGACCACCCTGACGGTGCGCGGCAGGTCGGCCCGGCTGCTGCGCACCGGCGGCGACCATGGCCGGTTCTCGCCGACCGGCCGGTAAAACCGGATGAGAAAAGCGGGCCTCGCGGCCTACTCTCTCCGCGATGGACGAGAACCAGATACCGCCACCGCACACCCCCGCGGACCAGCAGGATCCGTCCACCGACAGATCCGCCCCGCCGTCACCCGCCACGCCGAGGTCCACGGTGCGCTCGCTGCTGCGCCTGTGGCCGTACGCGCGCCCGGTGCGCTGGCGCCTCGCCGGTGCCACCCTCGCCGCCGGCATCGCCTCGGGCAGTGTGCTGCTCGTGCCGCTGGTGCTGCGCTCGATCGTGGACGGCCCGGTCGCCCACCACGACTACGGCGGGCTCTGGCCGCTCGCCGGGCTGCTCCTGCTGCTCGGCCTGATCGAGGCCGGCCTGTTCGGCGTCCGCCGGGTGATCGTGGCCCGCCCGCTCGCCAAGGTCGAGAGCACGATGCGCGGCGACCTGTTCGCCAAGCTGCAACGGCTGCCGGTCTCCTTCCACGACCGCTGGCCGTCCGGGCAGCTGCTCTCCCGGGCCACCTCCGACATGTTCACCATGCGGCTGTTCCTGGCCTTCCCGCTGGTCTTCCTGATCGTCAACTCGCTGGTCTTCGTGACCGGCTCGGTGATGATGCTGGTCCTCGACTGGCGGCTCGGCCTGGTCACCCTGACGCCCGCGATCCCGCTGGTGCTGCTCAGCCGGTACTTCGAGAGCCGCTACGCGCTGGCCGCCCGCCGCTCCCAGGACCAGACCGGCGACCTGGCCACCCTGATCGAGGAGTCGATCCTCGGCATCCGCGTCCTCAAGGCCTTCGGCCGGCACCGGACGATGGCCGAGCGCTTCCAGCAGCAGAACCGCGAACTGCGCGAGACCGAACTCGGCAAGGCCCGGCTGCTCGCGAACCTCTGGGCGATGATCGTCGGCCTGCCCGAGATCGCGCTCGGCTGCGCACTCGCCGTCGGCGCCGTCCTGGTCGCCCACGACGAACTGACCACCGGCACCCTGGTCGCCTTCCTGTCCACCGCGCTGGCCCTGCGCTGGCCGGTCGAGTCGCTCGGCTGGCTGCTCGCGTACGCCAACGAGGCCGCCACCGCCACCGACCGCTACTTCGAGGTGATGGACGAGCCGGACGACCCCGAACGCCCCTCCGGCAACCCGGTGGCGGCGGACCGGGGCATCCGGTTCAGCGGCGTCCGGTTCCGCTACCCCGACGCGCCCGCCGACACCCCCGACCTGCTGTGCGGCATCGACCTGCACATCCGCAGCGGCGAGACGATGGCCCTGGTCGGCGCGACCGGCAGCGGCAAGACCACGCTGACCGCGCTGCTGCCCCGGCTGTACGAGGTCACCGGCGGCTCGATCACGCTGGACGGCCGCGACCTGCGCGACATCCCCCGGCAGCGGCTGCGCGAGCTGGTCGCCGTCGCCTTCGAGGAGCCGACGCTGTTCTCCGCCACCGTCCGGGAGAACGTGCTGATGGGCGCGCCCGGGGCGAGTCCGGAGCAGCTCGCCACCGCGCTGCACACCGCCCAGGCGGCCTTCGTCGAGAAGCTGCCCGCCGGGGTCGAGACCCAGGTCGGCGAGCAGGGCCTGAGCCTGTCCGGCGGCCAGCGGCAGCGCCTGGCGCTGGCCCGCGCGGTGGTCGGCGAGCCCGGCTTCCTGGTGCTGGACGACCCGCTCTCCGCGCTCGACGTGCACACCGAGGCGCTGGTCGAACAGGCGCTGCGCCAGGTGCTCGGCTCCACCACCGCCCTGGTGGTCGCCCACCGCCCGAGCACCGTGCTGCTCGCGGACCGGGTCGCCGTCCTGGACGGGGGCCGGATCACCGCCGTCGGCACCCACCAGGAGCTGCTGAAGAGCTCGCCGGCCTACCGGGAGCTGATGTCGGGCGAGAGCGCCCCGCTGCTCGAAGGGAGCCCCGCGCGATGACCACCACCCTCGAACCGCCCACCGACACCGAGGAGCCGGCCCTCCCGGTGGCGGAGGACGAGGACATACCCGTCCCGCCCGGCGCCGCCCGGACGCTGCTCGGCCGGCTGCTCGGCCCGCACAAGGCCCGGATCGCCTTCGCGATGCTGGTCATCATGGTCCAGCAGGCGGCGTTGCAGACCGGCCCGCTGCTGGTCGCGGTCGCGATGGACCGGGGCATCCCGGCGCTGCGCGCGCACGACAGCGGCCCGCTCGTCGCGGTGATCGCGGGCTACCTGGGCTGCGCCGCGGTGAGCACGGTGCTGCAACGCGCGTTCGTCCGGCTCAGCGCCGTGATCAACCAGGACATCCTGCTCGACCTGCGCGGCCGGATCTTCGAGCACGCCCAGCGGCTCGGCCTGGACTTCCACGAGCGCTACACCTCGGGCCGGATCATCTCCCGGGCCACCAGCGACGTGGACGCCCTGCGCGAGCTGCTCAACGAGGGCCTGCAGGAACTCCTCACGGTGATCCTCTCGGTCTGCTACATCGCGGTGCTGCTGCTGGTGATGGACTGGCGGCTCGGGCTGGCCGCACTGGCCTCCTTCCTGCCGATGTACCTGGTCATCCGCTCGTTCCGGCGCCGCTCGCTGCGGGTCTACCGGCGCTCGCGGACGGCCGTCGCCTCGGTGATCGTCAAGTTCACCGAGACCATGAACGGCATCCGCCCGGTGCAGGCCTTCCGCCGCGAGGCCGCCAACGACGCCGCCTTCGACGCCTCGAACCGGCAGTCCGCCGCCGCCACCGCCGACGGCCTGCTGGAGATGGCCCGGTACGTGGGCCTCTCCCGGGCGACCGCCAACGTCTGGATCACCGGCGTGGTGGTGCTGGGCGCCGTCCTGGTCACCGACGGCAGCCTGCAGCTCGGCGTGCTCACCGCCTTCGTGCTGTACCTGCGGCGGCTCTACGACCCGATCGACCAGCTGGCGATGTTCCTGAACAGCTACCAGTCGGCCGCCGCCGCCCTGGAGAAGATGGCCGGCCTGCTGGCCCACGAGCCGACCGTCGCCGAACCGGCCGCGCCCGTCGCGCTGCCGGCCGCCACCGGCGAGGGCCGCGAGGTCGTGTTCGCCGGGACGCGGTTCGCCTACCGCACCGGCAAGGAGGTGCTGCCCGTCTTCGACCTGGTGCTGCCCGCCGGGCGGACCACCGCCGTGGTCGGCGCGACCGGCGCGGGCAAGTCCACCCTGGCCAAGCTGCTGGCCCGGTTCTACGACCCGACCGACGGCCGGATCACCCTGGACGGCGTCGACCTGCGCGACCTGCCCGCCGCGGAGCTGCGGCGCTCGGTGGTGATGGTCACCCAGGAGTCCTTCCTGTTCTCCGGCACGGTCGCCGAGAACATCGGCATCGGCCGGCCGGGCGCCTCCCGCGCGCAGATCGAGCAGGCGGCCCGGGAGATCGGCGCGTACGAGTTCATCGCCGAGCTGCCGGACGGCTTCGACACCGACGTCCGCAAGCGCGGCGGCCGGATCTCGGCCGGGCAGCGGCAGCTGGTGGCCTTCGCCCGCGCCCTGCTGGCCGACCCGGCGGTGCTGATCCTCGACGAGGCGACCTCCTCGCTGGACGTCCCCGGCGAGCAGGCGGTGCAGCGCGCCATGCGGACCGTCCTGGCCGGACGGACGGCTGTGATCATCGCGCACCGGCTCTCCACCGTGGAGATCGCCGACCGGGTCCTGGTGATGGAGCAGGGCCACATCGTCGAGGACGGCACCCCGGCCGACCTGATCAGCGGTCAGGGCCGCTTCGCCGGCCTCCACCAGACCTGGCGTGACAGCCTGGTCTAGTTCGGCAACCGGTCGCCCCTTCAGAAAAAAGGATTCAGCTTTGATCACCGACAACCGCATCGACCCGCCCCGGACGGGGAACGAGCGTGAGACGCTGCGTGGGTACCTCGAAGTCCACCGCGAGACGCTCGCGATGAAGTGCCAGGGGCTCTCCGACGAGGACCTGCGGAGTCAGTCGATGCCGCCCTCGACGCTCTCCCTGCTCGGGCTGGTCCGGCACATGGCCGAGGTCGAGCGGAACTGGTTCCGCCGGGTGATCGGCCACGAGGACATCCCGCTCGTCTGGTCCGACACCTTCGACTTCCAGGAGGCGTACGACGCGAGCGCGTCCACCCGTGCCGAGGCCTTCGCGGCCTGGCAGGCGGAGGTCGAGCACTCCCGCCGGATCGAGGCCGCCGCGGACTCCCTCGACGTGACCGCCCACTTCGCCCGCTGGGGCGAGGACGTGTCCCTCCGGATGGTCATGCTCCACGTCATCACCGAGTACGCCCGGCACAACGGGCACGCGGACTTCTTGCGCGAAGGCATCGACGGCGTCGTCGGCGCGTAACGGGGTCCCCCAGGGGCGCGTGGGGGTACCTCCCGGCCGAAGGCTGGGAGGTACCCCCACGCGCCCCTGTTGGGTCAGCCCGTTACCGAAGAACTCCCGTGTCCATGCCGGAAGCTTCCGCCGGGAGGGCTACCAGCCCGAGTTCTGCCGGGGAGGCCAGCAGGTGATGGGCCGGGAGCACCCGGACGGTGTAGCCGAACGGGCCGGTGCGGGAGAGCTCCAGCGAGCCCTCGTAGCGCTGGCGTCCGTCCAGGTCGGGGCCGCCGACCGGCTTGAGCGCGAGCGAGACGGCGTCGGAGAGCCCGTCGGCCTCGTCCACCCGACCCGAGACCACCTGGACCTCGACGTCACCCGGGCGGAGCTGCCCGAGCGAGACCTGCGCCCGCAGGGTCAGCGTGGAGCCCAGCTCCTGGGCCTCGGCCGGGCCCTCGGCCTCGACGTGCTCGACCCGGACGGCCGGCCAGCCCTGCCGGACCCGGGTCTTCCACTCGGCCAGCGTCCGGGCACCCGCGTACGCGGAGCCGCCCGGACCGGCGGACAGCTCGCGCTGCGCCGCGGCCGCCGGGGCGTAGAGCCGCTCGACGTACTCCCGGACCATCCGGCCGGCCAGCACCTTCGGGCCGAGGGTGACCAGGGTGTGCCGGACCATCGCGATCCAGCGGTGCGGCAGCCCGTCCGAGGCGCGGTCGTAGAACCGGGCCGCGACCTGGTGCTCGATCAGGTCGTAGAGCGCGGCGGACTCGATGTCGTCCCGCCGCTCGGCCTCGGCGCTGTCCGGGTCGAGCTCGGAACTGATGCCGTCGGCGGTCGGGATCGCCCAGCCGTTCTGCCCGTCGTACCACTCGTCCCACCAGCCGTCCAGGACGGAGAGGTTGAGGCACCCGTTCAGCGCGGCCTTCATCCCGGACGTGCCGCAGGCCTCCAGCGGGCGGAGCGGGTTGTTCAGCCAGACGTCGCAGCCCGGGTAGAGGTGCTGGGCCATCGCCATGTCGTAGTCCGGCAGGAAGACGATCCGGTGCCGGACGGCCGGGTCGTCGGCGAAGGCGACCATCTGCTGGATCAGCCGCTTGCCGCCGTCATCGGCGGGGTGCGCCTTGCCCGCCACCACGATCTGGATCGGGTTGGTCGGGTGCAGCAGCAACGCCCGCAGCCGGGCCGGGTCGCGCAGCATCAGGGTCAGCCGCTTGTAGGAGGGGACCCGGCGGGCGAAGCCGATGGTGAGCACGTCCGGGTCGAGCACGGCGTCCACCCAGCCCAGCTCCGCGTCGCCCGCGCCGCGCTGGCGCCAGGAGGCACGGACCCGGCGGCGGGCCTCGTCCACCAGCTGGGCGCGCAGGCTGCGGCGCAGCTCCCAGATCTCGGCGTCGGGGATCTTCTCCAGGCCCGTCCAGCGCTTGGTGTCGCCCGTCGTCATGGCGTTCTCGGCCCGCTCCAGGCCGAGTTCGGCCACGCCGAGGCGGACCACCGCCGGGTCGATCCAGGTCGGCGCGTGGACGCCGTTGGTGACGGAGGTGATCGGCACCTCGGCGGCGTCGAAGCCCGGCCAGAGGCCGTTGAACATGCTCCGGCTGACCTCGCCGTGCAGGGTCGAGACGCCGTTGGCGCGCTGGGCCAGCCGCAGGCCCATCGCGGCCATGTTGAAGAGCTTCGGGTCGCCGCCGTGCCAGTTCTCCGCGCCGAGCGCGAGCACCTGGTCGGCCGGGACGCCGGACAGCGCGGCGTCGCCGCTGAAGTGCCGGGCGACCAGGTCGCGGTCGAAGCGGTCGATCCCGGCCGGGACGGGGGTGTGGGTGGTGAACAGCGTGCCGGCCCGGACGGACTCCAGGGCGGACGGGAAGTCCAGGCCCTCGGCGGCCAGCTCGCGGATCCGCTCCACGCCGAGGAAGCCGGCGTGGCCCTCGTTGGTGTGGAAGACCTCGGGCGCGGCGTGGCCGGTGAGCCGGCAGTACGTCCGCACCGCGCGGACGCCGCCGATGCCGAGCAGCATCTCCTGGAGCAGGCGGTGCTCGCTGCCGCCGCCGTACAGGCGGTCGGTGACGTTCCGGTCGGCGGCGGTGTTCGGTTCGATGTCGGAGTCGAGCATCAGCAGGGGGACGCGCCCGACCTGGGCCTTCCAGATGTGGGCGGCCAGGGTGCGGCCGGCCGGCAGCGCGAGGTCGATCCGGCAGGGGGTGCCGTCGCTCTCCCGGAGCAGGCTGACGGCCAGTTCGTCCGGGTCGAGCAGCGGGTAGCGCTCCTGCTGCCAGCCGTCCCGGGAGAGCGACTGGCGGAAGTAGCCGTGCCGGTAGAAGAGCCCGACCCCGATGACCGGCACGCCGAGGTCGCTGGCGGCCTTGAGGTGGTCACCGGCGAGGATCCCGAGACCGCCGGAGTACTGGGGCAGCGCGGCGGCGATGCCGTACTCGGGCGAGAAGTAGGCGATGCCGGCGGGCAGCGGGCTGCCGCCGTCGCCCGGGGGGATCGCGGACTGGTACCAGCGCGGGCCGGTCAGGTAGTCGCGCAGGTCGTCGGAGAGGTCGCCCAGTCGGCGGAGGAAGCGGCGGTCGGCCGCCAGTACGGCGAGCCTCCCGGCCGGGACCTCGCCGAGCAGCCGCACCGGGTCCTCGCCGACCGCCGCCCAGACCTCGGGATCGACGGAGCGGAAGAGCTCCCTCGTCTCGGGGTGCCAGGACCAACGGAGGTTCAGCGCGAGTTCGTGCAACGGCTGGAGTTGTTCGGGCAGGACGGTGCGGACGGTGAATCTGCGGATTGCCTTCACGGCCTGAAGCCTAGACCCGGAACATCAGGTGATGGGGCGTCAACTCTCGTCTTGCACACCCGTTCGGAGCATTGATGAGATCACATTCGGCGCACTCGGTGGCACGGGGGGCGCGAGGGGGCGCATCCCGTGCGAGGCACGCGCTCCCAGCGTGTGAACAGTCCGGAACGACTGCATTTCCACTGGCCGATCTGCCCCCGCCTACCGTCCGAAATCACGCGCTTACCCACCCGTAGGTCTTGCCGGTGGTGCGAGGATGCACAAAGGTCGTTGGAGCTGCGGGGAGTGCGATCCGCTCGGTGCCCCCTGCTGCCCTACGTCCGGACACTTCCCCCTGGCGAACCGTCATCTTCTGTAGCCCATTCGGCCTCCGTGGTGCCCATCAGGCGTGTCCTCATCCTGCTTCCGATCGTTTTCGGATGGGTTGGGTCACTCCAGGGCGCGCCCGGAGGGCCGCGCGCCGGGACGCGCGCGGTCCTCCGGGCTCCGGTCGGAGCCGGGCAGGTCGGCGACTGTGGCGGCGGGGGCGGGTCTCCGGGCGCACGTCCTCTCTCACCCCAGCAGTCCTCCCGGTACTCCCCCTGGCCCCGCACCGGCCGGCGGGAGCTGCCGCCGATCTCGGGCAGGAGTTTGGCATGCACGGCGACACGCGGGACCAGTCCACCTCGGCGAACAGCCAACCCGACACACCGTCAGGAGCGGAGCCTCCGCTCCCGGCCCCGCGCGCCCCCCGCGCCCCTCGCAGGACCGCCGCCGCCGGGACCACCGCCCCCGCGAGCACCGCCCCCAAGGCGGCCGCAGCGAAGACCACAGCCGGCCGGGCCACCGTGACGGAGCCGGCCGCCGCGGTGCGGAGGCCGGCGAAGCCCGGCACCCGCACCGCTACGAAGACCACGGCGAAGACCACGGCGAAGACCGCTACGAAGACCGCCGCGGGGACGGCGGCGAAAGCCCCCGCCGAGCAGCCCGCCCCCGCGCGCAAAGCCGCTCCCCGCACCGCCTCCGCCGCCCGCAGCACCTCCCCTCGTACCTCCGCCGCCCGCAGCACCTCCGCCCGCAAGACGACAGAGAGCGACACCGTGATCGGCCGCATCCCCGTCCTGGACGTCTCCCCCCTCATCGACGCCGGGCGGCGCCCGGCCAAGGCCGTGGCGGGCGAGCGGTTCCCGGTCACCGCCACCGTCTTCCGGGAGGGGCACGACGCGGTCAACGCCAACGTGGTGCTGCGCGACCCGCGCGGCCGCAGCGGCCCGTGGACGCCGATGCGCGAGCTGGCCCCGGGCACCGACCGCTGGGGCGCGTACGTCACGCCGGCCACCGAGGGCCGCTGGTCCTACCTGGTCGAGGCGTGGAGCGATCCGGTCGCCACCTGGCGCAAGGCCGCCGCGGTGAAGCTGCCTGCCGGGATCGACACCGCGCTCGTCCTGGAGGAGGGCGCGCAGCTGCTGGAGCGCGCCGCCTCGGGCGTCCCGAAGAAGGAGGGCCGGGCGCACGTCCTGGCCGCCGTCGACGCGCTGCGCGACACGGCCCTGCCACCGCTCAGCCGGCTCGCCTCCGCACTCGTCCCGGAGGTGACGGAGCTGCTGGCGCGCTACCCGCTGCGGGAGCTGCTCAGCACCTCGCGGCCGCTGCCGCTCCAGGTCGACCGGCAGCGGGCGCTGTACGGCGCCTGGTACGAGTTCTTCCCGCGCTCCGAGGGCGCGGTGGTCGACCCGGACGGCAACACCCCGCCGGTCTCGGGCACCTTCCGCACCGCCGAACAGCGGCTGCCCGCCGTCGCGGCGATGGGTTTCGACGTGCTCTACCTGCCGCCGATCCACCCGATCGGCCGAGCCTGGCGCAAGGGCCCGGACAACACCCTCACCGCCGGGCCGCACGACGTCGGCTCCCCGTGGGCGATCGGCTCGCCGGAGGGCGGCCACGACGCGGTCCACCCGGACCTCGGCACCATCGAGGACTTCGACCACTTCGTCGCCGAGGCCGCCGCGCTCGGCCTGGAGATCGCCCTCGACTTCGCCCTCCAGTGCTCGCCCGACCACCCGTGGGTCAACAAGCACCCCGAGTGGTTCACCCACCGGGCCGACGGCACCATCGCCTACGCCGAGAACCCGCCGAAGAAGTACCAGGACATCCACCCCGTCAACTTCGACCTGGACTTCGACGGCCTGGTCAAGGAGACCCTGCGGCTGCTGCGGTACTGGATGGCCCACGGCGTCCGGATCTTCCGGGTCGACAACCCGCACACCAAGCCGGTGGTCTTCTGGGAGAAGGTGCTCGGCGACATCGCCCGCACCGACCCCGACGTGGTGTTCCTCGCCGAGGCGTTCACCCGCCCGGCGATGATGCACACCCTGGGCCGGATCGGCTTCCACCAGTCCTACACGTACTTCACCTGGCGCACCACCAAGGCCGAACTCACCGAGTACCTCACCGAGCTGACGGGTGAGGCCGCCGCCTACATGCGCCCCAACTTCTTCGCCAACACCCCGGACATCCTGCCCGAACACCTCCGGACCGGAGGCCGGGCCGCTTTCGCCCTGCGCGCGGTACTCGCGGCCACCCTCGCCCCGAGCTACGGCGTCTACGCCGGGTACGAGCAGTACGAGAACGAAGCCGCCGGACCGGGCAGTGAGGAGTACGCGCACTCGGAGAAGTACGAGCTCCGGCCGCGCGACTGGAGCCGTACCGACACCCTCGCCCCGCTGCTCACCACGCTCAACCGCCTGCGGCGCCGCCACCCGGCCCTGCAGCAGCTGCGCGACCTGCGGTTCCACCCCACCGACAACGAGCACGTGATCGCGTACAGCAAGACCGCCGCCACCGAGGACGGTCTCACCGACCGGGTCGTCGTGGTGGTCAACCTCGACCCGCACCACCCCCAGGAAGCCACCGTCACCCTCGACGACGACGGCCCGCTCGCCGTGCACGACGAGCTGACCGGCGCGAGCTACACCTGGGGCCGGCACAACTACGTCCGGCTCGACCCTTCCGCCGCGCCGGCCCACCTCCTCACGGTTCGGAGGAACCCGCAGTGACAGTGAACGAGCCCGTACCCGACACCTTCGCCGAGACACCTCCGAAGAACCTGGACCCGGAGTGGTTCAAACGCGCGGTCTTCTACGAGGTGCTGGTCAGGTCCTTCCAGGACAGCAACGGTGACGGCATCGGTGACCTCAAGGGGCTCACCTCCAAGCTGGACTACCTCCAGTGGCTCGGCGTGGACTGCCTCTGGATCCCGCCGTTCTTCGCCTCGCCGCTGCGCGACGGCGGCTACGACGTGGCCGACTACAAATCGGTGCTGCCGGAGTTCGGCGACCTGGCCGACTTCGTGGAGTTCACCGACGCCGCCCACGCGCGCGGCATGCGGGTGATCATCGACTTCGTGATGAACCACACGAGTGACCAGCACCCGTGGTTCCAGGAGTCCCGCAGGGACCCGGACGGCCCGTACGGCGACTTCTACATGTGGGCCGACGACGACAAGCAGTACCCGGACGCCCGGATCATCTTCGTCGACACCGAGTCCTCCAACTGGACGTACGACCCCGTCCGCAAGCAGTACTTCTGGCACCGGTTCTTCTCGCACCAGCCGGACCTGAACTACGACAACCCGCGGGTGCAGGAGGAGATGATCGCGGGGCTGCGGTTCTGGCTGGATCTCGGGATCGACGGCTTCCGCCTCGACGCGGTGCCGTACCTGTTCGCGCGGGAGGGCACCAACTGCGAGAACCTGCCCGAGACGCACGAGTTCCTGCGCCGGGTCCGCAAGGAGATCGATGCGGACTACCCGGACACCGTGCTGCTGGCCGAGGCCAACCAGTGGCCCGAGGACGTGGTCGACTACTTCGGCGATTTCGCCTCCGGCGGCGACGAGTGCCACATGGCGTTCCACTTCCCCGTGATGCCGCGGATCTTCATGGCCGTCCGGCGGGAGAGCCGTTATCCGGTCTCCGAGATCCTCGCGAAGACGCCCACCATTCCCGGCAATTGCCAGTGGGGTATTTTCCTGCGCAACCACGACGAGCTGACCCTGGAAATGGTCACCGACGAGGAGCGCGACTACATGTACGCGGAGTACGCCAAAGATCCGCGGATGCGCGCCAACGTGGGGATCCGGCGCCGGCTCGCGCCGCTGCTGGAGAACGACCGGAACCAGATCGAGCTGTTCACGGCCCTGCTGCTCTCCCTCCCCGGCTCCCCCGTCCTCTATTACGGGGACGAGATCGGGATGGGCGACAACATCTGGCTCGGCGACCGGGACGGCGTCCGGACCCCGATGCAGTGGACCCCCGACCGGAACGCGGGTTTCTCCTCCGCCGACCCGGGCAGGCTCAGTCTGCCGCCCATCATGGATCCGGTGTACGGCTTCCAGGTGACCAACGTCGAAGCGCAGCAAAGCAGTTCGAGTTCACTGCTGCACTGGACGCGTCGCATGATCGAGATCCGCAAGCTCAACCCGGCGTTCGGCCTCGGCAGCTACACCGAGCTGCCGTCCAGCAACCCCGCGGTCCTGGCCTTCGTGCGCGAGCACGAGGGCGACCTGGTCATGTGCGTGAACAACTTCTCGCGGTTCGCGCAGCCGACCGAGTTGGACCTGCGGCGGTACGGCGGGCGGTACCCGGTGGAGCTGATCGGCGGCGTGCGCTTCCCGTCCATCGGCGAGTGGCCCTACCTGCTCACGCTGGCCGGGCACGGCTTCTACTGGTTCCAGCTGCGCAATCCCGCGCGAAACGGCGACTCCCGTGGGAAATAAGAGGCATTCCCCGGCAGTCGCGAAGTAACGATCCATCAGCTCGTCACCTCCGGGGGCGCGAGAGGGAAAACTCGCGCCCCCGGAGCTCTCTGCACCACCGCGTACGGAGAACAGCCCAACGGCCACCCACACTAAGGCGTGACACCCGAGCCCGGCTCGCGTGCCGTCGCCGTCGCGCCGCCGAAATCCGGAAGACTGACGGACCCGGCCAGACCCGTCGGGCAGTCGGCCCGCTTCCGGGGAAAGGGAGTCATGTCCGAAACCTCCCGTTCTCAAGCCCGTGTGCACCACGAGCCCTCCGAAGGCACTCCCGTGCCCGTGGGGCCCCGTGGCGCCGGGCTTCGCAGAACCACCCCCGGGGTCAGCGAGCTGGTGCAGGCCGCCCTGCCGCTGATCGCCGCCTGGCTGCCCGGCCAGCGCTGGTACGCCGGCAAGGGGCGCGCCATCACCGGCCTGACGCCGGTCCTCGGCACCCCCCTGCAGGTCGGCGACCCGGCCCTGCTGCACCTGCTGCTGAGGGTCGAGCACGCCGGCGGCGGCGACATCTACCAGCTCCTGCTCGGCACCCGTTCGCAGCAGCCCCCGGGCCTCGCCCCCTCCACCGTCCTCGGGCGGCTCAGCGGCGGCCCGTACGACGGTGCCGTGCTCTACGACGCCCTGCACGACCCGGAGCTGACGGGCCGCCTGCTGGAGCACCTGGCGACCGGGGACCGGTTCGGCGCGCTCGCCTTCCGCCGCACCCCGGGCCCCGGGCTGCCCGCCAACCTGCCGGGGCGCGCCAGCACCGCCGAGCAGAGCAACAGCTCGGTGATCTACGGCACCTCGTTCATCCTGAAGCTCTTCCGCCGCATCAGCCCCGGCACCAACCCGGACCTGGAGCTGTCCCTGGCGCTCTCCCGGGCCGGTTCGACGCGCATCCCCCGGGTCGCCGCGTGGTTCGAGAGCCGGATGGAGCGATCGGAACCGGCCACTCTGGGACTGCTCCAGCGCTACCTGCCGGACGCGGAGGACGGCTGGGAGCTCGCACTCGACCAGGTGGCCCGGCTCAAGGGCGACCCGTCCCCGGGCAACTTCGCGATCGAGGCGCACCGGCTGGGCCGCGCCACCGCCGAGGTGCACCGGGTACTGGCCCGCTCGATGCCGGTGGCCCGGCTGGACCGGGCCCAGCTGGGCCTGCTCGCCGGGGCGATGGCCGACCGGCTGGACAGCGCGGTGTCCGCCGTCCCCGGCCTGCTGCGCTACCGCCCGGCGCTGCGCACCGCCTTCCGGCAGCTGACGGCCGATCACCTGGACGGCGTACCCGTCCAGCGCATCCACGGGGACCTGCACCTCGGGCAGGCGATGCGCACCCCGCACGGCTGGGTCCTGCTCGACTTCGAGGGCGAGCCGGCCAAGCCGCTGGCCGAACGCAGGCTGCCGCAGCCGGCCCTGCGCGACGTCGCGGCCATGCTGCGCTCCTTCGACTACGCGGCCGCGCACCTGCTGGCCGGCGGCCCGCCCGACCCGGAGCTGGCCCACCTCGCGGCGGCCTGGGCGGCCCGCAACCGCACGGCGTACTGCGCGGGGTACAGCGCCGGCGGGGGCAGCGACCCGGGCGCCTCGCCGGAGCTGATGCGGGCGCTGGAGATCGACAAGGCGGTCTACGAGGTGGTCTACGAAGCCCGGCACCGGCCCAGCTGGCTGCCCATCCCGCTGGCCGCCATCAACCGCCTGGCCCTCACCGTCTGACGCCCGGCACCACCGACCCCCCGCAGGAGGACTCCGCCGTGACTCCGCTCGGCCCGAAGCACGACCGCAGCACGCCCGCCGTGCCCGCCACCTTCCTGTCCGGCAGGCCGGCGACACCGGCGCCCACCCGGCGGACGGGGAGTGCGCGCCGGAGCGCGGAGCCTGCGCCGGCTCCGCGGGCCACCCCTGCGGGGGGCGCGCAGCCGGACGGCGCGTCGGAGCAGGCGCACGCCCGCACGCACACCGGTTCACCCGGCAGCCCGCACGCCGTCCTGCGGCTGCCGGAGGCTCCGCTGCCGCCGTCCGAGATCGAGCGGCTGCTCTCCGGCGTGCACCACGACCCGCACGCCCTGCTGGGCGCGCACGTCGCCACCGAGGGCGTGACGATCCGGGTGCTGCGCCCGTTCGCCGAGCGGGTGGTGATCGAGACGGCGCACGGGCCGGCCGAGCTGACCCACCTGCGCTCCGGCCTGTTCACCGGGCTGCTGGCGGGCCGGCGGATCCCCGACTATCACCTGCTGGTGACGTACCCGGACGGCGAGCCGATCCGCCAGGAGGACGGCTACCGGACGGCGCCCACCCTCGGCGAACTCGACCTGCACCTGATCTCCGAGGGCCGGCACGAGCAGCTCTGGCGGGCACTCGGCTCCCACGTCCGGACGGTGGACGGGGTCCGCGGCACCGCCTTCGCGGTCTGGGCGCCGAACGCGGCGGGTGTCCGCCTGGTCGGCGACTTCAACCACTGGGACGGGACGGGCCACCCGATGCGCTCGCTCGGCTCCTCCGGGGTCTGGGAGCTCTTCGTACCGGGCCTCGGCGAGGGCGCCCAGTACAAGTACGAGATCCGCACCCGGCAGGGCTGGGTGCTCCAGAAGGCCGACCCGCTGGCCCGGGCCACCCAGTGCCCGCCGGCCACCGCGTCCGTGGTGCACACCTCCGCGTACGAGTGGGGCGACGACGAGTGGCTCGCGCGCCGGGCGCGCACCGTGCACCACCGCGCGCCGATGTCGGTCTACGAGCTGCACCTCGCCTCCTGGCGCCCGGACCTCACCACGTACCGCGAGATCGCCGAGGTACTGCCCGGCTACCTACAGGAGTTGAACTTCACCCACGTGGAGTTCATGCCGGTGATGGAGCACCCGTTCGGCGGCTCCTGGGGGTACCAGGTCTCCGGGTTCTACGCCCCGACCGCCCGGCTCGGCAGCCCGGACGACTTCAAGCACCTGATCGACGTGCTGCACCGGCACGGCATCGGCGTGATCATGGACTGGGTCCCCGCGCACTTCCCCAAGGACGACTTCGCGCTCGCCCGCTTCGACGGCGAGCCGCTCTACGAACCGGCCGACCCGCTGCGCGCCGAGCACCCGGACTGGGGGACGCTGGAGTTCGACTACGGCCGCACCGAGGTCCGCAACTTCCTGGTCGCCAACGCGGTCTACTGGTGCGAGGAGTTCCACATCGACGGCCTGCGGGTCGACGCCGTCGCCTCGATGCTCTACCTCGACTACTCGCGCGAGGGCGGCGCCTGGACGCCGAACCAGTTCGGCGGGCGGGAGAACCTCGACGCCGCCTCCTTCCTCCAGGAGATGAACGCGACCGTCTACCGCCGCTGCCCCGGCGTGGTCACCATCGCCGAGGAGTCCACGGCCTGGGACGGCGTGACCCGGCCCACCGACAGCGGGGGCCTCGGCTTCGGCCTGAAGTGGAACATGGGCTGGATGCACGACTCGCTGGTCTACATCTCCAAGGAGCCGGTGCACCGCAAGTTCCACCACAACGAGATCACCTTCTCGATGGTGTACGCCTACTCGGAGAACTACGTCCTGCCGATCTCGCACGACGAGGTGGTGCACGGCAAGCAGTCGCTGGTCTCCAAGATGCCCGGCGACTGGTGGCAGCAGCGCGCCAACCACCGCGCCTACCTCGGCTTCATGTGGGCCCACCCGGGCAAGCAACTCCTCTTCATGGGACAGGAGTTCGCCCAGGGCGCGGAGTGGGACCACGAGCAGGGCCCGCAGTGGTGGGTGCTCGCCGACGACTGGCCGGGCGCGGCCGGCCACCAGGGCGTGCAACGGCTGGTCGGCGCCCTGAACGCGGCCTACCTCGACGCGCCCGCGCTCTGGGAGCAGGACACCACCCCGGACGGCTTCCGCTGGCTGGACGGCGGCGCGGCCGAGGACAACGTGCTCTCCTTCGTCCGGTACGCCGCCGACGGCACCCCGCTGGTCGCCGTCAGCAACTTCTCCCCCGTCGTCCGGCACTGCTACCGGGTCGGCCTGCCCCCGCTGGACGGCCCCGAGCAGCTCTGGGAGGAGGCCTTCAACACCGACGCCGAGGAGTACGGCGGCAGCGGCGCCGCCAACTCCCAGCCGGTCAAGGCCGAACCGACCCCCTGGAACGACCAGCCCCGCAGCGCCGAACTGATCCTGCCCCCGCTCGCCACCGTCTGGCTCCGCCCGGCCCGCTGACGCGCGGGGCTCGCGTACGCACACGGGCAACCAGAGCAGGGGCGCGGGGCTCGCGCACGCACACGGGCAACCAGAGCAGGGGCGCGGGGAACTGCGCGATCAACCGCCGACGTACGTTGTGCCTCGGTCGCGCAGTTCCCCGCGCCCCTGGGAGGTGCCTGGCTGATCGGCGAGCGAAGGTGCACGTACGTCGTGCCTGGTCGCGCAGTTCTCCCCCAGCCTTCGGCCGGGGGTACCCCCACGCGCCCCTGAGGGAACCCGGTTGCGTACGCGCGTCCCCGTGCGAACGCTTGATCCGGACGCGCAGTATGGTCGGAGGAGCCAGAGGCGGACCGACCGGAACGGAGTGACCACGTGGCGCGCAGCGTGTACGTGACCGGGATCGACCGGGGTGACGGCCGGCAGGCCGTCGAGCTCGGGGTCATGGAACTGCTCACCCGCCAGGTGGACCGGGTCGGCGTCTTCCGCCCGCTGGTGCACGCCGGGGCGCCGGGCGAACGCGGCACCGACCACGTGGTCGAGCTGCTCCGCGCCCGCTACCGCCTCGACCTGCGCCAGGACGAGCTGTACGGCCTCAGCTACGAGGAGGCCGCCGCACTGCAGGCCGCGCAGGGGCAGGACGAGCTGGTCTCCACCCTGGTGGAGCGCTTCCGGGCGGTCGAACGGGGATGCCAGGCCGTGCTGGTGCTGGGCACCGACTTCGCCGACACCAACATCCCGGACGAGCTGGCCTTCAACGCCCGGCTGGCCAACGAGTTCGGGGCCTGGGTGCTCCCGGTGGTCGGCGGCCACGACGAGGACGCGCAGGCCGTCGTGGCCGAGGTCCGCAACGCCCACCGCGCCTACCGGGACCTGGGCTGCTCCACCCTCGCGATGATCGCCAACCGGGTGGCGCCGGGCGCCAAGCAGCAGGTGCTGCGCGGCCTGGCCGAGAAGCTGCCGATCCCGGCGTACGTGATCCCGGAGGAGCTCGCGCTCGCCGCGCCGACCGTGGCGCAGCTGGTCGACGCCACCGGCGCGGAGGTGCTGCTCGGCGACGCGGCCGGACTGGCCCGGGACGTCCGGGGCTTCGTGTTCGGCGGTGCGATGCTGCCGACCTTCCTGCCCGCGCTGACCGAGGGCGCGCTGGTGGTGACCCCGGGCGACCGCGCCGACCTGCTGATCGGCTCGCTCGCCGCGCACGCGGCCGGCGCCCCGCCGATCGCGGGCGTACTGCTGACGCTCGGTCAGCACCCGGGCCCGAACGTGCTGGCGCTCGCCGCCCGGCTCGCTCCCGGCACGCCCGTCGCGGTCGTCCCCGAGGGCAGCTGGCTCACCGCCGCCGCGCTCACCCACCTGGAGGGCAAGCTCACCTCGGCCGGCCCGAGGAAGGCCGAGATCGCCCTCGGACTCTTCGAACTGCACGTCGACACCGCCGAGTTGACCAGCCGGATCGAGCTGAGCCGGACGGAGCGGGTCACCCCGATGATGTTCGAGCACGCCCTGCTGGAGCGCGCCCGGGCCGGCCGCCGCAGGGTGGTGCTGCCCGAGGGCACCGAGGAGCGGGTGCTGCGGGCCGCCGAGATCCTGCTGCGCCGCAACATCTGCGACCTCACCCTGCTGGGCGACCCGGAGACCGTCCGCCGCAAGGCCGCCGGGCTCGGCATCGACCTCCCGCAGCCCGACCCGGCCGCGGACCGGGCCCAGCTGCAGATCGTCGACCCGGCGACCAGCCCGCTGCGCCAACAGTTCGCCGAGCTGTACGCCAAGCTCCGCGCCCACAAGGGGATGACGGTCGAGCTCGCGCTGGACGTGGTCACCGACGTCTCCTACTTCGGCACCCTGATGGTCCAGGAGGGCATCGCCGACGGCATGGTCTCCGGCGCCGTGCACTCCACCGCCGCGACCATCCGCCCCGCCTTCGAGGTGATCAAGACCGCGCCGGGCGCCGCGATCGTCTCCTCGGTCTTCTTCATGTGCCTGGCCGACAAGGTGCTGGTCTACGGCGACTGCGCCGTCAACCCCGACCCGGACGCCCAGCAGCTCGCCGACATCGCCGTCCAGTCGGCCGACACGGCGGCCCAGTTCGGCGTCGAGCCGCGGGTCGCGATGCTCTCGTACTCGACCGGCACCTCGGGCTCGGGCGCGGACGTGGACAAGGTCCGCAAGGCCACCGAGATCGTCCGCGCGCTGCGCCCGGACCTGCTGGTCGAGGGCCCGATCCAGTACGACGCCGCCGTGGACGCCCATGTCGCCGCCACCAAACTGCCGGGCTCCCCGGTCGCCGGGCGGGCGACGGTGCTGGTCTTCCCGGATCTGAACACCGGCAACAACACCTACAAGGCCGTCCAGCGCTCGGCCGGCGCGGTGGCGGTCGGCCCGGTGCTGCAAGGGCTGCGCAAGCCCGTCAACGACCTGTCGCGCGGCGCGCTGGTGGAGGACATCGTCAACACCGTCGCGATCACCGCGATCCAGGCGCAGAACCCCGGACCACCCCAGAACCCCTAGGAAACACCCAGTGAGCACAGGCACCCGTGTCCTCGTCCTCAACGCCGGCTCCTCGTCGGTCAAGTACCAGCTGATCGAGATGCTCGACGGCTCCCGGCTCGCCGCCGGCCTGGTCGAGCGGATCGGCGAGCCCAACGGGCGCCTCGTCCACACCCCCCGCGGCGGGCCCCGGCGGGAGACCCTCCAGACCTTCCCGGACCACGGCGCGGCGCTGAAGTCCGTCGCCGAGGAGCTGGCCGCCGACGGGGTCGGCCTGGACTCCCCCGAGCTGGCGGCGATCGGCCACCGGGTGGTGCACGGCGGGCTGCGGTTCACCGCGCCGACGCTGGTCGACGACGAGGTGCTGGCCGAGATCCGCCGCCTCGTCCCGGTCGCCCCGCTGCACAACCCGGCCAACATCACCGGCATCGAGGTCGCCCGCGCGCTGCGCCCGGACCTGCCGCAGATCGCGGTCTTCGACACCGCCTTCCACGCGACGATGCCCGAGTACGCCGCCCGGTACGCGATCGACCGGGCCGTCGCGGACGAGCACCGGGTCCGCCGGTACGGGTTCCACGGCACCTCGCACCAGTACGTCTCGCGGGCGACGGCCGCGCTGCTCGGCCGGGACCCGGCCGAGCTGAACGTGATCGTGCTGCACCTGGGCAACGGCGCCTCCGCCTCGGCGGTGGCGGGCGGGGTCTGCGTGGACACCTCGATGGGCCTGACGCCGCTGGAGGGCCTGGTGATGGGCACCCGTTCGGGCGATGTCGACCCCGGCGTGGTCTTCCACCTGCACCGGGTCGGCGGGCTGACGATCGATCAGATCGACGACCTGCTGAACCGTCGCAGCGGCCTGCTCGGGCTGTGCGGGGACAACGACATGCGCGAGATCATGCGGCGGTCCGAGGAGGGCGACGCGGCGGCCCGGCTGGCGTTCGACACGTACGTCCACCGGCTGCGCAAGTACATCGGCGGGTACTACGCCGTCCTCGGGCGGGTGGACGCGATCGCGTTCACGGCCGGGGTCGGCGAGAACGCCGCGCCGGTGCGCGCGGCCGCCACGGCGGGGCTGGACCAGCTCGGGATCTCGGTGGACCCGGAGCTGAACGCCGTCCGGTCCGGGGAGGCGCGGGTGATCTCACCCGAATACTCACGGGTAACCGTGGCGGTGGTGCCGACCGACGAGGAGCTGGAGATCGCCCAGCAGGCCTTCGCCCTGGTGCACGCGGCCGGCTGACCGGAAGTCAGCGCTCCATCCCACCCCTTGGAATGCTTCGTTGGCGATTCCTCACGATTCGGGCGGAATGCACCTATAACACGAACGGATAGACTGACGGATATGCGCCGAGCGAAAATTGTCTGCACCCTGGGTCCGGCCACGGACTCCTACGAACAGCTGAAGGCCATCGTCGAGGCGGGCATGAACGTCGCCCGACTGAACATGAGCCACGGCTCCCACGCGGAGCACGAGGAGCGGTACCAGAAGGTCCGCCAGGTCGCCGGGGACACCGGCCGTACCATCGGGATCCTCGCCGACCTGCAGGGCCCCAAGATCCGTCTGGCGACCTTCGCCAACGGACCGGTGACCGTCGACAACGGCGACGAGTTCACCATCACCACCGAGGATGTGCCCGGGGACCAGCACATCTGCGGCACCACCTACAAGGGCCTGCCCGGCGACGTGAAGCCCGGCGACCCGATCCTGATCAACGACGGCGTCATCGCCCTGGAGGTCGTCAGCGTCGACGGCCCCCGGGTGAAGACCGTGGTCGTCGAGGGCGGCGTGCTCTCGAACAACAAGGGGATCAACCTCCCCGGTGCGGCCGTCAACGTGCCGGCCCTGTCCGAGAAGGACAAGGACGACCTGCGGTTCGCGCTGGCGTTGGGCGTCGACATGATCGCGCTCTCCTTCGTCCGCAACGCCGGGGACATCGACGACGTCCACAAGGTGATGGACGAGGTCGGCATCCGCGTCCCGGTCATCGCCAAGATCGAGAAGCCGCAGGCCGTCGAGGCCATGGAGGAGATCGTCCTCGCCTTCGACGCCATCATGGTCGCCCGTGGCGACCTGGCCGTCGAGTACCCGCTGGAGCGGGTGCCGCTGGTCCAGAAGCAGCTGATCACGCTGGCCCGCCGCAACGCCAAGCCGGTCATCGTCGCCACCCAGATGATGGAGTCGATGATCCACGCCTCGCGGCCGACCCGCGCCGAGGCCTCGGACGTCGCCAACGCCATCCTGGACGGCGCGGACGCGGTCATGCTGTCCGCCGAGTCCAGCGTGGGCAAGTTCCCGGTCGAGACGGTCAAGACCATGAGCCGGATCTGCGAGACGGCCGAGGAGGAGCTGGTCAGCCAGGGCCTCCAGCCGCTCAACCCGGGCCGCAAGCCGCGCACCCAGGGCGGCTCGATCGCCCGCGCCGCCTGCGAGCTGGGCGACTTCCTGAACGCCGAGTCGCTGGTGGCCTTCACCAAGTCCGGCGACACCGCCCGCCGGCTGTCCCGCTACCGCTCGCCGATCCCGGTGATCGCCTTCACCCCGGACGCCGCCACCCGCAACCAGCTCTCGCTGAGCTGGGGCGTCGAGGCGTACGTGACGGAGCAGGTCGAGACCACCGACGAGATGGTGCTCCAGGTCGACCGTGAGCTGCTGGCGATGAACCGCCTCGGCGTCGGCGACACCGTCATCGTCACGGCCGGCTCGCCCCCCGGCATCCCCGGCAACACCAACATGGTCCAGGTCCACCACCTGGGCGCGCGCGGCGAGGCCTGACCGGCCCCGCCCACCGCACGAACGCCCGTGGGGCGCCCCTCCGCCGGAAGCGGAGGGGCGCCCCACGGGCGTTCGCGGTCCTGCTCTCAGCCGCCGTAGGGCTGGTTGTCGTTGTACATCTGCATGCCGGGGATGGTCAGCGCGCCGCCGAACTGGCCCGCCTGGATGGCCGTGACCTGCTTCAGCTCCAGGTCCAGCGGGATCGGGATCGCACCGATCAGGTCGTAGAGCCACTGCGGCAGGGTCGTCGGCGTGAGGGTGATCGCGCCGAGATCGATCGGGATCGGCAGGCCGATGATCTTGCTGAGGTGCCCGGACAGGCTCTCGACGTACATCGTCACCGGGCCGTGGTGGATGGTGGAGGTCGAGCCCGCGCGGCCCTTCACGTGGAAGGTCATGCCGTTGCCCTCAAGTGTCGACATGTCGAGGTTGTCGATCTCGACGTTCTGCACGACGAACTTCAGCACCCGCTTCGTCCCGGACTGGGTCCGGACGTCGTACAGGCCGTAGAACTGCGCCTGGTTCAGCCCCAGCCGGGTGGTGCGCAGCGTCCAGTTCTGCTCGGGGACGACCCAGCCCGACTCCTCCGAGTGGGCCACCAGGGCGTGGGCGTCGACCTGGCAGTTCGGGTTCTTGGACGGCGCGGCGGACGGCGGGGCCGTCGGCTGCGCCTTCTTGCCCGTACCACCGCTCGGGACCCCGGAGACCGGGGCGCTCGGCGCGCTCGCGGAGGACGCGGGCGAGGCGCCGACGGCGTCCGGGACCTGGCCGGCTCCGGCCTGGCCCGACGGGGGCGTACCGGGCGCGGACGCCGGAGTACCCGGGGCGCCCGGGGCCGACGTGGGCCCGGGGGCGGGCGCGGACGGCGGCTGCGGCGCCGGCGTGGGCGCGAGCGTCGGCACCGGGGCGGGGGTGGGCTTCTCGGTGGGGTGCAGGCCGTGGCCGGGCTCGAACGGGTGCAGGATGCCGTCCAGGATGTCGTCGATGATCCCGTTCGGCTGCACCGCGGCGGCCCGCGCGGGCGCGCTGGGTGCGGCGGAGGCGCTGGGCGACGCGGAGGCACTGGGCGACCCGGAGGCGGACGCGCTGGGTACGGCGCTCGGCGAGCCGGACGCGGCGGCCGCGTGCGGTGCGGCGGCGAGGCGCGGAGCGAGCGGGGCCGACGGCAGCGTGGTCGGGGTGGACCCGGCCGGGGTGGACGCGGTCGGCGCGGGCGTGACCGGCGGCCGGGTGGGCGCCTGGGTCGGCGGCACCGGGGCCTGCGTCGGGTTCGCCGTCGCGGTGGGCGGCTGGAGCGGCCCACCGGTCGGGTTCGGCACCGGGGTGATCTCGCTCTTCGGGACCGGCGTCTCCTCCAGCACGGTGTCCGGAGCTATCGCACAGGCCGGGGTCTTCTGGGTGTCGGCCATCGCCAGGGTCGGGATCATCGTCCCCATCACCAGCGCGGTCGGCATCGCGGCGATCGCCAGGGCCCGCCCGCGCAGGCGGCTGCGGGCGCTGACTCTGGGCAGCGCGTGCCGGGGGCCGGGCACCCGGGCCCCCTCGGCCCGCTCTCCGTCGGCGATCACAGCTGCTCCCCGGGGGCCGTGTCCTCCGCCTCGGCTTGCTGCTCGTCAAGCGCCTGCGGGGCGGCGGCGGCGGCCGACGGCTGCACCTTCAGCGGCGTCCAGGCGGCGAGCAGGCCGCCGCCCAGCAGGCCGGTGATCAGGCCCATCCCGAAACCGCCGAGGTTGGAGACCGGGACGGAGACCAGCGCCAGGATGGTGACCGCCACCCCGCAGAAGACCCGCACGAGCGGCTGGAACCAGGCGGTCAGACCGAGGGTGATCATCAGCAGTCCGATGATCAGTGACCCGGCACCGGCCGTGGTGGCCATCGTCATCGTGAGCCCGGCCAGGTGCAGCTTGGCGTAGGGGAAGTACATGATCGGAAGGCCCGCGATCATGGCCAGCAGGCCGCCCCAGAACGGGCGGGTACGCCGCCACGTGCGGAACTTCAGCCTCAGACGGCTGAAGCCGCCCGTCTCTTCGGGCCACTCGGCGGCGATTGCGCTGGACATGGTGCGAGCTCCTCGATGATGGGTACGAGGGGATATCTGACAGTGCGGCCGGGAGCGGCCGAACAGCGACGCTCCCGACCGCTGGGTCCGGGGGCCGACGGCATCAGCCGTCGGCCCCCGGACTCCTAGTAGCACTCCTTGGCGTCGTCGCCCGGGGCCGCGGCGCTGGTCACCGTGAGGTGCAGACCGGGCAGCTTGAACGTGCCGGCCGAGGTCGACCAGGCGGTCTGCTGCACGTTGGTCAGGTGCGCGTGCGGGGCGGACTGGCCGAACATGCTGCTCATACCCTGCGCGTGACCCGGCAGGGTCGCCGCGTCCTGGCCGATGTTGATGCCGTTGACCTTGTTGTAGTTCGGGTCGTCGGTCTTCAGCCCGTTGTCGAACTGCGCGTCGGCGTTGAGCGAGTCGAGGCCGATCATCAGGTTCGTGGCCGTGACCGGGTCGGTGGCGCCGTTGCCCGCGTGCAGCTTCAGGATGTACGTGCCCAGCCCCGGGACGGGGATCGGCACGGACTGGCACAGGTGCTGGATCGAGGCGGTGTCGAACGCCGAGATGGCCACCGGGTGAGCCGCGCCCGAACCCGAGACCACATCGCCGTACTGGGCGAAGTTGGTACCGTCCAGGTCGTCGGCGGTCACCTTGAACTTCATGCCGGAGACGCTGAACGAGGCGGCGAGCGCGCTGCTCGCGAGGCCGACGCCGATGGCGGCGGTCGCAGCGATGCTGGGCACCATCACCAGGGCGAAGCGCTTCCAGCTGGTCTTGCCGTAAGTCTGGGACATGCGAGTCCTCCTTCTAGGACGTACATCTCCAGCCGCGCCCGGTGCTTCCCGCACGGGAGTCGGCCTGGGATGGGAGAGAGCTACGTCCTCGGTAGCGGAGAGCGCCTCGGGAATCGGCGGAACGGGGAGCTGCCGTCACTGCGGGGCTCCCTTCCTGGCACCGGCTGCCTCACGGCAGCGGGTACGACCGACGACACCGGCGATCACCCCCGAGCGACAACCAGCGACCGCGCGGGGTGCGCGGCCGCAAGAGGACAGGAACCGCGCGTGGGATCCGCGGATACCCCCCTGCCCTGAAGCCTCCGGCCGGAGCCGGGGGCTGCCCGGTGGGGATCCCACTGAGGGGACCGGGCGTGGCCGATCGTGCTTGAATCCCGGGCGAAGCACAAGGGGTTCATTACTGACGGGTAATCCAACATCAGATGTCGCTGATCATGGAATCGAAGGCATCGGCACGCAGGGTGACACCATGAAGGATTTGTGTTGCCGAAACTCCCTCGAAACAGGGGCGAAACACCCCTCGGCGGCCACCATTGGTGACCGCCGAGGGGCATTGTCAAGATTTGATAAAGCTCCGCCGGTGCGCCTGTTTTGTCGCCAAATCACCACAGACACCGCAGGTCACCCACCGTGCCAACCCGGCACCGGCCACCGGCTCCTGCCCAGCGGTCAGAACAGCACCCGCGCCAGCGCGCCGCGCGCGACCGTGACCCGCGGGTCCTCCGGGCCGATCACCTCGAAGAGCTCCAGCAGCCGCAGCCGGGCGGTGTCGCGGCCCGCGCCGAACGTCCGTCCGACGGTGTCGACCAGGCGCCCGAAGGCGTCCTCCACATGGCCGCCCACCAGGTCCAGATCGGCGGCGTCCAGCTGGGCCGCGACGTCCTTCGGGTCGTTCGCGGCGGCCGAGCGGACCTTCTGCGGGTCCAATGCCTCGACCCGGTGCAGCAGTTGGGCCTGCGCCAGCCCGAGCTTGGCCTCGGTGTTGCCGGGCTGGTCGAGCAGCACGTTCTGGTACGCCTGGACGGCGCCGCCCAGGTCACCGCGGTCCAAGGCATCGTGCGCGGCCGCGAGCGCCGGGTCCTCGGGGGCGTACGAGGACGGCTCGGCCGCCCCCTCGCCCGCCGGGGCGCCGGTGCCGCCGACGATCCCGAAGCGCTGCTCGGCGACGGCGATCAGCTGGTCCAGGATCTTGCGGACGTTGGCCTCGTTCTCGGCGCCCTGGAAGAGCGGGACGAGCTGGCCGGCCACGACCGCCATCACGGCCGGGATGCCCTGGATGCCGAACTGCTGGGCGATCTCCTGGTTGGCGTCCACGTCGATCTTGGCGAGCACGATCCGGCCGGAGTACTCCTCGGCCAGCCGCTCCAGGATCGGGCTGAGCTGCTTGCACGGGCCGCACCACTCGGCCCAGAAGTCGACGACGACCGGGACCTCGGCCGAGCGCTGGACGACCTCGACCTCGAAGGTGTCCTCGCTGACGTCGATGACCAGCGGGTAGAGCTGCCCCTGCGGGGCCGTGCCGTCCGCTTCGGCCGTGGCCGCCTGGCGGGCCCGCTCGGCCCTGGCCTGCTCGGCCTTCTGAGCGGCCTCGCCGGCCGCCTTCACTGCGGCGAGGTCGACCGCACCGCGCAGGGCGGAGCTGTTGAGACGCGAATTCCGTGGCTGCATGGCACTATCCTCCCCCGTTCGCCCGGGTGACGGGCACCAACCGCCGGGAAATCCCCCACCGGGTTTCCGACGGGAGTCCACCTCCCCGGGCTGTTGCGACGCGCCCCTGCGGGGGTCTCCTCCCCCGAGGGCCGGCTCAGAGCCGGCGCGGATCCCCACCCGCGCCCCGCGTCCGCCCGATCCATGGGTCCGGACACGTGGTTGCCGCTCTTTCGCTACGAGTCGTAGCGTATCTCCATCCGGGTGCCCCGTCGCAAGACCCCCTGGCGATCCGGGGACGTGAGCTGTCCCACTTTCCCGGCATGTCCGACTGCCGCAGAGGTCCACATGTCGCTACCGTTACGAGCCTCAGACAAGTTACTGGCAAGTAAATCGCAAGGAGGCTCGGTGGCCCCCACCACCCGGCAGCCCACGCCCCCGGGCCCCGCCGCGCCCCCACGAGGCAAGGGCCGCCCGCGCAGCGCCACCGCCGACCGGGCGATCCTCGACGCCACCCGCGATGCCCTCGCCGAACTCGGCTGGGGCGGGCTCACCATGGGCCACGTCGCCGCCCGGGCCGGAGTCGCCAAGACGACGCTGTACCGCCGCTGGCCCTCCAAGAACGAACTGGTGGTGGACGCGGTCGCCTCGCTCTTCGACGAGCTGGAGGTGGCCGACCTGGGCAGCCTGCGGGCGGACATCGAATCCGTGGTCGCCCAGTTCGCCGACCTGCTCGCCCGCCCGGAGACCCAGGCCGCCCTGCTCGCCCTGTTCGCCGAGGGCTCCCGCGACCCCCAGCTCCGCCTGCGCATCCGCGAACGGATCGTCGACCCGCAGAAGCACCTCGTCCAGCAGGGCCGCGCCCTCGCCCAGGCGCGCGGTGAGCTCGGCCACGACGAGGACGAGGCCAGCGCCACTGCGGAGATCGACATCATCTTCGACATCATCGCGGGCACCGTCGAACACCGCATGCTCGTCAGCGGCGAACCCGTCACCGGCGACTGGGTCAGCCGCTTCACCACCCTCCTCCTCAGCCCCCTCCCGGGGCTCACCGCCGCCCCGACCCCCTCCGACCAGGGGGGACACCCCCGCCGAAAGTCGGTGTTGCCGGGCGACCGCAGTGTGTGACGATTCGCGTTGCTGCCGGGGGGTGGCATCCGTTCGCGTCCGTGCGACCCGTGGGGTCGCGCCCTGCGAAAAGGGCGAATTCTGATGATATTTCAGCATCTCTGCTAATTGCGTCACCTGAAGACGCAGTCTCCTCCCTGGGCACAGCTGTCCATCGAGGAGAACGGCGAAAGTATGCGGAAGAAAGTCCCCAGGCACGCGGGCGTAGCGCGGCGCGCTCTGGCACAGGTGTTGGGCGCAACCGCCGTCGCCACTGCGGCATCGCTGGTCGTGGCGGTGGCACCGGCCACCGCCCACGCCACTGCCCGGGTCGCGGCTGATGCGGTGTCGGCCACGGAGCTGGCTTACTACCCCCTGAGCGATGGCTCCGGCACCACGGCGCACAACTACGTGCCGGGTGCGGACGGCGCACTCAGTGCTTCCGGGACCCGCTGGGACTTCGACGGCTGGGCCGACACACAGCACCCCGACTCGCTGTACCTGGACGGTTCGGCGGGCCAGGCGTCGACGCCGGTGCCGGTGGCGACCGACCGGTCCTTCGCGGTCGCGGCCTGGGTCAGCGACCGCACCACGCCCTTCATTCCGCCTGCGGCCCGGGTCCTGCTGTCCGAGGACGGCAGTCAGGTCTCCGGCTTCGCCCTGAAGATGAACGCGGACCGCACCTGGCAGTTCTCCATGCCAACCTCCGATTCCGCGAACGCCGCCTGGGACACCGCCGCCGCCCCCTCGCCCACCCCAGCCCCGGACCCCTTCGGCAAGCCCACGTGGATGCACCTGACCGGGGTCTACGACGCCGCCAAGGGCGAGATCAGGCTCTACGTCAACGGGACCAAGGTCGCGAGCGCCCCGCACACGTCGACCTGGAAGGCAAGCGGTGGCCTGCAGATCGGCCGTGGCCTGTCGGCCGGAGCACCGGCCGACCACCTGCTGGGAGACGTGCAGGAAGTCCACGCTTGGCAGGGCACGCTGACCGACGCGGACATAACGCGCGTGGTAGCCGCACCGTCGGCCCCGGACTACATGGCGCAGGCGGCGAAGGTCCGGGACGCCGTCTGCCGGCTCGGCTATGCCTTCCACACCGGTGGTCCGGCCGTGAAGGCAGCGGCTCTGGCAGGCCTGTCCGGCAGCGACGCCCAGAAGATCACCGCTTCGACCTCGTTCATCGGCCCCAACTCGACGGACCGTGACGCGGCACTGGCCAAGACCGACGAGCTGAACAAGCGGCACGATGCCTGGAACAGCCAACTCGCCGGCCTCACCGGGCCGCCCGCGAGGTCCGACTGGGATTTCCAGCACTCGCCCGACTTCGGCAAGGAGATCGGCGGCTTCTACGGCAACCGGATCTTCCTGGACGACCTGTCGTTCACCGACGCCGAGCTGTCGCCGCGAGCCTCGCAGACCTCGGTGGACGCGGCGGTGAAGGTCTACAACGCCCGCTACGGCCAGGACACCCCTGCGAATGCCGGGGACCGCCAGACCTGGGAGAACGTCCTTCACCCGAAGGATCCGACGAAGCCGCTACAGGCGGACGACTACCGCATGTTCCTGCAGTACGGCGGATTCCCGACCGCCGCACCGGCGCCCGGCTCGGTGGACTTCCGGACGGACGTGGAGGCGCTGAAAGTCCGCTTCGCGGGCTGCACCAGCACCTACCCGATCGACCCCCACAATGTGCTGAAGCCGGAGTCGATGTCAGCGGCTGCGGAGTGGAAGGCCGAGCTCGACGCACAAGCCGGGCCACGGGCCGACATCCTGGCCGCCGAGTCCATCGCATCCGCCGACCTGGCCACCGCCTCCGAGGCGATGGTTGAGGCGGTCGGACGATCCTGGACCGCCGGTCAGCTCACCAAGTGGCAGGCGTACTGGCTGAATTTCAAGCCGAAGGACTCCCTCTCCTTCCCCAAGCCCGCCATCTTCGACCAGGTCAAGCGAGCGATCGCGGACGACCAGAACCGGGCGAAGGCCCAGCTCGACATCGCCAACAAGGCCGCCGCCGAAGCCCAGAGCCAGGCGGCGAAGGTGACGGCCGCCCAGGCCACGGCGGGCGCCATCGCCGCCGCCAACAACACCCCGTACGGCCGAGGCCTCGCCTACGCCCAGCAGTCGGCGCAGGTCGCCAAGGCATCGGCCGCCGCCGCACAGGCTGCTGCCAAGTCCACCGAGACGGCCTACAACGCGACCAAGGCGAACAGTGCGGACAGTGCCGCACTGGTCGCGCTGGCGCAGACCCAGGCGCACGGGCAGCAGGCCGAGTTCCAGCGGGCCGCTGCCCAGGAAGCCGCTGACCAGGCCCACACGGCAGCGGTCGCGGCCAAGGCGCAGGCCGCGCAGGCCGCCCAGCAGGCGGCTCGGGCTCACACCGACCGGGCGACCGCCGAGAAGGCGGAGCAGACCGCCCGGGACGCGGCCGGCCGGGCCGCCCAGCAGCAGGCGGTCGCGGAGCAGGAGCGTGGCAAGGCCGCCCAGTTCCGGGCCACCGCCGACAGCGAGCGGGCCAAGGCCGGTGCGGCAGAGGCCACGGCGAAGTCCCAGGACGACGCCGCCCAGGCCGCCCGCGACAAGGCGCAGGCCGCCGCCGGCACCGCCGCGACCAAGCGCAGCGACGCCGAGGCCGCCGAGGCCAAGGCCGCCACGGCCCGCAACACCGCATGGGACTCCGAGGCCAGACGCGACGCGCTGGCCGCCAAGGCCGCCGCCAGCGAGGCGGCGGCAGCCGCTGCGGACGGCACCCAGTCGGCCGCCGACGCACGGTCGGCGGCAACGCAGGCGCGCGCCGAGGCGGATGACGCCGGCACGGCCGCTACGGCGGCGCGTGCGGCGGCAGTCGACGCCACCACGGCTGCGGTGGCCGCCCGGCAGGCCGCCACCGAGGCCACCGGCGCCGCCGACCGCTCCCAGGCCGCCGCCAACGCGGCCGGTGCCGATGCCGCGACCACCAAGGCCCAGGCGGCGACAGCGCATTCGGCCGCCGCCGACGCGATCAACGCGACCGACCAGGCGAACGGCAATGCCAACATCGCCCAGGCGATGGCCGGCAAGGCCAAGACCGAGGCGGACGCGGCGAAGGCCGACGCCGCGGCGGCCCGCGCCGAGGCCGACCAGGCCCAGGCAGGCAGCGCGGTGACAGCCGGTCAGGCATACGCGGCCGCACTCGCCGCGAGCGCGGCGGGCGACTCCGCCGCAGCCGTGACCAGGCCCGCCAACGACGCGATCGCCCTGGGCACCCCGTTCCGCGAGACCGACTCCTCCGCCGGTCTGGCCGTCCTGGTCGGACAGGACGCCAAGACCTTCGCCCAGCAGCAGGACGCGCTGGCCAAGGCCAAGGCGGCCCAGGCGACCCAGGCCGCCAAGGACGCGGCAGCGGCTGCGGCCAAGGCCGACAAGGACGCCAAGGCAGCGGCCCAGTCCGCCGCCACGGCAGCGAGCGAGGCTGCCAACGCGCTCCAGTCCGCCGCCGACGCACACGCCTCGGCAGCGGCGGCAGCCACCGACGCGGCAGCAGCCGCCAAGGCCGACGCGGACACTGCCCAGCTCAACGCCCAGGCACAGCAGAGTGCAGCAGCGGCAGCCACCGCAGCAGCAGCGGCGGCAGGCGACGCGGCAGCGGCGCGTAACTCCGCCACCGCCGCCGAGCAGGACGCCGCGAGCGCCCGTCAGGCGGCGTCGGCGGCCACCACGGCCGCCGACCAGGCCCGGGCCGCGGCAACCCAGGCCGACAAGGACGCCACCGCCGCCGAGCAGGCGGCAGCGAATGCCCGGCAGAGTGCCGAACAGGCCCAGCAGGCCGCGCAGCAGGCCGACGCGCAGCAGGCCCAGACCACGCTCAGCAACGGCGGAGCCAGCGGCATCGCGCACATGTTCACCCAGCAGAAGATCGTCCCGCTGGAAGACCCGAAGCCTGAGAACGACTGCGTAGTCGGGTTCGGCAACAGCGGCTGCGACGTCACGTTCACGCTGCACTTCAGCCTGACGATCGACTTCTACGTCTGCGACGACCCGTCCGCCCCGGGCGATGTCACCGCTGCCACCTGCCCGGCCGCGAGCATCACCTGGCTCGGCAACCAGACCAGCGAGCAGACCGCACACGTCAAGAAGCACTTCAGCACCTTCGACCTAGCCAAGATCATCGACACGGCATTCCTCAAGGGCCTGTGGGTCGGCCTCACCGACGACTTCGTCAACTGCTCCAAGGGCAGCGTCAGCGGCTGCCTCTGGGCCGCCTCCTGGTTTGTCCCACCGGCCAAGATCGCCAAGGCCGCCGACCTGGCCCGCGCCCTCGACGCGGCGCTCGTCACAGGCGTCGGCGTCACCGACGCGTTCAAGGCCCTGAAGGCGCTGGACCTGGACGCCAAGGCGCTCGCCGCGATCGAGGCGGAGGTCCATGTTGTCGAGGATGCCCTCGGCGGCTGCCTCCGCAACAGTTTCACAGGCGACACCCAGGTACTGATGGCCGACGGTTCGCACAAGGCGATCAGATCCGTTCGGATCGGCGACCGGCTGACCGCGACTGACCCGGCGACCGGTGAGCTGCGAGCGGAGCCGGTGACCGCCGCCTTCGCCCACGGCACCGAGCACCTAGTGGACATCTCCCTCGCCGACAGTGGCCGCCTGACCAGCACCACCGGTCACCGGGTGTACGTCACGCAGCGCGGCTGGGTCTTCGCTTCCGAGCTTCGAACCGGTGACCTGCTGCGGGCAGAAGACGGAACCGTCCACGCCGTCAGCGCTCTGCGCGACCGTGACGGCCTCGCTCCGCAGACGGTTTACGACCTGACCGTCGACGGCCTGCACACGTTCTACGTGCGCACCGCCGGAGCCCGGCCGCAGGACCTACTGGTCCACAACTGCAACAATCTCGCGGCTGACGGGCTAAATTACCCTGACCTGGCCCACACCCTCACCGAGCACGTCAACGTCACTCCTGAGAAGGCAATCGAACTGGCTGAGAAAAAATTGGAGAGAGGTCTGGCAGGTATCAACGGCGTCTTCATCGACGAACAGCTCGCCCAGCAGGTGACCGACTACGGAATCGCCAACGACGTGGTCAACAGGCCCAGAAAGCTCGCCAACTGGCTGTCCGGCAGCAGCACCGCAAACTACGAGATCCCGGTGATCTTCGGCGCGAAGAACTCGATCGGCACCATGTACAAGGCCGACGGCAGTTTCGCCGCCGCCGGCAACCGAGCCATGGTGGTGCTCAAGAAAATGCCTGGTCACTCTCGCGGATACATTGTCCTGACGGCCTTTCCGGTCGGGTGAAAGAGGAATGATGACAGAACACCTCACAGAGTTCGACTTCGGCCTGACCGGACTCACCACCCAGTTCCACAGCGACTGGACTGGGACACCGCAGGAGATCATCGAGCGTTGCGCCGACAGCTCGCCGGCCGCGCACGCGATCCTTGAGGACGTGCTCCGACTTCTTGAGTCACCGCTTCCCACCTGGGCGATTACCGTGCTCTGGCAGGCGGCAACAGGACGGGAGTTCGACCTGGCCTACCTGGGAATCGACGGCCGTGACTGGTTGCACCAGATCGTGGACGTCTGCACAGAACGGGTCCGGCGGGACGACCCAGCCTTCGTGGCCGCCACCCCGCCGCCTGCACCAAACGCGCTCACCGGCGCGGTGCTGGACGAGCTGCTGGCGGCGGGCCCCGCACTGACGACTTCAACCATGAGCCGTGACAGCTGCGAGGTCTCCGGTGTAGTGCCCGCGTTGGAGCTGGTCATCACTCAGGTCAGCCCGGACCTGGGGTTCCGGCTCTTCCTGCGAGCCATGGCGAGGTACTGGGTTCCGATCAACTCGGTCCAGTACAATCGGTTCATCGCCCTGGGAGAGCTGTTCGGTTATGGCGATTTCCATGTCAACGATGTGCAATTCCTGCTGGATGTGGCCGCCGACTGACCGCCAGTAGAAATAACCGGAACGTAGACCTACGGTGCGAGATTCCTTGCATCCCGCACCGTAGGTCTACGTGCGTCTGGGGATTCCGAAGGTCACACCTGGTACCGGTCCGGGGCGAAGGCGTGGAGGTTGGCCGCGATCCAGGCGGAGGTGCGCCGCAGGCCCTCGTCCAGGGTGACGCGCGGGTGCCAGCCGGTCAGCTCGCGGGCCTTGGTGTTGTCGGAGAGCAGGCGTTCGACCTCGCTGCCGGCCGGGCGGAGGCGGGACGGGTCCACGACCACCCGGGCGTCGGTGCCGGAGGCGGTGATCAGGGCCTCGACCAGGTCGCCGATGGAGATCTCGGTGCCGGTGCCCAGGTTGAGCACCTCGCCGTACGCGCGCTCGGAGCGGGCCGCCGCGAGGAAGCCCTCGGCGGTGTCGGTGGCGAAGGTGAAGTCGCGGGTGGGGGTGAGCGAGCCGAGCCTGATCTCCCGTCCGCCCGAGTGCAGTTGGGCCAGGATGGTGGGGATCACCGCGCGGGCCGACTGGCGCGGGCCGTAGGTGTTGAACGGGCGGACGACCGAGACCGGCAGCTCGAAGGAGTGCCAGTACGAGAGGGCCGTCATGTCCGCGCCGATCTTCGAGGCGGAGTACGGCGACTGCGGCTGCAGCGGGTGCTGCTCGCTGATCGGCGCGGTGATCGCCGTCCCGTACACCTCGCTGGTGGAGGTGTGGACCAGGCGGGCGCCGTGCCGCAGGCAGGCCGCCGCGACGTTCTGGGTGCCGACCACGTTGGTCTGGACGTACGCCTCGGGCGCCTGGTAGCTGTACGGGATGCCGATCAGCGCGGCGAGGTGGAAGACGGTGTCGCACCCCTCCACCGCGTCCAGCACCCGGCCCGCGTCCCGTACGTCGCCTGCGAGCATCTGCACCTCGCCGCTCGCCAAGTAGGGGGCGAGGTAACCGCGTTCGGCGTACGGCTTGTAGTGCACCAGGGCCCGCACCTCCGCTCCGCGCTCCACCAGCAGGTCCACCAGCGTGCTGCCGATGAAGCCCTCCGCGCCGGTCACCAGTACGCGCTTGCCGGTCCAGTCGTTCATGCGGCACTCCTCAGGTCGTTGGGGATACAGGGCTCGTCGGGGATGCAGGGCGTTCGCCCGATGGTTCGCAGCACCTTGGCCGCCAGCAGGTCGGCCGCCCGGGCGTGGGTGCCCGGGTCGGCGGCGCGGCCCATGGCGGCGAGCCGCAGCGGGTCGGCGAGCAGTGGCTCGACGAGGGAGGCGAGCCGCTCGGCCGTGCAGTCGCCGTCCGGCAGCAGCACCCCGGCCCCGGCGTCCGAGAGGACGCGGGCGTTGTGGGTCTGGTGGTCGTGCGGGGCGTGCGGGTACGGCACCAGGACGGACGGCAGGCCGACGCTCGCCAGCTCGGCGACCGTCGCCGAGCCGGCCCGGCAGACCACCAGGTCGGCGGCGGCGTACGCGAGGTCCATCCGGTCCAGGTAGGGCACCGCCGTGGCGATCGGCGAGCCCGCCAGCCGGGCCCGGACCTCGTCCAGCGCGGCCGGACCGGTCTTGACCAGCAGCCGGACGTCCGTCCGGTGCCGCCAGCGCGCGGCGAGGCCCACGGCCGCCTCGGTCAGCCGGGCCGCGCCCAGGCTGCCGCCGTTGAACAGCACCAGCCGCTCGCCGGGCGCGACGCCCAGCAGGAGCCGGGCGGCCGGCCGCAGCGCGGCCCGGTCCAGACCGGCGACCGCGCCGACCATCGGCATCCCGACCGTCTCGGCCGAGGCGGCCGTGCCCGGCGGCAGGTGCTCGCGGGTCCGGTCGAAGGCCAGTGCGATGTGCGGGGTGAGCCGGGCGGCGAAGCGGTTGGCCCGCCCGGGGACGGCGTTGGACTCGTGCACCACGCTCGGCAGCCCGGCCAGCCGTGCGCCGACGATCACCGGCGCGCTCGGGTAGCCCCCCATTCCGACCGCGATCTGGGCGCCCTGCTCGCGCAGGATCTCCCGGCACTGCGCACCCGAGCGCAGCAGGTCGGCGGGCAGCAGGTAGCGGCGCAGCCCGAGCGAGGCGTCGAACGGGATCATGTCGACGGTGTGCAGCCGGTAGCCGGCCTCCGGGATCAGGCGGGTCTCCAGGCCGCGTTCGGTCCCGACGAAGGAGACCACCGCCGCCGGGTCGGCCCGGCGCAGCGCCTCGGCGAGCGCCAGGCCCGGGTAGATGTGGCCACCCGTCCCACCTGCTCCGATCACCACGGACAAGCTGTTCTCTGTCATGACACCGGAGCCTGTCCGGCCGGGGTAAGAGAGTTCTAATAGGCCGGTTTGAGACTCTTGTCCCCATGAGCAGCCCGTTGAACGGTTCGTTGAGCAGCGCTTTCAAGGTCCTGGTGGTGGACGACGACCCGGAGGTGCGGGCGGCGGTCGAGGACGGACTCGCCGTCGAGGGGTACGTGGTGCGGGGCGCGGCCGACGGGCTGGCCGGGCTGACGGAGCTGGCGGCCTGGCAGCCCGACGCCGTCGTGCTGGACGTGATGATGCCGGTGCTGGACGGCCTGGCGGTGTGCCGCCGGGTGCGGGCGCTCGGCGACCGGGTGCCGATCCTGGTGCTGACGGCGCGGGACTCGGTGAGCGACCGGGTGGACGGGCTGGACGCGGGGGCCGACGACTACCTGGTGAAGCCGTTCGCGCTGGACGAGCTGACCGCCCGGCTGCGCGCCCTGCTGCGCCGGGCCGCACCCGCCGAGCCGGACCGGGCGTACACCTTCGGCGACCTGACGGTCGACCCGGTCAGCCGGTCGGGCCGCCGGGCCGGGCGGGCGCTGGAGTTCTCCCGGACCGAGTTCGCCCTGCTGGAGTTGCTGCTGCTGCACCCCGGGCAGGTGCTGCCGCGCGAGTTGATCATGGAGCGGGTCTGGGGGTCGGACTTCGGCCCGGACTCCAACTCCCTTGCGGTGTACGTCGGATACCTGCGCCGCAAGCTCGAAGCGGGCGGCGAAACACGGCTCGTGCACACCGTGCACGGGGTCGGCTACCGGCTGGACGAAGGATGAGGGCGCACGCCCGCTGGCGGGCCCGCCGCCCGCTGCGCACCCGGCTGGCACTGGTCACCTCGGCGGCGGCGGCGCTGGTCACGCTGGGGGTGTGCGCGGCCGGATTCACCATCATCCGCTACGAGTTGGTGCACCAGCTCGACCTGACGCTGACCCAGCACGCGACGCTCGTCCAGCAGCAGTACCGGGGCCAGGGCCCGCAGGTGGTCTACGGCGAGTGCGGGTACCTGGCGGCGCCCGCGTGCACCCAGATCGTCCCCGCCGACCCGGCCGCCGACCCGCCGAGGCCCTACCTGCTGCCGGTCACGGCGGCGACCCGCGAGGTCGCGGACGGGCGGCGCGGCGGCTACTTCAGCGGCGTCACCGTCAGCGGGCACCCGGCCCGGATGCTCACCACCCGGTTCGGCACGGGCCAGGCGGTGCAGGTGGCGCTGCGTTCGGACGCCGTACAGAACGGGATCACCCAGGCCGGTGAGCTGATGGCGGTGGTGGCGGGCGCGGGCATCCTGCTGGCGGGCGGCCTCGGCTACGCGGTGGCCCGGACGGGGCTGGCGCCGGTCGCCCGGCTGACGGCGACGGCCGAGCGGATCGCGGCGACCCGGGACGCCGGGGTCCGGATCGACCTCCCGGCGGGGCGCGGCGAGGACGAACTGACGCGGCTGGCGCGGACGTTCAACACCATGCTCGGAGCGCTGGAGCAGTCCGTGACGGCCCAGCGGCGGCTGGTCGCGGACGCCTCGCACGAGCTGCGGACACCCCTGACGGCGCTCCGCACCAATGCCGAACTGCTGGCGAAATCGGACAGGTTGACGGAGGCCCAGCGAGCACGGGCGACCGCCGGGCTGCAACGGCAGTTGCGCGAGGTGACGGGTCTGGTCAACGACCTGATCGAGCTGGCCCGGGACGAGGAGCCGCAGGCGCTGGTGGAGTCCGTCCGGCTCGGCGCGCTGCTGGCGCACTCGGTGGACACCGCCCGGGGGCACTGGCCGCAGATCGAGTTCCGCACCGCCGGCACCGGCGACCCGACCGTGCCGGGCGTACCGGCCCGGCTCTCCCGGCTGCTCGCCAACCTGCTGGACAACGCGGCGAAGTTCAGCCCGCCGGGCGGGCCGGTGGAGGTCACCCTGCTCGCCCTGCACGAGGGCGACGGGCCAGAGCTGACCGTCCGCGACCACGGCCCCGGCATCGCGCCCCAGGACCTGCCGTACGTCTTCGACCGCTTCTACCGGGCCTCCACCGCGCGGGCGCTGCCCGGCTCGGGTCTGGGCCTTGCGATGGCCCGGCAGATCGCCCGCGCGCACGGGGCCGACCTCACGGTGGAGGCGGCCCCGGGCGGCGGTGCGCTGTTCAGGCTGCGGTTCGCCTAGACGGTAAGGCGAACCTCAAGGAGTGCCTGCCCGCTTGCCTAGAAGGACGGGATCTCGCGGTAGACGCCCCACTCGGCCCGCAGCGCGTTGCAGATCTCGCCGAGGGTGGCCTCCGCGCGGACGGCGTCCAGCATCGGCGGGATCATGTTGTCGCCCGAGCGGGCGGCGGCGAGCATCGCGTCCAGGCCGGCCCGGACGGCGTCCTCGTCGCGGGCGGCCTTGCGGGCGGCCAGCACCCGGACCTGCTCGCGCTCCACCTCGTGGCTGACCCGGAGGATCTCCAGCTCGGGGGTGACGCTGCGCGGGTGGCAGTTGACGCCGACGACCCGCTTCTCGCCCTTCTCCAGCGACTGCTGGTACTGGAAGGCGGCCTCGGCGATCTCGCCGGTGAAGTAGCCCTCCTCTATCCCGCGCAGGATGCCCGAGGTCATCGGGCCGATCGCGTGCTCGTCCCGGCCCTTGTAGAGGCTGGCCTTGTCCAGGATGCGCTGGAAGATCTCCTCGGCCTGCGCCTCGATCTTGTCGGTCAGCGCCTCGACGTACCAGGAGCCGCCCAGCGGGTCGGCGACGTTGGTGACGCCGGTCTCCTCCATCAGCACCTGCTGGGTACGCAGCGCGATCTCGGCGGCCTGCTCGGACGGGAGCGCGAGCGTCTCGTCCAGGGCGTTGGTGTGCAGCGAGTTGGTGCCGCCGAGCACGGCCGAGAGGGCCTCGACGGCGGTGCGCACCACGTTGTTGTACGGCTGCTGGGCGGTCAGCGAGACGCCGGCCGTCTGGGTGTGGAAGCGGAGCCACTGCGCCTTGTCGGTCTTGGCGCCGTACTTCTCCTTCATCCAGCGGGCCCAGATCCGGCGGGCCGCGCGGAACTTGGCGATCTCCTCGAAGAAGTCCAGGTGCGCGTCGAAGAAGAACGACAGACCGGGCGCGAAGACGTCCACGTCCAGGCCGCGCGAGAGGCCCAGCTCGACGTAGGCGAAGCCGTCCGCCAGCGTGTACGCCAGCTCCTGCGCGGCCGTCGCACCGGCCTCGCGGATGTGGTAGCCGGAGACCGAGAGCGGCTTGTACGCGGGGATGCCCTCGGCGCAGTACGCCATCAGGTCGCCGATCAGGCGCAGGTGCGGCTCGGGGGCGAAGAGCCACTCCTTCTGGGCGATGTACTCCTTGAAGATGTCGGTCTGGAGGGTGCCGTTGAGCACCGCCGGGTCGACGCCCTGGCGCTCGGCGGCGACCAGGTACATGCAGAAGATCGGGACGGCCGGGCCGCTGATCGTCATCGAGGTGGTGACACCGCCGAGCGGGATGTCGTTGAACAGCACCTCCATGTCGGCGGCCGAGTCGATGGCGACACCGCAGTGGCCGACCTCACCGAGCGACTTGGCGTCGTCGGAGTCGTAGCCCATCAGGGTCGGCATGTCGAAGGCGACCGAGAGGCCGCCGCCGCCGGAGTCCAGGATCATCCGGTAGCGCTCGTTGGTCTGCTCGGCGTTGCCGAACCCGGCGAACTGGCGGATGGTCCAGGTGCGGCCCCGGTAGCCGGTGGCGTGCAGGCCACGGGTGTACGGGTACTCGCCCGGCCAGCCGATCCGCTCGAAGCCCTCGACCGGCTGCCCGGCGGGCGGGCCGTAGACCGGCTCGACCTGCTCGCCGCTCAGGGTGGTGAAGTCCGCGTCGCGCTTGCGGGCCTTGTCGTACCGCTGCTGCCAGCGCTGCCGGCCGGCCTCGATCTCGTCGGCGTCCATCGACTCCGTACTCCACTCCGTACGGCCGCCACGGCATCGGGACGGCACAGCTAGTAGGACGTCCTACCAATTTACTCGGACGTCCTAGTATCTGTCGATGGCTGCCCGGTAATGGAACGGCGCCCCTGCGCAGCCACGGGCTGCGCAGGGGCGCCGGAAGACCTCGGCCCGGTCAGGCGCTGACGGGCTCGGGTGCCACGACCAGGGGCGCGACCTCGCGGGAGACCTTGCGCTCGACGAAGAAGGCGGCCGTCGGCACGGTGCCCGCGAGGAGCACCCAGACCAGCTTGCCCATCGGCCACTTCGCCTTGGTCCCGAGGTCGAAGGCGAAGACCAGGTAGACCACGTACAGCCAGCCGTGGGCGATGCCGACGGCGGTGGTGAAGCCGGCCGCACCCGAGATACCCAGCACGTACTTGGCGATCACGCCGAGGGTCAGCAGGACAAGGAGGACACCCGTGACATACGCCATGGCCCGGTAGCGGGTCAGCACACTCTGCTTCATGCCAACGAGGGTAGCCGTCCACTTCGGGTGCTTTTGCCGCACCCCCGCCGCACCTCGTCGCGCACTCCCGCCGCACCCCGTCGCGCACCCCCGTCGCGCACGCCCGCCGAGCACCCCCGGCTCACGGGGCCCCGCCCCGGGGAGCGGCGCCGGGGAGCGGCCCCGGCGGGCGGCGCCGCTACGCACTCAGGGCTGCTCGGGCGGGGTGAAGTCGCCGGCGTCCACCCGCAGCGGGCGGAGCAGCTCGAAGACCTCGTGGCACTGCTCCGCGCCGTAGCCCTCCAGGCCGAAGTCCATCGCCATCAGCTCCCTGGTCGCCTGCTCGACCACCTCGCGTCCGCGCTCGGTGATGCTGGCGAGCACGCCCCGGCCGTCCATCGGGTTGGGCCGGCGGGCGACCAGTCCGGCCCGCTCCAGGCGGTCGACGGTGTTGGTGACGCTGGTGGGGTGGACCATCAGCCGCTCGCCGATCTTCGAGAGCGAGAGCTCACCGGTACGGCTGAAGGTGAGCAGCACCAGCGCCTCGTAGCGGGCGAACGTCAGCCCGTACGGCTTGACCACCGAGTCCACCCGAGACAGCAGGATCTGGTGGGCACGCATCACCGAGGTGATCGCCGACATGGCGGGGACGCCGCCCCACCGGCGGGTCCACAGTTCGTCGGCGCGGGCGATCGGGTCGAAGTCGAGAGCGAGGGGCTTGGCCACGCCCCCACCGTACCGGCGGGGCCGCGAGCGGGTAGCAGGTGTCCACGATGCCGGACAAGGCGGCGAGGCTGGCGAGGTCCCGCCACCGGCGGCCCGCACTCGGACCCTGCCCCTCGGTGATCGCAATGTGTCGGCAATGTTCGGGCCAGGACGGGCCGTTCCGCGAATTCGACGGACATTCAGCCTCCATTCGCACGGAAACCCTTGACCCGGGTAGCAGTATGCCCGATTTGTCAGGTCTTTTGACGGTCGGTCAACTCGATCCGAACCGAAGCGAACTGGCGGGATTTTGCCAATCCTTGCCGTAGATCTGTCATTTCATCACCAGCGTTGTCATGCTTGCGCCCAGCCCCGTTCGGCACCGGCCCCCCACCCCACCGGCCGCGCTGCCGTCTGACCGCACGGAGCAGCACGTCAGCATCCGTTCCGCCCCAGCAGGCGCCATCCCAGGTGCCCCGGAGCGCGATGCGACCGCGCACACGCGGTTGACCCGGAAGGAACCCGTACGTGAAGCGAAAGCTGACAGTCGGAGCCGTTCTGTCCGCCTCGGCGATCCTGGCCGGCGCGATCCAGGTGAGCGCCGGTACGGCGCAGGCCAACCCCAGCCCGGCCTCGGCCTCCCAGGCCGGACAGCAGCACAGCGAGCTGCTCGCCCTCGCGGCGAAGGCGGCCCCGGCGGCCGCCCGCGCCCTCGGGCTGGGCGCCCAGGAGCAGCTGATACCCAAGGACGCGGTGGTGGACGCCGACGGCACCCGCCACCTGCGCTTCGAGCGCACCTTCGGCGGCCTGCCGGTGCTCGGCGGCGACCTGGTGGTGCACGAGAGTGCGAGCGGTGCGCTGAAGTCGGTGGACGAGGCGGTGACCCGGCAGCTCACCCTGCCGAGCCTGACGCCCAAGCTCTCGGCCGCCCAGGCCTCCGCGCAGGCCACCGGCACCGTGCGGGCCGACATCGGGGTCAGCAAGGACGCGGACGAGGCCGCTCTCCAGGAGGTCGGCTCGGCGAGCCCGGCCGCGCTGGTCGTCTGGGCCGACTCCGGGGCCCCGCGCCTCGCGTACCGGACCACCGTCGAGGGCCTGCGGGCCGACGGCACCCCGAGCCGGCAGATCCTGGTGACGGACGCCACCTCCGGCGCGCTGCTCTCCTCGCACGAGGAGATCCAGACCGCCAACGCCACCGGCAGCGGCAAGGGCGTGTTCGTCGGCAGCGTGCCGCTGACCACCAACTACACCGGCAGCACGTACCAGTTGAAGGACGCCACCCGCGGCGGCCAGTCCACCACCAACCTCGCCGGGAAGACCTCCGGCAAGGGCACCCTGTACACCGACGCCGACAACGCCTGGGGCACCGGCGCGGCGTCCAACACCCAGTCCGCCGCCGTGGACGCCCAGTTCGGCGCGGCCGCCACCTGGGACTTCTACAAGAACACCTTCGGCCGCAGCGGCATCCGCAACGACGGCGTCGGCGCGTACAGCCGGGTCCACTACGGCAAGAACTACGTCAACGCGTTCTGGGACGACACCTGCTTCTGCATGACGTACGGCGACGGGGCCAGCAACACCCACCCGCTGACCGCGCTGGACGTCTCGGGCCACGAGATGAGCCACGGCGTCACCGCCGCCACCGCGGGCCTGAACTACTCGGGTGAGTCCGGCGGCCTGAACGAGTCCACCTCGGACATCATGGGCACGATGGTGGAGTTCTACGCCAACCTGCCCGCCGACAAGCCGGACTACCTGATCGGCGAGCTGATCAACATCAACGGCGACGGCAAGCCGCTGCGCTACATGGACCAGCCCTCCAAGGACGGCGGCTCGGCCGACTACTGGTCCGCCGGGGTCGGCAACCTGGACGTCCACTACTCCTCGGGCGTCGGCAACCACTTCTTCTACCTGCTGTCCGAGGGCAGCGGCGCGAAGACCGTCAACGGGGTCAACTACAACAGCCCGACCTCCAACGGCAGCAAGGTCACCGGCATCGGCCGGGACAAGGCCGCGCAGATCTGGTACCGCGCGCTGACCACGTACTTCACCTCGACCACCAACTACAAGGCCGCCCGCGTCGCGACCCTGAAGGCGGCGGCCGACCTGTACGGCGCGAGCAGCACCGAGTACGCCCAGACCGCCGCCGCCTGGAGCGGAGTCAACGTCAACTGACCCGGAGCACCCCGAACGCGCTGATGCCGGGCCCTCCGGAGGGGAGGCCCGGCATCAGCGCTGCGGCATTGCGCCCGGCAGGGCTCAGACGGTTACGGGCTCGGCCTTCGCCGGGGCCTCGCCGCGCTCCTCCTTGGCCAGCATCCGCTCGGCGAAGAACCCGCCGGTCGGCAGCACGGCGAGCAGGAAGAACAGGGCGGCGCGCTTGGCGGTCCAGCGCTGCTGCTGCCAGGCGAGGTAGAGGAACACCACGTACATGATGAAGAGCCCGCCGTGGATCCAGCCCATCGGCATCACGGCGTCGAAGCTCGTGGTGCGCTTGAGGACCGAGCAGGTCATCAGCAGGAGGAAGGACAGGCCCTCGGGGCCGGAGACAAGGCGCAGGCGGTGGACGGCGCTGCTCTTCACGATGGCTACCTCTTACTAGACGGTCGGCGGGCTTGTCCCGGTTCAGCGGCACTGTTCGGCGACGCTGTTCAACGACATTGTGAACGGGCGCACAAGCCGACACCCATTATCACCGACCGCACACCAGTGCCCCCGGCGGGGTGCCCCGGACCGCCGTCGCCGGCGGCGGACCCCCTATTCTTCTGCCGCACGCTTCTGAGGGACAGACGTGCGCGGACCCACGGGGGAGCCACCTTGTTCAAGATCGACTGGAATCGCCGGACCTGCTCGAAGCGCGGGCACGTCACCTACGCGCCCGCCGAGCCCGAGCTGCGCGCCCGGCTCGAAGCCCGTACCGAGCTCGGCGAGGCCTGGCGCTGCCTGCGCTGCGGGGACTTCGCGCTCGGCACGCCGCACGGCTCGGGCCCGGCGGCCGAGGCGCCGCTGGTGCCGCGCGGCAAGGCGCTGCGGGACCTCTTCATCCTGCGCTTCCTGGCGATCGAGCGGCTGTTCCGCGGCGTGCTGATCATCCTGGTGGCCTGGGCGGTCTGGAAGTTCTCCAACAGCCAGGACGCGGTGCGGCAGTTCTTCGACCAGAACCTGACCGTCTTCAAGTCGGTCACCGACCACTTCCACTACGACCTTGAGCACTCCCCCATCGTCGACACCATCCGCAAGACCTTCGACTACAAGCACAGCACCCTGCTGATCGTGGCGGCGGCGCTGCTGGCGTACGCGCTGATCGAGCTGGTCGAGGCGGTCGGCCTCTGGCTGGGCCGGCGCTGGGCGGAGTACCTCACGGTGGTGGCGACCGCCGCCTTCCTGCCGCTGGAGGGGTACGAGCTGACCCACCACGTCAGCGCGGTGAAGGTCGGCACGCTGCTGCTGAACGTCGCGGCGGTGGTCTGGATCCTGCTCTCCAAGCGGCTGTTCGGGCTGCGCGGCGGCGTGGTGGCGTTCGAGGCCGAGCGGCACTCGGCCTCGCTGCTGGAGGTCGAGGAGGCGGCCGGCACGGCGCCGGTCGCCGTGAAGAACCGGTAGTCATATGTCCCGAATGGGTAGCAGTACGCCCGTGCCCCTCCCCTGAAGCCGGAACCGGCCGTTACATTCACCCGGTGGCACAGTTTCGACTTCAGGGGTCCAAGGTCCTCGCCGTGGACATGGCGGGCGACTCGGTCAAGGCGCGCAACGGCAGCATGGTGGCCTACACCGGCCGGATGAGCTTCAAGAAGCTCAGCGGCGGCGGTGACGGCCTGCGCGGCATGGTCACCCGCCGGCTCACCGGCGAGCAGATGACGGTCATGGAGGTGAAGGGCGAGGGCACCTGCTACTTCGCCCTCAAGGCCACCCAGGTGAACCTGGTCCGGTTGAACGGCGAGACGCTGCACGTCGAGGCGGACAACCTGCTCTGCACCGAGGCGGGCCTGCGGACCGGCACCAGCTTCACCGGGCTGAACGGCATGGCCTCCGGCAACGGCCTGTTCACCACCACGGTGGAGGGCAACGGCTGGGCCGCCCTCACCTCCAACGGCCCGGCGATCGTGCTGCGGGTCTCCCAGGGCATGCCACTGCGGGTCGACCCCGGCGCGTACGTCGCGCACACCGGGAGCCTGAACCGGAGCCTGAAGTCGGGCGCGGGCTGGACGACCCTGATCGGCGAGGGCGGTGGCGAGGCGATGCAGGTGGAGTTCACCGGCGAGGGCCTGGTGTACGTCCAGCCGTCCGAGAAGCTGACCTTCGGGGGCGACGTCTGATGGGCTTCCAGCAGATCAACCCGAAGATGGTCGAGGCCCGGGTGGTTCCCGGCATGCGGGTGTTCAGCCAGCGCGGCGCGATGCTCGCCTACACCGGCGAGGTCGGTTTCACGCCCAACGTGATGGGCGGCCAGGGCGGTGTGATGTCGATGATCGGACGCCGGGTGGCGAACGAGGACACCCCGCTGATGACGGTCGAGGGCCAGGGCACCGTGCTGTTCGGCCACGGCGGGCACCACGTGCACGTGATCGACCTGGCCGGCGACGTGCTCTACGTGGAGGCGGACCGGCTGCTGGCCTTCGAGGGGTCGTTGCAGCAGTCCACCATGTTCATGGGCGCGCAGGGCGGCGTGATGGGCATCGTGCGCGGCCAGGTCACCGGCCAGGGCCTGTTCACCACCCAGCTGACCGGCAAGGGATCGGTCGCGGTGATGGCCCACGGCGGGGTGTTCGAGCTGCCGATCACCCCGGACCGGCCGGTGCACGTCGACCCGCAGGCGTACGTCGCGCACCGCGGCGACGTCCGCAACAAGCTGTCCAGCGCGCTCGGTTGGCGCGACATGATCGGGCGCGGCTCGGGCGAGGCGTTCCAGCTGGAACTGTCCGGGCACGGCGTGGTGTACGTGCAGGCGAGCGAGGAGAAGCTCTGATGTCCTACCCGCCGCAGCCGCCGTCGCAGCCCCCGTACCAGCCGCCCTACCAGCCGCAGCCCGGCTACTCGCAGCAGCAGGTCCAGCAGTCGTACCAGCCGACCGAGACCGCGCTGTCCGTCCCGCCGCAGTACCAGCAGCAGCCCCCGGGCGTCGGCACCGGCGGCGGCCCGGTCGTGCACGACGCACACAGCCTGCCCGTCAACGACAACGTCAACCCGTACGCCTTCTCGGTCGACCTGAACGGCCCGTACTACCTGCAGAAGGGCAAGATGATCGCCTACTACGGCGACATCAGGTTCTCCGGCATCGGGCAGGGCCGGATCGACCGGGTGCTGGAGCGGAACTTCAACTCTCCGCTGCACGCCTCGGACTGGGTGCTCGCCGAGGGGCGCGGCAAGCTGCTGCTGGCCGACCGGGCCTTCGACCTCAACTCGTACGACCTGGAGCAGGGCAATCTGACCGTCCGCTCGGGCAACCTGCTGGCCTTCGAGCCGTCGCTGGCGCTGAAGCAGTCGATCATCCCCGGGTTCCTGACGCTGCTGGGCACCGGCAAGTTCGTGGCCGCCTCCAACGGCCCGGTGCACTTCGTCGAGCCGCCCGTCCGGGTCGACCCGCAGGCACTGGTCGGCTGGGCGGACTGCCCGGCCCCCTGCCACCACTACGACCACGGGTACATGCACGGCCTGATCGGCGGGCTGCGCCATCTGACCGGACTGGGCGGGGCCTCCGGCGAGGAGCACCAGTTCGAGTTCGTCGGGGCCGGGCAGGTGCTGATGCAGTCCTCCGAGACCCTGATGGCCGAGCGCTCGGTGGGCCGGGTGGACGCCGAGCCCGGCGTGCCCGGCGGCGGGCCGCAACGGCAGTACCAGCAGCCGCAGAACGAGCTCAACGTGCCCGGGCTCGGCAATCTGGGCAACCTCGGCGACCTGGGCCGGCGGTTCGGCCTCTGACCCACCGCTCGTGACCCCTGCCGGGTGCGGAGCCGACGACCGGAGTCCTATTGTACAATATTTAACAATCACGGCTATGCTGGTCGGTATGGACACGCACACCAGCGACCCCGCAACGGACTCCGCCACTCCCCCCGCAGTCACGGAGGAGACCCCCTGGCTCACCGCCAAGGAGCAGCAGTTCTGGCGTGCCCATCTGGAGGTCAGCAAACTCCTCGACTACCAGCTGGGCCGTGAACTCCAGCCGCACAACCTGGCCAGCAACGACTACGAGATCCTGGTGGTCCTCTCCGAAGCCCCCGAACGCCGGCTGCGGATGACCGACCTCGCCACCGCGACCCTCCAGTCCAAGAGCCGGCTCTCGCACCAGATCACCCGGATGGAGACCGCCGGCCTGGTCCTGCGCCAGGACTGTCCCGGCGACCGCCGCGGCCTCTTCGCCCAGCTCACGGAACTCGGCTGGGCGACCATGCAGAAGGTCGCCCCGCACCACGTCCGCAGCGTCCGGGCCCACTTCATCGACCGCTTCACCCCCGAACAGATCGACACCCTGTACGCGGCCCTGGCCCCCGTGGCCGAACACCTCCGGGACCTGCGCGGCCGCGCCTGAGCTTGCAGCTCGCTCCCCTGTGCAGCTCGCCCGCCATGCAGTACCCCGGGGGCGCGGGGAACTGCGCGAGGCGGGAGGTGCGGCGCCGTTGCTTCCGGTTTCGCGCAGTTCCCCGCGCCCCCATGGGGTTAACCGTGAGCGTTCGGTGAACCCAGCGGAGCGTGCGGCGTAGTTCCCCGCGCCCCTGGGGGCCCTGCCCGGGTAGGGGCTAGCGGTCGGTGAGGCCGGAGACGAGTTCGTCCGCCGCGCCGTACGGATCCAGTTCGCCCGCGGCGACGCGTCCGGCGAGGGCGTCGAGGTGGCGGTCGCCTCGGAGGTCGCCGATCCGGGAGCGGAGGGCGGCCAGTGCGATGGCCTCGATCTCGGCGGCGGCCCGGCGGCGGCGGCGGACGGTCAGTTCGCCGGTCTCGGCCAGCCAGGCGCGGTGCTTCTCCAGGGCGTCGACCAGTTCGTCGATGCCCTCCTCGCGGGCGGCGACGGTCTTCACGATCGGCTGCCGCCAGTCGCCGGGCTCGCGGGCCTCGCCGAGGCCGAGCATGTGGTTGAGCTCGCGGGCGGTGGCGTCGGCGCCGTCCCGGTCGGCCTTGTTGACCACGAAGAGGTCGCCGATCTCCAGGATGCCGGCCTTGGCGGCCTGGATGCCGTCGCCCATGCCGGGCGCCAGCAGGACGACGGTGGTGTCCGCCTGGGCCGCGACCTCGACCTCGGACTGGCCGACGCCGACGGTCTCCACCAGGATCACGTCGCAGCCGGCCGCGTCCAGCACCCGCAGTGCCTGCGGTGCCGCCCAGGAGAGCCCGCCCAGGTGTCCCCGGGTGGCCATCGAGCGGATGAAGACGTCCGGGTCGGTGGCGTGGTCCTGCATCCGGACGCGGTCCCCGAGCAGCGCCCCGCCGGAGAACGGCGAGGACGGGTCGACGGCGAGCACCGCGACCCGCTTGCCGAGCCGCCGGTACGCCGAGACCAGCGCGGAGGTCGAGGTCGACTTCCCGACGCCGGGCGAGCCGGTGAGCCCCACGGTGTAGGCCCGCCCGGTGTACGGCGCGAGCGCGGCCATCACCTCGCGCAGTTGCGGCGAAGCGTTCTCCACCAGCGAGATCAGCCGTGCGACGGCCCGGGGCCTGCCCGCTCGCGCCTGCTCGACCAGCGTGGGGACGTCGATCATCAGGGGTTCTCCTCGATCGCGGAAGGGGCCGCACGCCGCTTGTGACGGCGTGCGACCCCGGAGGTACGTCGGACGGTCAGGCCTTGGGGGCCTTCACGATCAGCGCGGAGCCCTGACCGCCGCCGCCGCACAGCGCGGCCGCGCCGACACCGCCGCCACGGCGCTGGAGCTCCAGCGCCAGGTGCAGCACCAGGCGGGCGCCGGACATGCCGATCGGGTGGCCGAGCGCGATCGCGCCGCCGTTGACGTTGACGATCTCCTCGTCCACGCCCAGGTCCTTCATGGACTGGTACGCGACGGCCGCGAACGCCTCGTTGATCTCGATCAGGTCGAGGTCCTGGACGCCGATGCCCTCCTTGGCGAGAGCGTGCGAGATCGCGTTGGACGGCTGCGACTGGAGCGCGTTGTCCGGGCCCGCGACGTTGCCGTGCGCGCCGATCTCGGCGATCCAGCTCAGGCCCAGCTCCTCGGCCTTGGCCTTGCTCATCACGACCACGGCGGCGGCGCCGTCCGAGATCTGCGAGGCGGTGCCGGCCGTGATGGTGCCGTCCTTGGTGAAGGCCGGGCGCAGCTTGCCGAGGGTCTCGACGGTGGTCTCGGCGCGGATGCCCTCGTCCTGGCTGAACAGCACCGGGTCGCCCTTGCGCTGCGGGATCTCGACCGGGACGATCTCCGCGTCGAAGGCGCCGTTCTTCTGGGCGGCGGCGGCACGCTGGTGCGAGAGGGCGCCGATCGCGTCCTGCACGTCGCGGGCGATGCCGAGCCGGCCGTTGTGCTTCTCGGTGGACTCGCCCATCGGGATGTTCTCGTACGCGTCGGTCAGGCCGTCGTAGGCCATCGCGTCGATCATCTCGATCGCGCCGTACTTGAAGCCCTCGCGGGACTTCGGCAGCAGGTGCGGGGCGTTGGTCATCGACTCCTGGCCGCCGGCCACCACGATGTCGAACTCGCCGGCCCGGATCAGCTGGTCGGCGAGGGCGATGGCGTCCAGGCCGGAGAGACAGACCTTGTTCACGGTCAGCGCCGGGACGGTCATCGGGATGCCGGCCTTGACGGCGGCCTGGCGGGCCGGGATCTGGCCGGCGCCGGCCTGGAGGACCTGGCCCATGATCACGTACTGGATCTGGTCGCCGGTGACACCGGCCCGCTCCATGGCGGCCTTGATCGCGAATCCGCCGAGGTCGGCCCCGGAGAATCCCTTGAGCGAGCCGAGCAGCCGGCCCATCGGGGTTCGGGCGCCAGCGACGATCACTGAAGTAGTCATGAGACGAGCCCCTTCGCGCGTCAAAGGCCAGGAGAAGTGTGGGGATGCGGCTCAATGTACTGACCGGTCACCGCTGCGTCACCGGAGCCACGGTGTGATCAGCAGCACTGGCACTGTCCAGTCAACACCGTGTCAGCCCGTGCTGGGTGAATTGTGAGCAGGCTCGCACTCCGCGTGGTGGCGCGCGCCGAGCCCGATGCGCTCCACTGTTGCCACCATCGACTCAACCGGAGGTCCCGCCGTGCTGACCCGTATCGACCACATCGGCATCGCCTGTTTCGACCTCGACAAGACCGTCGAGTTCTACCGTGCCACCTACGGCTTCGAGGTCTTCCACAGTGAGGTCAACGAGGAGCAGGGGGTGCGCGAGGCGATGCTGAAGATCAACGACACCGGTGACGGCGGCGCCTCGTACCTCCAGCTGCTGGAGCCCACCCGGGAGGACTCGACCGTCGCCAAGTGGCTGGCGAAGAACGGCGAGGGCGTGCACCACATCGCGTTCGGCACGGCCGACGTGGACGGCGACGCCGCCGACATCAAGGCCAAGGGCGTCCGGGTCCTCTACGACGAGCCCCGGATCGGCTCGATGGGGTCGCGGATCACCTTCCTGCACCCCAAGGACTGCGGCGGCGTGCTGACCGAGCTGGTCACCTCCGCGACCACCGGCCACTGACCCCGCCGGGGCCGGGGCAGGACCCCGGCCCCGCCACAACTCGTCGGTAACCTGTGCTCGTTCCCCCCGGACCATCGCGATCCATGCCCACTGCCGTAGGATCTGACGGGTTCACGGGCAACGACCACGCCCGCGGACGCCAAGCAGGACGGCCGCCGGGCAGGCGGTCGCAGGGCGTGGAGCCTTCGCCGGTGGGCGGGCTGTGAAGCGTCAACCACTCCGAGGCCGAAAAGCTGAAGGGATTCCCTGTTCTTCTCGGGCGGGGAGGATGCCAAAATGCCCAGGTGCACTGCGGTCCCGGAGAACGGGGCCGGCGGTCACCGCCGGGTGGTGAGCTCGGCCGGTCCTCGGACGGGTCGGACTCGTCACAGGGGAGTCCATTACGCGGGCACGGCTGAACAGTCTCAGTTCGGATCTGTCACCATTCTCCACGAGGCAAGAGTTCGCTCAGGAGTCCACCCGGACGGCGGAGCGCGGTAGCACCGCGCGCCACCGTCCCAGGCTCCGACCGTGGCACCCGCTGCGGATGCAAGGACCAGCCGGTCCGGCCCAGAGCAGTAGGGGGTACCGGGGCGGCCCGGTCGAGGACGCGACCAGGAGATGGATGGGACCGCGGAGTGCGGGGCAACGACGGCTACGAGGGTGACGACCACCTCTCCAAGTTCGAGGCCGAGATGGATCGGACTCGCAAGGAGCGGGACAAGTCCATCCAGCATGCCGAGGACCTCGCCTACCAGGTGGAGGTGCTCCGGGCCAAGCTGCACGAGTCCCGTCGGCAGCTCGCCCAGCCGCGCGCCTTCGACTCCGTCTCCGGCCAGGCCGAGCAGCTGCTCCGCAACGCCGAGATGCAGGCCCAGCAGCTGCGCGCCGACGCCGAGCGCCAGCTCCGGGAGTCACAGGCCGCCACCCAGCGCCTGATGGCGGAGGCCGCCGACCGCACTGCACGCCTGGAGGCCGAGCTCACCGCCCGCCGCCGCCAGCTCGACGACGAGCTGGCCGAGCTGCGCCGCAGCGCCGAGCGGCACGTCAACGAGAACGTCTCCTGGGCCGAGCAGACCCGGGCCGGCACCGAGCAGGAGGCCCAGCGCCTGCTCCAGGAGTCCCGCGCCGAGGCGGACCGGCTGATCGCCGCCGCCCGCGCCGAGGCCGCCGCCCTCTCCGACCAGGCCCGCGCCCAGACCGCCGCCGACGTGGACGCCGCGCGCGGCGAGGCCCAGGCCGCCGCCGAAGCCGCCCTCCAGCGCGCCCAGAACGACGCCGAGCGCCTGCTCCGGGCCGCCTCCGAGCAGGCCCAGCAGGCCGTCGGCCAGGCGGAGGAGCTGCGCGGCACGGCCGCCAACCAGGCCCAGCAGCAGCTGGCCGGCGCCCAGGCCGCCGTCGACCAGCAGCTCGCCGCCGCCCGCGCCGAGATCGACCGGCTCAAGCAGCAGGCCGTCCAGGACCAGGAGCGCGCCGCCGAGGCGCTCGACCGGGCCCAGGCCGAGATAGACCGTCTGCGGGCCGAGGCGCTCGCCGAGGCCGAGCGGGCCCGCCAGGAGGCCGCCGAGCTGCGCGCCCAGGCCGAGGCCGCCGCCGAGCAGCTCCAGGCCGACGCCGAGGCCGCCGTCGAGCGGCTGGTCGCGGACGGCGAGGCGGCCAGCGACCAGCGTTCGCAGACCGCCCGCGCCGAGATCGCCCGGATGGTCGCCACCGCGACCAAGGAGGCCGACCGGATCAAGGCCGAGGCCGCCCGCGCCAAGGCGGACGCCGCCAACGCCCAGGCCGAGGCGGACGCCGCCCGGGCCGCCGCCGCCGAGGAGAGCGAGCGCCTGCGCGGCGCCGCCGAGAGCGTCACCGCCCAGCTCCGCGCGGAGGCCGAGCACGCCGTCGCCGAGCTGCGGGCCGAGGCCGACCGGGAGATCGCCGAGCTGCGGGCCCAGGCCGAGAACGCCGCCCTGGCGCTGCGCGCCGAGGCCCAGGAGCAGGGCCGCACGGACGGCGCCAAGGAAGCCACCGTGCACCTGGCCAAGGCCGCCAAGCAGGCCGAGGAGGTGCTCACCCGCGCCGACCGGGACGCCGCGACGGCCGTCGCCGCCGCGGCCGCGGAGGCCGAACGGATCCGCGCCGAGGCCACCACCGAGGTCGAGCGGCTGCGCGAGCAGGCCCAGGCCGCCGTCGAGCAGGCCCAGAACGCGGCGCTGGACGACGCGGCGGGCATCCGCGAGCAGATGGAGCGGATGCACGACGAGGCCGCCCAGCTGCGCGCCGAGGCCGAGGAGCTGCGGGCCCAGGCCGCCGCCGAGGCGGAGAAGGTCCGCAGCGAGGCCCGCCGCCAGGCCGTCCTCCAGATCGAGGAGTCCGCGAAGGACGCCGAGGAGCGGCTCACCAAGGCCAAGGCCGATGCGGACGAGCTGCGCGCGGGTGCCTCCGCCGAGGCCGACCGGCTGCGGCAGTACGCCAAGGACCAGGCCGTCGAGGTCCAGGGCCGCGCCGAGCAGACCCTCACCCGGGCCCGGACCGAGGCCGAGAAGCTCACCGCCGTCGCCACCCAGCAGGGCCAGGAGGCCCTGGCCGCGGCCAAGGCGGCCGCCGCCGAGAACCGCGCCGCCGCCGAGCGGGAGACCGCCGAACTCCGGCGCGAGGCGACCGAGTTCGACCAGCGGACGCGGGCCACCGCGCAGACCGCCGCCGAGCAGGTCCAGGCCGAGGCCGAGGCCGCCGCCGAAGCTCTCCGCACGGAGGCCGGGACCGCCGCCGAGGCGCTGCGGGCCGAAGCCGCGCAGGCCCTGGAGGCCGCCCGGGCCGACGCCGCCGAGCGGCTCGCCGAGGCGCAGACCGCCGCCCAGGCCGTCCGCACCGAGGCCGAGACCGCCGCCGAAGCCCTCCGCGTCGAGGCCGAGAACGCCGCCACCACGCTCCGTACCGAGACCGACGGCTGGGCCCGGCAGCAGCGCGGCGAGGCCGAGGCCGACGCCACCGCGCTCCGCGAGGAGAGCCGTCGCGAGCACGAGGAGGCCGCCGCCGGCCTACTGCGCGAGCGCACCGAGACCGCCGAACAGCTCGCCGCCGCCCGGACCGCCCGGGAGGGCGCCGAAGCCCAGGCCGCCGAACTGACCGAACGCACGGCCGCCGAGACCGCCGCGCTGACCGAACGGACCGCCGCCGAGACGGCCGCCCTGCGCGAGAGCGCCGAGGCGGAGGCCGAGCGCCTGCGGGCCGAGGCCGGGCAGACCCTGGAGGCCGCCCGGACGGACGCCGCCGAGCGGCTCGCCGAGGCCGAGACCGCCGCCCAGGCCGTCCGCACCAAGGCCGAGAGCGCCGCCGAGACGCTGCGCGCCGAAGCCGCGAGCGCCGCCGAAGCCGTCCGCACCGAGGCCCAGAGCGCCGCCGAGACGCTGCGCGCCGAGGGCGCGCAGGAGCTGGCACAGGCCGAGGCGCAGGCCGCCGAGACCCGCCAGGAGGCCGAGGAGCAGCGCGCCCTGGCCGCCGCCGAGGCCGCCGAGCTGACCGCCGCCGCCGGTCTGAAGGCCGCCGGTCTGGTCGCCGCCGCCGAGGAGGAGGCCGCCGAGACCCGGCAGTCGGTGGCCGGGATGTACGAGGCCGCCTCGCAGCAGATCGCCGAACTGCGCGCCACCGCCGAGCGCGAGACCACCGAGCTGCGCGAGCTGGCCGACCGCGAGACCACCGAGCAGCGCGAGCTGGCCGAGCAGGAGACCGCCGAGCAGCGGGCCGAGACCGACCGTGAGACCGCCGAGCTGCGCGAGCTGGCCGAGCAGGAGACGGCCGAGCTGCGGGCCGCAGCGCAGACGTACGACGGTGAGCTGCGCGCCACCGCCGACCGTGAGACCGCCGAGCTGCGCGAGCTGGCCGACCGTGAGACCGCCGAGCTGCGGGCGCGGGCCGGGGACGAGGTCGCGGCGCTGCGGGAGCGGACGGCCGCCGAGCTGACCGCCGAGCGGGAGGCCGCCGCCGCCGAGATCAGCCGGCAGCACGCCGAGGCGCAGGCGTACGACGAGCGGGTGCGCGCCGAGGCCGAGGCGGAGCTGCGCGGGGCCCAGGAGGCCGCCGAGCAGCACCGGGCCGAGGCGCAGGCGCAGGCGCGGCAGACCCTCGCCGAGGCGGACGAGCGCGCGGCGGCGGCCGTCGCGGAGGCCGAGGAGTTCGCGGCGGCGCTGCGGGCCGAGGCCGAGGAGTACGCGCTCGCCACCCGGCAGCTGGCCGACGGCTACGAGGCCGACAGCCGGACCCGGGCGGACGCCTACGACAGCGAGACCCGCAAGGCGGCCGAGCAGTTCGACAAGGCCACCCGCGAGCAGGCCAAGTCGGTGCTGGAGAAGGCCTTCGCGGACGCCGAGTCGCTGGGCGAGGACGCCCAGACCACGGCGCTCGCCACCACCGCCGCCGCCGAGGAGCAGGCCGACGCGATGGTCGCCGCCGCCCGCAAGGAGGCCGAGCGGCTGGTCGCGGCCGGCGAGGCGGCCGGCCAGGCCGGGGTCGAGCGGGCCCGCGCCGACGCGGACGCGCTGCTCGCCGAGGCCCGCCGCGACGCCACCGCCGTCCGCGAGCGCGCCGAGGAGCTGCGGGAGCGGACGGACGCCGAGATCGAGGCGCTGCACGAGCGGGCCCGCAAGGAGAACGCGCAGGCCATGAAGTCGGCCGGCGAGCGGGTGGACACGCTGGTGACCGCGGCGCAGGAGCAGCTCACCGAGGCCGAGGAGCAGGCCGTCGCGGCCGTCGCCGAGGCCGAGGAGCGGGCGGCGGCCCTGGTGGCCGCGGCGGAGGAGCGGGCCAACGAGCTGACCTCGGAGGCTTCGGCGGAGGCCAGCAAGGTCCGGATCTCGGCCGTTCGCAAGGCCGAGAGCCTGATCAAGGGCGCCGAGCAGAAGCACACCGACTCCACCGCCAAGGCGGAGCAGCTGCTCGCCGACTCGACCGCCGAGGCCGAGCGGCTGCGCGCCGAGGCCGAGAGCACGCTCAAGGCCGCGCAGGACGAGGCCGAGGAGCAGATCGAGGCCGCCTCCGAGGAGGCCTCGAAGCGTCTGATCCGGGCCGGCGAAGGTGCGGAGGAGCAGCTGCGGCTGGCCAAGGAGGAGGCCGAGCGGCTGCTCGCCGAGTCCAAGGCCGAGGCGCAGCGCGTGACCGACGAGGGTCGTCGGGAGTTGGACGAACTGGTCCGTCGGCGCAAGGACATCAACACGGAGATCTCCCGGGTGCAGGACGTGCTGTCCGCCCTGGAGGCCTTCGAGGCACCGTCACCAGCCGCACCGGCCAACGGGGGAAACAGCAGGAACAGCGGCTCCGGAGGCCGCGAAGGGGCGCCGAAGGCAGGTGCCGGAGTGGGCGCTCCCCGTTCGGGTGGCAATCGCTCCGGTGGCGCACCACCCGATTGAGCGGACATTGTCCGCGAAGCATCGGCATTTCGTCGATGACACTCCGGTAACGTGTCAGGATTCCCTCAACCACCTCAGCGGTTTGACGACAGGAAGCCCAGAACCCCATGAGCGACAGTCACTCCCCTCACGGCTTCGACCTGGTGCGCCGTGGGTACGAGCGTGCCCAGGTCGACGAGCGGATCACCAAACTGGTGGCCGACCGCGACAGCGCGTTGTCCCGGATCGGTGCGCTGGAGAAGCGCATCGAGGAGCTTCACCTGGAGACCCAGAGCGCTCAGGCGCAGGTCACCGACGCCGAGCCCTCGTACGCCGGCCTCGGTGCCCGGGTCGAGAAGATCCTCCGGCTCGCCGAGGAGGAGGCCAAGGACCTGCGCGAGGAGGCCCACCGCGCCGCCGAGCAGCACCGCGAGCTGGCCGAGGCGGCCGCCCAGCAGGTCCGCAGCGAGGCGGAGAACTACGCCAAGGACCGCAAGGCCAAGGCTGAGGACGAGGGCCTGCGGATCGTCGACAAGGCGAAGAGCGACAGCGCCCAGCTGCGCGCCGAGGCCAACAAGGACGCCCAGAACAAGCGCGAGGAGGCGGACGCCCTCTTCGAGGACACCCGCACCAAGGCCGCCCAGGCCGCGCTGGAGTTCGAGACCAACCTCGCCAAGCGCCGCGAGCAGTCCGAGCGCGACCTGGCCGCCCGTCAGGCCAAGGCCGAGAAGCGCCTCGCCGAGATCGAGCACCGCGCCGAGCAGCTCCGCCTGGAGGCCGAGAAGCTCCGCACGGACGCCGAGCGCCGCGCCCGCCAGACGGTGGAGACGGCCCAGCGTCAGTCCGAGGACATCGTCGCCGACGCGAACGCCAAGGCCGACCGGATCCGCAGCGAGTCCGAGCGCGAGCTCGCGGCGCTCACCAACCGCCGCGACTCCATCAACGCCCAGCTGACCAACGTGCGCGAGATGCTCGCCACGCTGACCGGCGCGGCCGTGGCCGCCGCCACCCTGCCCACGGACGACGCCCTCGGCGTCCCCGCCCAGCAGTCCCGCTAGTCCCTCCGGGGCAGCTCAGAGCAACCACAGCAGGGGCGCGTGGGGGTACCTCCCGGCCGAAGGCTGGGGGAGAACTGCGCGATCAACCGAGCACGCACGTCGTGCCCTGGTCGCGCAGTTCCCCGCGCCCCTTTGGGTACCCGGTTGCGCACGCTAGCGCCGCGCGACGCGCCGCAGCAACGCCCGGACCGCGCCGTTGAAGGTCTCCGGGGCCTCCAGGGAGCTCAGGTGGCCCACGCTGGGGATGACGGTGAGTTCGGCGTCGGGGAGGGCGTCGGCCATCAGCTGGGCCTCCGCGAGCGGCGTCACGGTGTCCATCTCGCCGACGATCACCGCGGCCGGGACGTCCAGCCCGGCCAGCACGTCCAGCGAGTCCGGGCGGGCGGCCATCGCACGCTGGGCCCAGGCGACCGCCTGCGGCGACGCCTCGGCGATCATCTCGCTGACGTGCGCGATCAGTTCGGGCATGGGGGCCGGGCCGAGCAGGTTGTCGGCCAGCTTCTCCTCCGCCAGGATCCGGACGCTGTCGCGGGCCAGCACGGCCGTCGCGATCCGCTCACGGTTGGCGCGGGCCTGCGGGGTGTCGGCGGTGGCCTTGGTGCCGGCGAGCAGCAGGCCGGCCACGCGTTCCGGGTAGTGGCGGGCGAAGGCCATCGCCACGTACCCGCCCATCGACAGTCCGCCGATCACCGCCCGCTCGATGCCCCGCTCGTCCAGCAGCCGGGCCAGGTCGGCGGCGGCCAGGTCGAGTGCGGGCTCGTCGGTGCCCAGCTGCGCCGATCCGAATCCGCGCTGGTCGGGGGTGATCACCGTGGCGTCCTGCCCGGCCGGGCCGGGGATCAGCTCCCGCTGGCTGTCCCACATCCGGGCGGACAGCGGGAAGGCGTGGAGCAGGACGAGCGGGAAGCCGACGCCGCTCTCACGGACGGACGGCGCGGTGGGGAGGGTCATACCCCCACCGTAAAGCCGCGCACCGACCGACCGGCGCCAGCGCCGCCGGTCCTCGGCGATCCACCCCGCACCCCCACCACCCCTTCACGCACGCACTCGCCGTTATGTCCGGTTTACCCTAATCTGACGGAGAGTGAGGGAGCACATACCTATGATCGAGCTGCACCAGCTGACCAAGCGTTACGGCGAGACGCTGGCCGTCGACAGTCTGAGCTTCCAGGTGCCGCAGGGCGTGGTCACCGGGTTCCTCGGCCCGAACGGCGCCGGCAAGTCGACCACCATGCGCATGATCCTCGACCTCGACCGGCCCACCGGCGGCCGGGTCACCATCGACGGCAAGCGCTACGGGCAGCTGAGCGAGCCGCTCAAGTACATCGGCGCCCTGCTGGAGGCCAAGGCCGTCCACCCGGGCCGCACCGCCTACGACCACCTGCTCTGGCTGGCCCAGAGCAACCGCATCCCCCGGACCAGGGTGGACGAGGTGCTCGCCCTGGTCGGCCTGAGCTCGGTCGCGAAGAAGCGCTCGCGCGGCTTCTCGCTCGGGATGAGCCAGCGGCTCGGCATCGCCTCCGCGCTGCTCGGCGACCCGGAGATCCTGATGTTCGACGAGCCGGTCAACGGGCTCGACCCCGAGGGCATCCTGTGGATCCGCAACCTGATGAAGGGCCTGGCCGCCGAGGGCCGGACGGTCTTCGTCTCCTCGCACCTGATGAGCGAGATGGCGCTGACCGCCGACCACCTGGTGGTGATCGGCAAGGGCCGGCTGCTCTCCGACCTCTCGATGGCCGAGTTCATCAAACAGAACTCCCGCTCCGCCGTCCGGATCCGCACCCCGCACGTCGAACAGCTGCTGACCGCGCTGAACGGCACCGGCCTGCGGGCCGAGCCGGGCCCGGACGGCAGCTACGAGATCGAGGACGGCGACCTCACCCACATCGGCGACCTGGCGGCGGCCCACGGCATCACCCTGCACGAGCTGAGCCCCCAGCAGGCGTCACTGGAGGAGGCGTTCATGCAGATGACCGCGGACTCGGTGGAGTACCACGCGGGCAGCGGCGAGGGCCGGGACGCGGCCGGCGCCTGGGGCGCCGCCTGGCACCCCAAGGAGACGAACTGAGATGGCATCCTTCCCCGCTGTCCTGCAGTCCGAGTGGACGAAGGTCCGCAGCGTCCGGTCCACCGTCTGGACCCTGGCGCTGACCTTCCTCGTCACGCTCGGCCTCGGCGCGCTGCTCTCGCTGCTCACCAACAACAACTTCGCCAGCTTCCGCAACGGCGTCGACACCCCGTTCGACGCCACCGGCACCTCGTTCGCCGGCATCAGGCTGGGCGAACTGGCGATCATCGTCTTCGGGGTCCTGGCGATCGGCAACGAGTACAGCACCGGCATGATCCGGGTCTCGCTCGCCGCCGTACCCCAGCGCGCCACCCTGCTCGCCGCCAAGGCGGCCGTGCTCGGGGCGCTGGCGCTGGCGGTCTCGCTGGTCACCGCCTTCGTCACGTTCTTCGTCGGCCAGTCACTGCTGGGCGACCACCGCACCACCATCGACGCCCCGAACGTCCTGCGCGCGGTGCTCGGCGCGGCGGTCTACCTGACGCTGCTCTGCCTGTTCGCGGCCGGGGTGACGGCCATGCTGCACAACCAGACGCTCGCCCTCGGCGTCCTGGTGCCGTTCTTCTTCCTGCTCTCGCCGATCCTCTCCGCCGTGCCCAAGGTCAGGACCCTGGCGCACTACTTCCCCGACTACGCGGGCTCCCGGATGCTGCTGGTGTACGAGGAGGCCCACCAGCCGTACGGCCCCTGGGCCGGCTTCGCCATCTGCCTCGCCTGGACGGTCGCCGCGTTGGCGGGCGGAGCCCTGGTCCTGAAGCGCCGCGATGCGTGACGCCCCCGGGGCGGTTACCCCCAGGGGCGCGGGGAACTGCGCGACCAGGGCACAACGTCCGTGCACGGTTGATCGCGCAGTTCCCCGCGCCCCTGCTGTGGTTCCCGCAGGAGGCCCAGTGCCTCAGTAACGCGGCGCGCCGCGCCCGCGCTGGATGTTGGAGGCGCGGCGCTCGCGCGCGCCCCAGCAGGCGCGGTGCCAGTGGCGGCGGTCGTCGACGCCGCCGCCGTGGCTCGGCCAGGCGACCACGTGGCCGACGCCGGGCGGGATCTCCTGGTCGCAGCCCGGGCAGCGGTAGTGGCGGCCCGCGGTGCCGGCCACCGTCTGGACCACCCAGTCCTCACCCTGGTAGCTCTCGGTGCGCCGCAGCGATCCGCCCAGCGGCGTCGCCGGAGTCTCGTTCTCGGTGGCGTGCTTGCTCCAGCTCCGGGTCTGGTTACGGCGGGGCGACACGTCGACTACCTCTCGGCCGGGCTGGATCTGGCTATCCAGAGTACGGGGCGGCCCGTACTCGTAGCAGTCCCTACCACGTCGGGGGCCGGCATCCGGTCCTTTCCCCGCAGATCCACCCGATCTCCGACGAGTTTCGGCAATCCGCGTGCCATTGGCACATGACATCGGTTACTCACGAGGTGACAAGGCGGGGCTCGCAGACCCTGCGGCACCCGAGGAGGCCATCCGATGACCAAGACCAGCCCGCGACCCGACACACTCCCCCAGCCTCCGGCCGGGGGTGCCCCCAGGCCGGTCGCCGCTGCCCGTATCGACACTGCCCGCAGTACTTCGGTGAAGCGCACCGACGGACCGGCCGCGGCCACCGACTCGATCCTGGTCGGCGCGTTCCTGCTGTCCGCGCAGTTCCCCGGCCAGAGCCATGCCGAGGCCCTGGAACGCACCGTCAGCTCGGCCGACGCGGCCGAACGGGCCGGCCTGGACAGCGTGTGGCTGGCGGAGCACCACTTCGTCCCGTACGGCGTCTGCCCCGACGCGGCGACCCTCGCGGCGCTGCTGCTGGGCCGCACCCGGCGGATCGGGGTCGGTACGGCGGTCAGTGTGCTCTCCACCGCGCACCCGGTCTCGCTCGGCGAGCAGGCGGCGCTGCTGCACCTGACCTCGGGCGGGCGGTTCACCCTGGGGGTCGGCCGGGGCGGGCCGTGGATCGACCTGGACGTCTTCGGCACCGGGCTGGCCGCGTACGAGAGCGGCTTCGCGGAGCGGCTCGACCTGCTGCTGCGCTGGCTGCGCGGCTCCCGGGCCGGGGCCGACGGGCCGCAGTTCAACTTCCCCGAGGTCGCCGTGGTGCCACGGGCGACCGAGCCCGCCCGGCGCGGCGACCTGGCGGGCTGGCTCGGGCTGGAGCGCGAGCCGGGCGCCGGGCGCCGCTTCCCCCGGCAGCGGCGGGACGGCGTGCCGGCACCGGGCCGGACCGGGCCGCCGGTGATCGCCGCCTGCACCTCGCCGGGCGGCGTCCGGCTGGCGGCCGAGCGCGGGCTGCCGATGCTGCTGGGCATGCACTCGGGGGACGAGGACAAGCAGCAGATGCTCGCCGCCTACCGGGCCGCCTGGCGGGCCTGCGGCCGCGGTGAGGAGCAGCTCGCCCGGGTCGAGCGGGAGCACGTGGCCGCCGGGGTGGCACAGGTCGACGACCGCACCGCGGACGCCCGGGCCAGCCTGCTGCGGGCGATGCCGGGCTGGTTCGAGTACGGGCTCGGCGCGCACCGCACGGTGGACGGCCGGGAGCGCCGGATGCGCGACCCGCACGAGTACACCGAGCTGCTCTGCGACCTGCACGCCGTCGGCACGCCCCGGCAGTGCGCGGACCGGCTGCTGGCCACCGCCGAGCGCACCGGCATCCGCCGCTTCGCGCTGCTCAGCGAGGGGTCGGGCGACCGCGCGGCGACGCTGGAGAACATCGCCCGCCTCGGCGCCGAGGTGCTGCCGCAGCTCGGCTGAGCGCGGACAGCCGGAAGGGCCGTCCCGGAACGCCCGGGACGGCCCCACAGGTCACGCCTGCGTCAGCAGTCCCGCAGTTCGTCGGACTGGTTCAGCAGCTGGGCCCGGACGGACGTGAAGCGGTTGTAGCGCTCCACGGTGTCCTCGGACGGCGTGAACACCGCGACCCGGTGGCAGTTCTGGAACGCCAGCCGCACGCCGAAGTGCCGCTGCAGGGCCCCCCGGATCGCGTCGCTGGCCATCGCACGCAGCAGCTGGCCACGGGCCTGCTCGCTGGGCGGCGGTACCTGGTTGTCGGCGAAATCGGTGCCGTCGACCTTCAATTGGGCGACCAGGGAGCTGACCAGCTCCCAGGCGTACGGCAGGGAGGTGCGGACGCAGTCGACGAACTCCCTCTCGTCGACCTCTCCTCTCTCGGCCTTCTCCAGCAGGGCCGGTGAGACGTCGAGCGACATGGGTTCTCCTCTCGCGGTCCACCCGGGCGCGGCCCGCCGGGGTGGTCGTGCGGTTGGTTCGGATGGTGCCGTGCCGTGCTCAGAGCTTCGCGCGGGTGGTGCCGGGCCGGCGCTCGGACGGGCCGTGGAGCACCCGTGCGGCGCTGCCTCCGAAGGTGCGGAGGAAGGTACGGAGAAGGACTCGGGGCCTGCCGGAGGGCAGGCGGACACACGTTGGCACGGCATGCCGGTGCCACGGCGGCGTCACCGGGTGGAGCGACGACCGCTCACCACAGCGTGACAGCCCATCGCTCAGTGCGGTCGGCGAATGCGCCGCTTCACGGCGGAATAGCCGCTCGAACCACCAGATTGGCCGGATCCCGTCGGATCGTTCATCTCAGATCTCCATCCCCGTTGAGCGGATTCCCCGGGCCCGTCCGGCTGGTGCCGTAACGGGCTACAGCGCGGGGTGTCCGTCCTCCATGGTTCGCCGCGTCCCCCGTTTCTTCACCCGGCCGTCGCGGAATCGCATCAACTGGCCCCGGTGGGTTAGCGTGGTCGACCGTGCGTCTCGTAATTGCCCGTTGCTCAGTCGACTATGCCGGTCGACTCTCCGCCCATCTCCCGTCCGCCACTCGCCTGATCCTGGTGAAGGCCGACGGGAGCGTCAGCATTCATGCGGACGACCGCGCCTACAAGCCGCTCAACTGGATGTCCCCGCCCTGCACGCTCAAGCAGGCGGACGGCACCTGGACGGTCACCAACAAGGCCGGCGAGAAGCTGATCATCACGCTGGAGGAGGTGCTGCACGACTCCTCGCACGAGCTCGGGGTCGACCCCGGACTGATCAAGGACGGCGTCGAGGCCCATCTCCAGGAGCTGCTCGCCGACCGGATGGAGGTGCTCGGAGCCGGCTGGTCGCTGATCAGACGCGAGTACCCCACCGCGATCGGCCCCGTCGACATCCTCTGCCGCGACTCCGACGGCGCGACCGTCGCCATCGAGATCAAGCGGCGCGGCGAGATCGACGGCGTCGAGCAGCTCACCCGCTACCTGGAGCTGCTCAACCGCGACCCGCTGCTCGCCCCGGTCAAGGGCGTCTTCGCCGCCCAGGAGATCAAGCCGCAGGCCCGGGTCCTGGCGACCGACCGGGGCATCGGCTGCGTGGTGCTCGACTACGACGAGCTGCGCGGGATCGACGACGACAAGCTCAAGCTGTTCTGAACCACCGCCGCGGGCCACACCGGCCCGCCCGGCCGCTACGCGGGGGGGCTGGCGCTGCTGGGGCTCCCGCTCGGGGTCGTCGTCGGGGTGCCGGTCGGCGGGGTGCTGGTGGGGCTGCTCGACGATGACGGCGGCGCGGAACTCGACCTGCTGGTCGACGGCACCGGGGCCGGCGGGGTCGAGGGCTGCGGCGGCGCCTGCTGGGTCGGGGTGTCCGACGGGGCGTCACTCGTCGTCGCGGAGCGGCTCGGAGCGGGCTTGTGGCTCACGTGCGCGGCGCTCTCGCCCGCACTCGCCGAGGAGGCGGCCGGGGTGGTGGGCGAGCCGGCCGGGGCGGCACTCGTGCTCGGGCTCGGCCGCGCGCTCGGCGAGGTGCCGAGGTACGCACCGCCGCCCAGCGAACCGTCGTCCGAGCCGCCGCCACCGGGCTGCGACGGGCTGCCGCCCGTCGGCTTCGGCCCGGCCAGGCTCAGCCCGACCGCCGTTCCGAGCACGCCGAGCGCCAGGACCGCCGCCGTGGCGGCCATCGCGGTGCGCCGCCTGCCGCCCGGCGCGCCGGGCATCGTCCGGAACCGGAACGGCACCTGCGCGATGGCCCGCATGACGGGCCGCCGGCCCGGCACGGGCGCTTCGGAGGGCGCCGGCATCAGCTGCCTGGCGTCGGCCCGCAGTAGGTCCAGCATCCGCCGGGCGCCCGCGCTGCCGCGCGGCTCGCCGAGCGCCGCCCGCAGCGCGACGGCCGCGCCCAGTTCGGCGGTGGCCCGCTCGGAGCTGCGCTGACAGAGCGCCAGCACCCCGGTCTCGTGGTGGAACCAGGCCTCGTCGACACTGGAGCCGAGCGACCGGGCGGCCTCCAGGCCCAGCTGCAGAACCCGCTCCCAGGCCCCCCAGCGCAGCGACAGCGCCAGCGCGGGGGCCGCCGCCCGGGCCAGCCGCAGGACCGCCTGCGGGCGCCCGGCGTCCCGGTCGGCGATCAGCGCGCCGATCACCACCTCGGCCTCGGCGGCGATCTGCTCCACGCTCACCGAGCCGTGCCCGACCCACCAGGAGAAGTGCTGGGCCGCTCCGTAGGCGATCTCGCCGGGCTCCCAGTGCGGCGCCAGCAGCTCCCGCACGCCCGCCGTGAGCCGGTGGTGGCCGCCGATCGAGACGGCGAGCCCGCAGTCGGAGAGCTCCTGCAGCGCGCTCTCGCCGAGGCCCACGTCGATCAGCGCCGGCAGGTGCGGCGCGGTCGGGCACTCGCCGCCCAGCGCCAGCGCAAGCCGCAGCACGGCCTGGGCGGACTCGCTGAGCCCCTCCGCGAGCCGTACGGCGGGTGCCGCGCTCTCCGCCACCGACGGCAGCGGTACCGAGGCGCGCAGCTCGCCCTCCAGCACGGCCGGGTCGTCCGGCAGTTCGATCTCCTTGACCAGCCCGAAGACGCTGGTGCGGTCCTCCTGCGCGGCGACCAGGGCGTCCACCGCGACATCGCGCTGCCGCAGCAGCGCCGCCGCCTGGACGAAGCGCAGCGGCAGGCCCTCGGACTCGAACCAGAGGTCGACCGCCCAGGCCCGCTCGGCGGGGTCGAGCTGACGGCCCGCCAGGCGCGCGGTCAGGGAGAGGCAGGCGGGGCGGGAGAGCCCGGCCACCGGATGGTCCGTCAGCCGCGAGCCGGCCGCAGGCTGCGGGGCGTCCGTCGCGACGGACAGCAGGAAGACGCAGTCGGGGGCGGTGGCGAGCAGCTCCTCCAGCTCCGCGCCGGCCGGCTCGACGTCGTCGATCGCCACCACCGACCGCAGGCCCGCGAGCAGGCCGGGGAGCGCGCGGGTGTCCGGGCGGAAGCCGGGCGCCTGGTGGGTGGCCGCGAAGAGGTCCTGCAACAGGTCCTGGGCCGTCCGGCGGTGGCCGCTCAGCCGGACGACACCGTCCGGGGCGAGCTCGGCGGCGGCCTCGGCGGCGGCGGCGAGCAGCGTGCTGCGCCCCGATCCGGCCTGCCCGACCAGGCGGACGGACCGCCCTTCGGCGAGCAGCCCGAGCAGCTGGGCGACGTCGGCCTCACGGTCGAGCAGCGGCAGGTCGGCGGGCGCACTGCCCAGCGCCAGCGGGCCGACGGCGGGGCCGCCGGGGCCGAGCCCGGGGGCCGTCCGGGCGGTCCGGCGGCTGCCGGTCCGGCGCGGGTCGGGCCGCCACTCGTCCGGACAGGGCCGGGCCTCGGAGCCGTCCGGTCCGCCGACGGTGAGCAGCAGTTCGCCCGCGACCATCTCACCGTTGCGGGGGCGGAGCCCGTCCTGCCGGAAGTCACCGGATGGCTGTGCCACGTTCCGCTCCGCCCGTGCGAGGCCGCGTCCTGCGGCCGGTTCCTGAGCGCAGACTCTCGCACACCCGTGGCAGCACCCACTACCCCGGGGGCCCGGGCCGGTGGGTGTGCGGGGTGTGCGGTGCCCCGCTGTCCCGGCGGGTGTCTCAGAGGAAGGGGGCGACCATCGGCAGGGTGGTGCCGTACGGGTCGGGGACGGTGCCCTCGACCGCGAGGATGCGGTGCAGCCGGGTGGCGACCAGCAGGCGCTGCAACTGGGCCGGAACGCCGCGCAGCACCAGGCGCCGGCCGAGCCGGCCGGCCCGGCGGTGGGTGCCCATGATCACGCCCAGGCCGGTGGCGTCCCAGGACTCCAGGGCGGACAGGTCGAGCACCAGGTCCCCCTGGCCGCCGTCGACCGCCAGGTGCAGCCTGGTCCGGGCGTCGGCGGCGGTGCGGACGTCGAGGCGGCCTTGGATGGCCAGGCCGCCGTGGTCGCCGGTGATGCGCACACTCTCCTCCTCCGCTTGCGGGACCGAGCTACCGGGGCTCCGTCCCGGGCGGGCGCCTGGCGCCGCGCTCCGGGGGCCACGCCGGGCGACTCCCCCTACGTCTTGACGGTGAACCGGCCGCGCAGGTTGCTGTTCCCCTGACAGATCCGACCGAACTTCACTCGTCCGAGGGAATATACGCAGTCAGGCCCCATACCCACGCTCGATTACCGCCCAAATCACCCGTCTGCGGGCGGCTTGGTGAGCAAACTCACCAGACCGCCCGCCGACGGGCCCGCCGCTACTTCTCGTACGGGTAGAATCCACGGCCGCTCTTGCGGCCCAGGTCGCCGGCCGTGACCATGCGGGCCATGATCTCGGGGGCGGCGAACTTCTCGTCCTTGGTCTCCGCGTAGATGTTGTGCGCGGCGTGCAGCAGGATGTCGACGCCGGTCAGGTCGGCGGTCTGCAGCGGGCCCATCGCGTGGCCGAAGCCGAGACGGCAGGCGGTGTCGATGTCCTCGGCGGTCGCGACACCCGACTCGTACAGCTTCGCGGCCTCGACCACCAGCGCGGTGATCAGGCGGGTGGTGACGAAACCGGCCACGTCACGGTTGACCACGACCACCTCCTTGCCCACCCCCTCGGCGAACCGGCGGGCCACCGCGAGCGCGTGGTCGCTGGTCTTGTAGCCCCGGACCAGCTCGACCAGCTTCATCATCGGCACCGGCGAGAAGAAGTGGACGCCGACCACGGACTCGGGCCGCTCCGTCACGGCGGCGATCCGGGTGATCGGGATGGCGGAGGTGTTGGAGGCCAGCACGGCGCCGTCCTTGGCGATCTTGTCCAGCTCGCGGAAGACCGCCTCCTTGACCTCCAGCTGCTCGAACACCGCCTCGACCACGATGTCGGCCTCGGCCACCGCGCCCAGGTCGGTGGTGGTGGTGATCCGGCCCAGCGCCGCCTCCGCCTCCTCGGCGGTCAGCTTGCCCTTGGACACGAACTTCGCGTAGCTGGCGCGGATACCGTCCAGGCCGCGCTGCAGCGCGGCCTCGGTGACGTCCCGCAGCACCACCGGGTGGCCGGCCTGGGCCGAGACCTGGGCGATGCCTGCTCCCATCAGTCCGGCACCGATCACGGCGATCTGCTGGGGTGTTGCGTCGGTCATGGCTGGGTCTCCCGGGTGGTGTCCTGAAGGCGGCTCAGGGCAGGGATCACCCCCCGAAAGCCGCGCCGCTCACGCGCCGGACTCTAATACCCGGGGACGCTCCGTGGTGTGATTGTGCGGTGTGATCTGCGCCCGACCGGAGAACGACCGGAAGGTGAACCGTGCGCGCCCTGGTCCTGCTGCTGGCCCCCTTCGCGGTGGTGGGCCTGCTGATCCTGCTGCTGCGCTGGACGTACGGCACCGGCAAGTCCCTGATCGCCCGTGAGCCGCGCCCGGGCGAGCCGGACGAGTACGGACTGCTCGTCCCGGTCGCCTCCCCCACCGACCGCGCCGAGGCCGAACGGCTCGCCGGGCTCCTCGCGGCGGCGGGCCTGCGGTACACCCTGGCCCCCACCAACGAGGGCCTCCGGCTGATGGTCTGGCCCGAGGACGAACAGACCGCGAAAGACGCTCTACGTCGCTGAGACCGTCCGCACACGGGCAACCACACCAGGGGCGCAGCCGAACCGTACGCACACGGGCAACCACAACAGGGGCGCGGGGAACTGCGCGCGCAACCGTGCACGGACGTTGTGCCCTGGTCGCGCAGTTCCCCGCGCCCCTGGGGGTACCCGCTCCTGAACGGTCGCTCCTGGGAGGTACCCGCTCCTGAACGGTCGCTCCTGGTGGGCTCCCCGTTCCGAAAGCCCCCCGGGAGGGGAACTCTCAGGGCTGCGCGATCAGGCCGAGGTCCTGGGCGAGGATCGCCGCCTGCACGCGGCTCCGCAGTCCCAGCTTCGCCAGGATCCGGCTCACGTGGGTCTTGGTGGTGGCCTCGGCCATCTCGAGGCGGCGGGAGATCTCGCCGTTGGAGAGCCCCGCGCCGAGGCAGCCGAGCACCTCGCGCTCACGGGGCGTCAGCCCGTCCACCGCGGCGCGGGCGCGGGGCTGGTCGGGCCGGTCGGGGCGGGCGAAGGTGCTGATCAGCCGCCGGGTGACGGAGGGGGCGAGCATGCCGTCGCCGCGGGCGACCGTGCGGATGGCCTCGATCAGGCTGTCCGCTTCGAGGTCCTTGAGCAGGAAGCCGGCCGCACCGGCCCGCAGCGCGCCGTAGACGTACTCGTCGTGGTCGAAGGTGGTGAGCACCAGCACCTGGGCCGTCCCGGCGGCGACCACCTGGCGGGTCGCCGAGACCCCGTCCAGCCGGGGCATCTGCACGTCCATCAGCACCACGTCCGGCCGCAGCTCGGCCGCCAGCCGGACGGCCTGCTCGCCGTCGCCCGCTTCGCCGACCACCTCGATGCCGGGTTCGCTGCGCAGGATCATCACCAGCGCGGCCCGCACGGCGGCCTGGTCCTCGGCCACCAGCACCCTGATCGTCACGACCCCTCCCTCGTCCTCGTCACGTTCGCCTCCTGCACCGTCTCCGACTCGCGCGGCAGCACCGCCCGCACCCGCCAGCGCTCGCCGTCGGGCCCGGCCTCGAAGCTGCCGCCCAGCAGTCCTGCCCGCTCCCCCATGCCCACCAGCCCGTACCGCGCCCCGGGCAGGGAGGCCCCGCCGGAGGTCCGGTACGGGCTGTCGACGGCGATCTCGACCCGCTCCGGACAGTACGTCAGCCCCAGCCGGACGGTGCCGGGGGCGGCGTACTTGAGCGCGTTGGTGAGCGACTCCTGCACGATCCGGTAGGCCGCCAGCTCCACCGGGACGGACAGCCCGCCGCGTTCGCCGTCCTCGGCCGCCTCGAAGACCAGCCCGGCCGCCGTACCGGCCGCACCGACCTGGGCCAGCAGGGTGTCCAGCGCGTCCAGGTTGGGCGCCTCGTACGAGGTCTCGTCCCGGGCCCGCAGCAGGCCGATCATGCGGCGCATCTCGGCCAGCCCCTGCACGCTGTTCTCCCGGATCACCGCCATCGCGGCCAGCAGCGGGTCGTCCGCGCCACGCTGCTGGCGCCGGGCCAGCGACTGGGCCCCGGTGGCGTGGATGGCGATCGCCGAGAGGTGGTTGGCGACCACGTCGTGCAGCTCGCGGGCCATTCTGGCGCGCTCCTCGACCACCGCCTCCCGGCGGTCCAGTTCGGCCAGCAGCGCGGTCTGCTCGGCTCGCAGGCGCTCGGTGTCGGCCCGTTCGCGGTGCTCGCGCAGCAGGTCGGCCGTGAAGACCGGTACGACGAAGACCAGCGCGGCGAACCCGGCCACCAGCAGCGCCCGGCCGACGGTGCCGTACGTCAGCGCCACCGTGCTGAGCGCCAGCGTGGACGCGCCACCGGTGACGTGCAGGATGGTCGACATCCGGCGGGAGCCGTAGAGCACCCCGGCGTAGAGCAGGTCGGTGTACATCACCACGGTCGCCAGGTTCGACCCGGCGACCAGGTTCGCCGCGAAGAACAGCCCGCCCAGGCTGACGGCCCAGATCGTCCGGGTCCGGCGCAGGAGTTCCAGGCCGGCCATCCCGGCGAGCGGCAGCAGCGTGACCCAGGCCGGGGCGGCGGTGCGGTCGTAGGCCCCGAAGGAGGTCAGCAGCAGGCCGCCGCACAGCCCGGCGAGGGCGATGGTCCGGTCCTCCTGGCGCGGGCTGAGACTGATCTTGAGCACGGGCCCATCTCATCACCCTCCGGCCGGTGCCGCGTGCACCGGCCGGAGGAGTGGCCCTACATCGAAGGTCGCAGGAGGTTCAGTGCGCGACCATGTCGTGCCTGCGGTGTTCCATCCCGCCCGCCACCCGCCCGATCACGGCAACCAGCGTGGCCGCCCACACCACGCTGAAGATGATCAGTGCGAGCAGGGGCAGCGGCTGGGCGGCGACCAGTGCGAGGCCGACCGACAGCGCCACCAAGGTCACCAGCACGGATCCCGGGACGTTGAGCAGTCCGGTCAGGAGTCCGTGCGCGGTCGGCCTGTCGTCCTTGAGTTCCACCTCGATCGCCTCCACGGCTGGGGGTGCCGGGCCGGAAGATCCCGGTCCCCCCATTCTCCGGCCGCCCGGCCGGGGACGCCCCCGCAGCACCCGGGCCCGGACGTCCGGGCGCTCAGCGGTTCTCGCCCGGCACCCAGAGCACGTCGCCGCGCTCCTTGTTCGCCGCCCGGGCCAGGATGAACAGCAGGTCGGAGAGCCGGTTCAGGTACTTGGCGGTCAGCGGGTTGACGCTGTCCCCGTGCTCGTCGATCGCCGCCCAGGTGGACCGCTCGGCGCGGCGGACGACCGTGCAGGCCAGGTGCAGGTACGCGGCGCCGGGGGTGCCGCCGGGGAGGATGAAGCTGCGCAGCTTCTCCAGCTGCTCCAGGTAGTGGTCGCAGTCGGTCTCCAGCCGGTCGATGTAGGTCTGGAGCACGCGCAGCGGCGGGTACTTCGGGTCCTCGACCACCGGGGTGGCGAGGTCCGCGCCCACGTCGAACAGGTCGTTCTGGATCCGGGTCAGCACGGCCGAGACGTCCTCGGGCAGCGCCCCGGCGGCGATCGCCACCCCGATCGCCGCGTTCGCCTCGTTGGTGTCGGCGTAGGCGGCCAGCCGGGGGTCGGTCTTGGTCGTGCGGCTCATGTCACCGAGCGCGGTGGTGCCGTCATCGCCGGTACGGGTGTAGATGCGCGTGAGATTGACCATGGGCCGCAGCCTAGTAGGTCCCGCGCGCGGCGGACCCGGGCACCGTCAGGCCGCGAACTGGACCATCCCGATCATGTTGCCCTCGCAGTCCTTGAACCACGCGGCGGCCCGCCCGCCGGACATCGCGGCGATCCCGTCGACGGTCTTCAGCCCCGGGAAGTCGTACTCCTCGAAGACCACGCCCCGGGCCCGCAGCCCGGCCACCTCCGCGGCGACGTCCGCGACCACGAGGGCCAGCTGAGTGTGCCCGCCACGGCTGGTGTTCGGCGTCGGGTACAGCCCGAACCGGGAGCCGTCGTCCAGCTGGTAGAAGTTCGCGCCCTCGGTCTCCTCGACCGGGGTCAGCCCGAGCTTCTCCTCGTACCAGCCCCTGGACCGCCCCACATCGGCGGTGGGGAGCATCGTCATCGCCCTGGCCTGTGTGAGCATCGGCCGGCCTCCTCGGGAGAGTGCCCCCTGGGACCAGCCTCGTCCCGTGGCCGGGAGCGGGCAACCCGGCCGGCGGCGCCGGACCCTGCCCGAGGGACAGCCGCTACGCGACGTTGACCTCCCCCACCCTCCGGGCGGGGGGACCCCCACCCCGAGGGTCTCGTCGCTACGCGACGTTGACCTCCCCCACCTCCGGGCGGGGGGACCCCCACCCCGAGGGTCTCGTCGCTACGCGACGTTGACCCTCTGCCCGGGGGGTGCGGCCTCCAGCCAGGCGAGGAAGCCGGTGAGGGCGTCGTCGCTCATGGCGAGCTCCAGAGGGGCGCCGTTGTGGAGGCAGCGCAGGACGACCGAGCCGGAGAGCAGGGCGAGCTCCTCCTGCCCCTCCGGGTAGCGGCGGCCGAGCACCTCGATCTCCCGGCGCGGGAGGACCTTCCGGGGGCGCGGGGCGTAGGAGAAGACCCGGAACCACTCGATCGAGTCGCCGCTGTAGCGGCCGATACCAAAAACCCACCCCTTGCCGTCGGTCACGGGGACCGGGGCTGAGGTGGGTTTGCCGTTCTCGTCGAGGTCTGGCTCGGTGGAGGCGTCGGCCGGCATTTTGAGCCGGTAGCTGCAGTCGAACGTACCGCCGACGCGCTGGATCACGCGCCGGCGTACCGCGAAGGCCACCAGGCCCGCCACTCCGAGCGCCACGACCGCCGCGCACACCACAAGGGCGAGGACCATGCTCACCGACCTCCTCGCTGACCTGCGTTCCCCGATCGGTCGTATCAACGACCGCGCTGTCCTACCAACTGATACGACAGTCCCGGGGTCACGCTCTCGCGTCCCCGGGACCGTCGGTCGACCCGGTTTGAACCGAGTCTGTCGTTCAGGCGGCCTTGCGGCGCCCGACGGCGACGAGGCGGACCTCGGCGCGGCGCTCGGCGTGCGCGTCCAGCTCGCTCTTCGCGAGTTCGAGCGCGCGCTCCGCGCGGGCGATGTCGATCTCGTCCGCCAGCTCGGCGATCTCCGCGAGCAGAGACAGCTTGTTGTCGGCGAAGGAGATGAAGCCACCGTGCACCGCCGCGACGACGGTGCCGCCGTCGGTGGTGCGGATGGTGACCGGGCCGGACTCCAGCACGCTCAGCACCGGGGTGTGGCCCGGCATGATGCCGGTGTCACCGGAGGCCGTACGGGCGACAACGATGGTGGCCGCACCGGACCACACCTTGCGGTCGGCTGCGACCAGCTCGACGTGCAGCTCAGCCAACGTGGGCTCCTAGGCTCTTGCGACCGCCGGATGACTCGGCGGTTGCGGTAAGAATAACGGGCCCGTGCCCCGGTGATGAAACCAGCGGCACGGAGATGACCGGAATCACAGCTCGTCCGAGCCGTGAGGGGTGGTCCCCAGGGTCGGGGACCACCCCTCACGGTCAGTCAGCCATCAGCCGGCTCGACTACTTCTTCGCCAGCTCGGCGGCGTTCTTCTCGAGGTCCTCGATGCCACCGCACATGAAGAAGGCCTGCTCCGGAACGGAGTCGTACTTGCCGTCAGCAATGCGGTTGAAGGCCTCGATGGTCTCCGAGAGCGGCACGGTCGAGCCCTCGACACCGGTGAACTGCTTCGCCACGTAGGTGTTCTGCGAGAGGAAGCGCTCGACGCGACGGGCACGGTGGACGGTGAGCTTGTCCTCCTCGCCCAGCTCGTCGATACCGAGGATCGCGATGATGTCCTGGAGGTCCTTGTACTTCTGCAGGATCCCCTTGATACGGATGGCCGTGTCGTAGTGGTCCTGCGCGATGTAGCGCGGGTCCAGGATGCGGGACGTGGAGTCCAGCGGGTCGACGGCCGGGTAGATGCCCTTCTCGGAGATCGGACGGGACAGAACCGTCGTCGCGTCGAGGTGGGCGAAGGTGGTCGCCGGGGCCGGGTCGGTCAGGTCGTCCGCGGGGACGTAGATCGCCTGCATCGAGGTGATCGAGTGACCGCGGGTCGAGGTGATGCGCTCCTGGAGGAGGCCCATCTCGTCGGCCAGGTTCGGCTGGTAACCCACCGCGGAGGGCATCCGGCCGAGCAGGGTCGACACCTCGGAACCGGCCTGGGTGAACCGGAAGATGTTGTCGATGAAGAGCAGGACGTCCTGCTGCTCGACGTCACGGAAGTACTCCGCCATCGTCAGAGCGGACAGGGCGACGCGCAGGCGGGTGCCCGGCGGCTCGTCCATCTGGCCGAAGACCAGCGCGGTCTTGTCCAGAACGCCCGAGTCGACCATCTCGTGGATGAGGTCGTTGCCCTCACGGGTGCGCTCGCCGACACCGGCGAAGACCGACACACCACCGAAGTTCTCGGCGACGCGGTAGATCATCTCCTGGATGAGGACGGTCTTACCGACACCGGCACCACCGAACAGACCGATCTTTCCACCGGTCACGTACGGGGTGAGGAGGTCGATGACCTTGATGCCGGTCTCGAACATCTCGGTCTTCGACTCAAGGTCCTTGAACTCAGGAGCCTTGCGGTGGATCGGCCAGCGGACCTCGACCTGCTTCTCGAACTCGGCCGCGTCGGTGTTCAGCACCTCGCCGAGGGCGTTGAAGACCTTGCCCTTGGTGATCTGGCCGACCGGGACCTCGATGGCCTTGCCCGTGTCGGTGACCGGGGTGCCGCGGACGACGCCGTCGGTCTGCTGCATCGAGATGCCGCGGACCAGGCCGTCACCGAGGTGCTGGGCGACCTCGAGGGTGATGGTCTTGGTGCCCTCGCTGCCGTCGGTCTTGGCGACCTCCAGCTTGAGCGCGTTGTACATGTGCGGGATCGCGTCGACGGGGAACTCCACGTCGACGACCGGGCCGATGACCCGCGCGACGCGGCCCGTCGCCGTGGTCGGCTCAACAGTGGTGGTCATGTCTTATTCACTCCCCGCGTTAGCGTCGGCGAGGGCATTGGCTCCGCCGATGATCTCGCTGATTTCCTGGGTGATCTCGGCCTGTCGGGCCGAGTTGGCAAGCCGCGTGAGCGACTTGATGAGTTCCTGCGCGTTGTCGGTCGCGCTCTTCATCGCGCGCCGGCGGGCGGCGTGCTCGGAAGCGGCGGACTGCAGCAGCGCGTTGTAGATCCGGCTCTCGACGTACCGGGGCAGGAGCGCGTCCAGGACGCCCTCCGCCGACGGCTCGAAGTCGTACAGCGGGAAGATCTCGTGCTTGGCCGCCGACTCGTCGCTGAGCTGGACCTCGTCCAGCTTCAGCGGCAGCAGCCGGGCGTCCACGGCGGTCTGAGTCAGCATGGACTCGAACTTGGTGGAGACCAGGTGCAGCTCGTCGACCGCCTCCGTCGTGAACGCCTCGATGAGCGTGCTCGCGACGAGCTTGGCGTCACCGTACGTCGGCTTGTCCGAGAAGCCCGTCCACGACGCCGCAACGGTGAGGTTGCGGAAGCCGTAGTACTGGACACCCTTGCGGCCGACGATGTACGTCACCACGTCCTTGCCCTCGGCCCGCAGACGGGCGGAGAGCGCGGTCGCCTGCTTGATGGCGTTGGTGGAGTAGCCGCCGGCCAGGCCGCGGTCCGCCGTGATCAGCAGGACTGCGGCCGTCTTGGCCTGCGGGTTCTCGGTGGTGAGCGGGTGCTTGGCGTTGGACCGGGTGGCCACCGCCGTCACCGCCCGCGTCAGCTCGTCGGCGTACGGGGTGGAGGCGGCCACCGCGCGCTGCGCCTTGACGATGCGCGACGCGGAGATCATCTCCATCGCCTTGGTGATCTTCTTCGTCGCGGTGACAGAGCGGATCCGGCGCTTGTAGACCCGAAGCTGTGCTCCCATGGGTCGTTACGTCCTTTCCCTCGCTACCGGACTCAGGCCTGCTCGCCGAGCAGCTTGCCGTCGGCGGTGGTGAAGCCCAGCTTGAAGGCCTTGATCGCCTCGGTCAGCGCGTCGATCGTGCCGTCCTCCAGCTTGGAGGTCTCCACGATCGCGGCCAGCAGGTTCTTGTGCTCGATGCGCAGGTTGTCCAGGAACTCGCGCTCGAAGCGGCGGATGTCCGCCACCGGGACGTCGTCCAGCTTGCCGGTGGTGCCGGCCCAGATGGAGACGACCTGCTCCTCGACCGGGAACGGCTGGTACTGGCCCTGCTTCAGCAGCTCGACCATGCGCGCACCGCGCTCCAGCTGGGCCTTCGAGGCCGCGTCCAGGTCGGAACCGAAGGCGGCGAACGCCTCCAGCTCGCGGTACTGGGCGAGGTCCAGACGCAGACGGCCGGCGACCGACTTCATCGCCTTGATCTGGGCCGAGCCACCGACGCGGGAGACCGAGATACCGACGTTCACGGCCGGGCGGATGCCGGCGTTGAACAGGTCGGACTCCAGGAAGCACTGGCCGTCGGTGATGGAGATGACGTTGGTCGGGATGTACGCCGAGACGTCGTTCGCCTTGGTCTCGATGATCGGCAGACCGGTCATCGAGCCCGCGCCCAGCTCGTCGGAGAGCTTCGCGCAGCGCTCCAGCAGGCGGGAGTGCAGGTAGAAGACGTCACCCGGGTAGGCCTCGCGGCCCGGCGGACGGCGCAGCAGCAGCGACACGGAGCGGTACGCCTCGGCCTGCTTCGACAGGTCGTCGAAGATGATGAGGACGTGCTTGCCGTCGTACATCCACTCCTGGCCGATGGCCGAGCCGGTGTACGGGGCGAGGTACTTGAAGCCCGCGGGGTCCGAGGCGGGAGCGGCCACGATCGTGGTGTACTCCAGCGCGCCGGCCTCCTCCAGGGCGCCACGCACCGAGGCGATGGTGGAGCCCTTCTGGCCGATGGCGACGTAGATGCAGCGGACCTGCTTCTTCGGGTCGCCGGAGCGCCAGTTGTCACGCTGGTTGATGATCGTGTCGACGGCCACCGCGGTCTTGCCGGTCTGGCGGTCGCCGATGATCAGCTGGCGCTGGCCGCGGCCGATCGGGGTCATCGCGTCGATGGCCTTGATGCCGGTCTGCATCGGCTCGTGGACCGACTTGCGGACCATGACACCGGGGGCCTGCAGCTCCAGGGCACGACGGGCGTGCGAGGCGATGTCGCCCAGGCCGTCGATCGGGTTGCCCAGCGGGTCCACGACACGGCCGAGGTAGCCCTCGCCGACCGGTACCGAGAGGACCTCGCCGGTGCGGTGCACCGTCTGGCCCTCTTCGATCCCCGAGAACTCACCGAGGATGACGACACCGATCTCGCGGGTGTCGAGGTTCAGCGCGAGGCCGAGGGTGCCGTCCTCGAACTTCAGCAGCTCGTTGGCCATGACCGAGGGCAGGCCCTCGACCTTGGCGATACCGTCCATCGCCTCAGTGACCGTGCCGACCTCTTCACGCGAGGCGGCGTCCGGCTGGTACGACTGGACAAAGTCGGCCAGCGCGTCCCGGATCTCCTCCGGACGGATCGTAAGCTCCGCCATCAGGCTTCCCTGCTCTCCTAGTTTGCGATCCTCGGCCCGCCATTGAGGGCCGCAAGTATTCGACTCTCGGCCGGGTCGTTGCCGAACCGGCCGTACGATTTACCGGCTCCTGAGGGGAACCGGCGCCCGACCGAGGGTCGGATGTTTCCGAGATGTTCAGCCTTCGAGGGCCTGACGAGCGCCTTCCAGGCGGCTCGACACGGTGCCGTCGATGATCTCGTCACCGATCTGCACCCGAAGACCGCCGACGACCGCGGGGTCGATGTCGATGTTCAGGTGCACGTGGCGCCCGTAGAGCCGGCCCAGAGCGCCGCTGAGGCGCTCCTTCTGGCTGTCCGACAGCGGCACTGCGGTGGTGACCAGGGCCACCACGCGGTCCCGCCGGGCGGCGGCGAGCTTGGAGTAGGACTCCAGGCCCTGTTCCAGGCTACGACCACGCGGCTTGGTGACCAGCGAGGTGACCAGGCGCGCGGTGCCGGCGTTGACCCGGCCGCCGAGCAGCTTGGCGATCAGCGCGGTCTTGCCGGCCGTACCCGCCTTGGGCTCGGTCAGCGCGGCGCGCAGGTCGTGCGAGCCGCTGACGATCCGGCCGAAGCGGAACAGCTCGTCCTCGACGTCGTCCAGCACACCGGCCTTGTCGGCGGCGATGACCTCGGCGTACGCGGCGAGCTGCTCGACCGAGTCCACCAGGTCACGCGCACCCGACCAGCGGGCCCGCACCAGACCGGAGACCAGGTCGACCGTCTCGCCGGAGACCTGGCCGGCCAGCAGCGAGGCGGCCAGCTGGGCCTTGTCCTGACCGGACCGCGAGGGGTCGGTCAGTACGCGGCGCAGCGAGACCTCGCGGTCCAGCAGGTCGGTGACGGCAGCGAGCTCCTGGGCCAGCTTGGCCGAGTCCACCGAGGTGTTGTCGGTCAGGCTGTCGAGGTTCTCGCGGCCGGCGGCCAGTGCCTCACGGCTGGCGCCGATCACTTCGACGCACCCTGGGCAACGGCGGCCTTGGCCTCCAGGTCGTCCAGGAAGCGGTCGATGACACCGCTCTGCCGGGCGGAGTCCTCAAGGGACTCACCCACGATGCGGGAGGCCAGCTGCGAAGCGAGCGAACCCACGTCCTGGCGCAGGGCGGCAGTCGCCTGCTTCTTGTCCGCCTCGATCTGGGCGTGACCTGCGGCGACGATGGCCTCGCGCTGACGCTGGCCCTCCTCGCGCATCTCGCCGATCAGGGCAGCGCCCTGCTCACGGGCGTGCTCGGTGATCCGAGCGGCCTCGTGACGTGCCTCGGCAAGCTCGGCACGGTACTGCTCAAGCAGGGCCTGGGCCTCGGCCTGAGCAGTCTCCGCGCGCTCCATGCCGCCTTCGATGGCGTCCCGGCGCTCCGACAGCACCTTCTCGATGCTGGGCAGGAGCTTCTTGCCGAGGATGCCGAAGACGATGAAGAAGCAGAGCAGGCCGATGATGACCTCGGGCCATGCGGGGAGAAGCGGGTTCATCTGCTCCTCTGCCGCAATCAAGACCTCGGGGCTCATATCTGAACCTTTCGTCGAAAAGGGGCTACCGGTGTGTGCCGGACTTACTTGCCGTACACAAACGGCATGACGATGCCGATGAGCGCGAGCGCCTCGGTCAGCGCGAAGCCGATGAACATGTTGGAGCGGATCAGGCCGGCAGCCTCGGGCTGACGGGCCATGGCCTGCACACCGTTGCCGAAGATCAGACCAACACCGATGCCGGGGCCGATCGCAGCGAGGCCGTAGCCGATGGAAGCGACGGAACCGGAGACCGCAGCGAGAGAGGACATCTCAGCTAATCCTTTGCGGGATGGAGAACCGGTGGTGGTTGGCCACCGGGAGTTTCGGGGGTGCAGCCGGGGAGGCCGCAGGGCTCAGTGCGCCTCTTCGAGAGCACCGGCGATGTAGCTGCTGGCGAGCATCACGAAGATGTACGCCTGCAGGAACTGGACCAGCAGCTCGAAGGCGGTCAGCGCGACGGCGACCACGAACGAGACCGAGCCGTACAGGGCGCCGATGCTCGGGCTGAGCAGGTACCAGGAAGCGACGGAGAAGACCACGATCAGCAGGTGGCCGGCGAACATGTTCGCGAAGGCTCGGACCGCGAGCGTGAAGGGGCGCACGAAGATGTTCGAGAAGAACTCGATCGGCACCAGGATGAACATGACCCAGCCGGGGATGCCCGACGGCCAGCAGAGGTTCTTCAGTCCGCCCACGAAGCCGTGCTTCTTGAACGTCAGCGTCATGTACGTGATCCACACGATCGCCGCGAGGCCCACCGGGAAGGCGATCCTCGACATCACCGGGAACTGGGCGAACGGGATGATGGACATGATGTTCATGATCCACACGAAGAAGAACATCGAGACCAGCATCGGGACGTACTTCTCGCCCTTTTTGCCGATGGTCTCCAGCACGATGCTGCGCTTCACGAAGTCGTAGCCGATCTCGCCGACCAGCTGGAGCTTGCCCGGGAGCAGCTTCGGCTTGGCGAACGCGGCCCAGAAGAACCCGACGACCAGCAAGGCGCAGATAATCGACAGCAGCATCGGCTTGGTGAAGTCGACACCGCCGACCGTGAACATCGGCTTGAAGTCGAACTCGTTCAGGCCGGGGGCCGGGAAGCCGCAGCCGGAGTTCAGGTGGCACCCGGCCTCGGCGACGCGCGTTACGTCAGCACCCACCACAGACTCCTTCGTCATGACGCATGGTTACGGCAACCTCGGTGTGTCGGCGTGGCCTGCGGCCACGGTGCGGCACTGGAACTAGTTGGGGATCTCGCTGACCCTGCGCGGCTCCACTTGCTGCCGCGGGATCTTCGAAGACTGCACGAGTCCGGGGGGCGATCCGTCCGGGTGGTATGTGTCCACCACTCGACGAGACCTGGCCTCTTCCCGTACTTCGTTGTTGCGACGGACGATAGCAGTCCGTCAGGGCGGCATAAACACCGCCCCCCTCGCGCGGGGGACAGCCGGGAGGCGTCACGGTTGACGCCCCGGCTTCGAGTCCTTGTCGTCGGAGGAGCCGGTCTGCACGTAGTAGATCTTCGCCTTCATGGCGGCGCGCACCTGGAATCCGGTCCAGATCAGGACGCAGCCGAGCAGCGTGAAGCCGAAGACCTTGGTGTCGAAGAGCGTGGTGTGTTTGAAGAGCGCCAACACCACCGCCACCAGCAGGATCTGGGTGGTGTACACCAGCAGTCCCGCGGCCATCATCATCTGCGGGTTGTTCCTGGTCAGCCGGTCGAGCGCGACCTGGCCGAAGCCGAAGAACAGGATCACCAGCACTGCCGCGAACAGCGCGCCGATCAGCCCCTTGGTCCCCACGAGTGCAGTGGAGATCGCAACGGCGACAACTCCGGCGACCGCAGTGGGGATTGCGGCGCCGCGGAGGGGGATCCGGGCGTCGTGGGACGGCATGTCGGCAGCTCCGGCGGCATGTCGAGAGAGACGGGGGACGGCACAGGGGGTGCGGCAGGTGCGGCAGGTGCACCACACCGAGAACAACAGCCGCAGGCCGGCCGTTCGACGGCGAGCCCGTCGAGGGACCGATCAGGGACTGGAGTACTTCACCTGTCAGGTCTTTCGGCGTGTTCTCGGTACTCGTGAACGGTATCACAAACTATTTGATTAGAGCTTTACCATGCAGGTGTGGCACCTGTCACACCGATGGCCCAACCGTGCCGCCGTTCGGGCGAGCCCAGTTGACGCAGCGTCAGCTCTTGCCGTCGCGGCGGCCGCCGACCGCGCTGGCGCCGGTGCCGAGCCGTCCGAGCAGCTCCCGGTCCTCGGCGGAGAGCTCCGCGAGGTCGGCCGCCACCGGGCTCTCCGCCGGGGTCCGCACCGCCGCCGGGGAGACCGTCTTGCGGTAGCGCGGCGGGACGAAGGCCTGCACGGCGCGGGGCGCGTGCGGGCGGAAGCGCGGCATCAGCAGCACCACGATGCCCACCAGGCAGAGGCCGGAGAAGGTCAGCACCACGGTGCGGGCGGTGTTGGTGATCGAGACGGCGACGGTGCCGAAGGCGATCAGGGCGGCCCAGAAGTACATGATCAGCACGGCCCGGCTGTGCGAGTGCCCGACCTCCAGCAGCCGGTGGTGCAGGTGCTGCTTGTCGGCGGCGAACGGCGACTTGCCGGCCCAGGTGCGCCGCACCACGGCCAGCAGCAGGTCGGCCAGCGGCAGCGCGATGACCGTCAGCGGCAGCAGCAGCGGGATGTAGATCGGCACCAGGGCGTGCACGGTGGCGGTCTTCGAGCCCGTCTCCGCGGTGATCAGGTCGGGGTCGACGCGGCCGGTGATGGAGATCGCCGCGACCGCGAGCATCAGCCCGAGCATCATCGAGCCGGAGTCGCCCATGAAGATCCGGGCCGGGTGCAGGTTGTGCGGCAGGAAGCCCAGGCACATCCCGATCAGCACCGCGCTGAACAGCACGGCCGGGGCCGCGTCGTTGATGCCGTAGCCGTACCAGAGCCGGTACGAGTACAGGAAGAACGCCACCGCGGCGATGCAGACCATGCCGGCCGCCAGGCCGTCGAGGCCGTCGATGAAGTTCACCGCGTTGACCATCACCACCACCAGGGCGACCGAGATGATCATGCCCTGGGTCGGGGTGACGGCGACCGAGCCGTAGCCGGGGACGGGGATCGAGATCACCGTCACGCCCTGCCAGACCATCAGGCCGGCGGCGATCATCTGGCCGCCGAGCTTCACCAGGGCGTCCACGCCCCACTTGTCGTCCAGCACGCCGAGCACGAACATGATCCCGGCGCCGGAGAGCAGCGCCTTGACGTCCGCGCTCTGGATGAACAGACGTCCGAGGTTCGTGAGTTGCGAGGCCACCAGCAGACCGGCGCAGAGGCCGCCGAACATCGCGATCCCGCCCAGGCGGGGCGTCGGTTCACGGTGCACGTCACGGGCCCGGACCGGGGGCATCGCACCCGCCAGGATGGCGAACTTCCGGACGGGTCCGGTCAGCAGGTAGGTGACCGCCGCCGTGACGACGAGCACCAGCAGATATTCACGCACCACTGGCCTCCTGCGTCACGGTCCGACGGGTGAGTACCGAAGGTACTCCCGTGATTGTCCGGGGTTCGAGGTGCGTCGCCACGGTGCACACCTTATTGAGTTGGACGAGCACTCCGCGCACCGCGGTTCTCCCTGCGGGCGTTCCGGTCCGGTCAGCCGCCGGCGAAGGCCCCCGCCAGCTCGCGCACCCGGGCCCCGATCCGGGCCTGGTCACCCCCGCTGAGCAGCGCGGTAATCAGCTCGCCGACCTCCGCGAGCTCGCTCTCGCCCATCCCCTGGGCCACCACCGCTCCGGTGCCGAGCCGGATGCCGGAGGTCTCGGCGGCGGGGGCGGGGTCGTACGGGAGTGCGCACTTGCCGAGCATCAGTCCGGCCGCCGCGCAGCGGCGCTCCGCCTCGACGCCGGTGACCCCGAGCGGGCTGACGTCCGCCGTGACGAGGTGGGTGTCCGTCCCGCCGGTCATCGGGCGGGCTCCCCCGCGCTGCAACGCTCCGGCCAGGGAGCGCGCGCTGTCGACCACGCGCCGGATGTAGGCGCTGAACTCCGGCGTACCCGCCTGCGCGAGAGCGACGGCCTTGCCCGCCACCTCGTTCATCGCCGCGCCGCCCTGGGTGAACGGGAACACCGCCCGGTCCACCCGGTCCGCCAGCTCGGCCGTGCAGAGCAGCAGCCCGCCGCGCGGCCCGCGCAGCAGCTTGTGGGTGGCGGCGACCGTGACATCCGCGTACGGCACCGGGGACGGCGCCGCTCCCCCGGCCACCAGGCCGGTGATCTGCGCGGCCGAGGCGATCAGGTAGGCGTCCACCTCGTCGGCGATCTTGCGGAAGCCGGCCCAGTCGACCAGCCGGGGGTAGGAGATCCCGCCCGCGATGATCGCCTTCGGCCGGTGCAGCCGCGCCAGCTCGCGCACCTGGTCGAGGTCGATCAGTCCGTCCTGCTCGTGCACGCCGTACCCGATGAAGTCGAACCAGCGCCCGGAGAAGTTCGCCCGCGACCCGCAGCTCAGGTGACCGCCGTGCTCCAGCGACATCGCGAGCACCACGTCGCCCGGCTTGAGCAGCGCCGCGTAGGCCGCGAGCATCGCCGAAGTCGCCGACCTGGGTTGGACGTTGGCGTGGTCCGCGGCGAACAGCCGTTCGGCCCGGTCGACCGCGAGCAGCTCCGCCGCGTCCGCGAGCGAGCAGCCGCTGTGGTGCCGGCGGCCCGGGTAGCCCTCGGCGTACTTGTCGATCAGCGGCCCGCCGAGCGCGGCGAGCACCGCCGGACTGGTGACGTTCTCCCCCGCCAGCAGTTGCAGGCTCTCGGCCCGCCGGACGGCCTCCCCGGTCAACAGGTCGGCCAGCTCGGGATCGGCCCGCAGCAGCGCGTCCGGGGCCTTCCAGTCGACGGCCCGGGCGGCGTGCGGGGCGTTGGTGACGGTCATGACGGGGCTCCCGAGCAGCGGTGGTCAGGGACCTCTCCAGCGTATGACCGGCCCCATCCCCCGGCCCGTCAGCACAGGGCCCTCTACGCCGTCAGGGCGCAGCCCTCCGGGGGCGTGAGGTGAACCGTACGCAACCGAGTACCCCCAGGGGCGCGGGGAACTGCGCGACCAGGGCACAACGGACGTGCACGGTTGCGCGCGCAGTTCCCCGCGCCCCTGCTGTGGTTGCACGGTTGCGTACGCGATCCCCGCACCCCTGGGGACCCGATCGCGTACGGTCAGCCCCGGTGGACGCCGGTCAGCGCGGTGACCACGGGGTCGAGCGCGTCGAAGATCTCCTCGCCGCAGTTGCGGAACATCCCGATCGGCGCGCCGTACGGGTCGTCGACCTCGTCCGCCTCGGGGGTGGACGCGAGCAGCCAGCCCCGCAGTGCCGCCGCCGCGCGGACCAGCGCGCGGGCCCGCTCGGTGACGTGTCCGCCGTCCCGCGGGTCCGGCAGGGTGCTCGGGTCGATCCGGCGGACCAGCCGGGTGAACTCCTTGAGCGTGAAGGTCCGCAGGCCGGCCGCGTGCCCCATCGAGATCACCTGCGCCCGGTGGTCGAGCGTCGCGGTGAGGACGAGGTCCGCGTCGACCACGTGTTCGTCCAGCAGCTCGCGGCCCGCGAAGTCACCGCTGTCGACGCCGTACTCGCCGAGCACGGTGGCGGCGTGCGCCTCCATCGGCGCGCCCTCGTGCCCCCAGGTGCCCGCGCTCTCGACCAGGATCCGGCCCGCCGCCGCGCCGCTGAGGCGGACGTGCAGCTCGTGCCGGGTCAGCCGCTCGGCGATCGGGCCACGGCAGACGTTGCCGGTGCAGACGAAGAGGATCCGGAAGGTGTCCAGCGGCCGGGGCGAGACCGCGATGTAGCCGGGTATGCCAGACCCCGGGCCGGAGCCCGGGCCGTGCAGCGAGACCGCTCTCAACTGCCGGCCTCCAGGTCCGGTACGACCTCCCTCAGCTGCTCGACGCTGACCGCGCCGGCCCGCAGCAGGACCGGGACCTTGCCCGTGACGTCGACGATGGTCGAGGCCTGGGAGAAGTTGGCCACCCCGCCGTCGAGGTAGACCGAGACCGACTCGCCGAGCTGGGCGAACGCGTCGTCACAGGTGGCCGGCGACGGCCCGCCGGTCTTGTTGGCGCTGGAGACCGCCAGCGGCCCGGTGGTGTTGAGCAGCTCGATGGCGACGGGGTGCAGCGGCATCCGGACGGCGACCGTGCCCCGGGTCTCGCCGAGGTCCCAGCGCAGCGAGGGCTGGTGCTTGGCGACCAGGGTCAGCCCGCCCGGCCAGAACGCGTCGACCAGCTCCCAGGCCAGCTCGGAGAAGTCGGTGACCAGCCCGTGCAGCGTGGTCGGCGAGCCGACCAGCACCGGCGAGGGCATGTTCCGTCCCCGGCCCTTGGCGGCCAGCAGCCCGGCCACCCCCTCGGCGTTGAAGGCGTCGGCGCCGATCCCGTACAGGGTGTCGGTGGGCAGTACCACCAGTTCGCCCCGGCGGATCGCCGAGGCGGCCTCGCGCAGCCCGGTGGCTCGGTCCCCAGCGTCTGCACAGTCGTAGCGGCGGCTCATCGGTGCGGTCCCCTTCCGAGATGGCTCATGACGGTCCTGCTCAGCGCGTTCACAGCGATGCCTTACGCGCGGTGGTAAACCTGGGCCGGTTGTTCAGGTCCCGGTGGTCGGCGGCGTCGGTCCAGCCGCCCTCCTCGTTGAAGATCCACGGGACCTGGCCGCCCTGGGTGTCGGCGTGCTCGATCACGACCGCGCCCCCCGGGCGGAGCAGCCGGGCGGCGACCCGCTCGATGCCGCGGATGGTGTCGAGGCCGTCCTCACCCGAGAACAACGACATCTGCGGGTCGTGGTCGCGGGCCTCGGGCGCGACGTACTCCCACTCGGTGAGCGGGATGTACGGCGGGTTGCTGATCACCAGGTCGAAGCGGCCGTCCCAGGAGCGGTCGTCCTCGAACGCGCGGGTGGCGTCACCGGCGTGCAGGGTGACGCGGGACCGGTCGCCGCTGTTGGCGATGTTGCGGCGGGTGTACTGCAGCGCGCCCTCGTCCAGCTCGAACGCGTGCACCTCGCTGCGCGGCAGTTCCTGGGCCAGCGCCAGTGCGATCGCGCCGGAGCCGGTGCAGAGGTCGACCACCAGCGGTTCCGCGACGTCCATGTCGCGTACGGCGTCTATGGCCCACTCGACGACCGACTCGGTCTCCGGGCGGGGCACGAAGACACCCGGCCCGACCTCCAGCTCCAGGTACCGGAAGAACGCCCGCCCGGTGATGTGCTGGAGCGGCTCGCGCGCCTCACGGCGCGAGATCGCCTCCCAGTAGCGGGCGTCGAAGTCGGCGTCCTTCACGGTGTGCAGCTGGCTGCGCTTGACGTTGTGGACGTGTGCGGCGAGCTCCTCCGCGTCGAAGCGCGGCGACGGCACGCCGGCCGCGGCCAACCGCTGGGTGGCCTGGGCCACCTCGGCGAGCAGCAGGTTCATCCGACAGTCCCCTTGTCGCTCGGGTCAGTTCTCCTGAGCCGCGGCCAGCTTGGCCGCGGCATCGGTATCCACACAGGACTGGATGACCGCGTTGAGGTCGCCGTCCAGGACCTGGTCCAGGTTGTACGACTTGAAGCCCGTCCGGTGGTCCGAGATGCGGTTCTCCGGAAAGTTGTACGTCCGGATCCGCTCCGAGCGGTCCACCGTGCGGACCTGGCTGCGCCGCGCGTCCGAGGCTTCCTGCTCGGCTGCCTCCTGCGCGGCGGCGAGCAGCCGCGAACGCAGGATGCGCATGGCCTGCTCCTTGTTCTGGAGCTGGCTTTTCTCGTTCTGGCAGGACGCCACGATACCGGTCGGGACGTGGGTGATCCGGACCGCCGAGTCGGTGGTGTTGACGGACTGGCCGCCCGGGCCCGACGAACGGTACACGTCGATCCGCAGGTCGTTGGCGACGATCTCGACCTCGACCTCCTCGGCCTCCGGCGTCACCAGCACGCCGGCCGCCGAGGTGTGGATGCGGCCCTGCGACTCGGTGGCCGGCACCCGCTGCACCCGGTGCACGCCGCCCTCGTACTTCAGCCGGGCCCAGACGCCCTGGCCGGGCTCGGCTCCGCCCTTGGTCTTCACCGCGACCGAGACGTCCTTGTAGCCGCCGAGGTCGGACTCGTTGGCGTCGATCAGCTCGGTCTTCCAGCCGACCCGCTCGGCGAAGCGCAGGTACATCCGCAGCAGGTCGCCGGCGAACAGCGCGGACTCCTCGCCGCCCTCGCCCGCCTTGACCTCCAGGATGACGTCCTTGTCGTCGTTGGGGTCGCGCGGGACGAGCAGCAGGCGCAGCTCCTCGGTCAGCTCGTCGCGCCGGGCCTCGCCCGCCTTCACCTCGGCGATGAAGTCGGGGTCCTCGGCGGCGAACTCGCGCGCGGCCGCGATGTCGTCGACGGCCTGCTTCCAGGCGCGGTACGTGGACGTGATCGGGCTCAGCTCCGCGTAGCGCTTGGCGAGCTTGCGGGCGTTGTTCTGGTCCGAGTGGACCGACGGGTCGGCCAGCCTCTTCTCGAGGTCGGCGTGCTCGGTGAGGAGCTCTTCGACTGCCTCGAACATGGCGTGGGCCTACTTCCCGTGAGCTGCGCGGATGCGGTGAAAGGTGGGGACGGCCGCCGGCCGGCCGGCGTGCCGGGGGTGCGGCGAGGTGCGGGGACGCGAACGGCGCCGGTCCGGACGCCCCGGTCCGAAGACGGGGCGCCAGAGACCGGCGCCGTACGAGCGCTAGGCCTGATCGGCCTGCTTCGTGCTGAGGTTCTTGCCGAAACGCTGCTCGAAGCGGGCGACGCGGCCACCGGTGTCGAGGATCTTCTGCTTGCCGGTGTAGAAGGGGTGGCACTGCGAGCAGACCTCGGCGCGCATGACGCCACTGGTCTCGGTCGAGCGGGTGGTGAACTCGGCGCCGCAGGTGCAGGTCACCTGGGTGAGCACGTACTCGGGGTGAACGTTGGGCTTCAAGGGATGCTCCTAGTGATCGGGAGGGCACCGGGTCGGCGCCAGGAAGGCGCACGTGAACCGGGACCGACGTACCAGTCTGCCAGGACCGGCCGCATCTTCCCAAACCGGGTGCCGGCCGGAGATATTCCGACCGGCACCCGGGCCGGTCAGCCCGCCTTCGCGGAGGCGGCGCCGGCCGCGCTGTCGGCCGGGTTGGCGGGCTGGGCGCTGACGATCGACTGCGGCACCTGCTGGTCGGCCTTCAGGGCGGCCCAGAGCTGCGCCGCCTGCGGCTGGAGCTGGACCACCCGGTTCGGGTCGGCCGGGGCGGTGCCGACGGGCAGGGTGACCATCGTCAGATCGTTCGGGCCGATGCCCTTGAGGGTGCCGGCCAGGCCCATCAGGGAGGAGACCGAGGCCAGGTCGGAGTCGGTGGTGATGCTCCTGGTGAGCCGGTCGGCGACCGAGAACAGCTTGGCCGGGTTGGCGACCAGCCCGGCGCCGCCCACCTGCGCCATGATCGACTTCACCATCTGCTTCTGCAGCTCGATCCGGCCAAGGTCGCTGCCGTCCCCGACGCCGTGCCTGGTCCGGACGAAGGCGAGGCTCTGGCCGCCGTTCAGGTGGTGGGTGCCGGCCTGCAGGTTGAGCCCGCTGTCCTTGTCGTCGATGTTCACGGTGGTGGTGACGGTGACCCCGCCGATCGCGTCGATGAACCCGGCGAAGCCGGAGAAGTCGATCTCCACGAAGTGGTCCATCCGCAGCCCGGTGAGCGCCTCGGTGGTCTTCACCGCACAGGCCGGGCCGCCCACCTCGAACGCGGCGTTGAACATCGCGCTCCTTGCCCCCGGCACGGCCTTCCCGTCGGGGGCGACGCAGTCGGGGCGCGGGACGAGGGTGTCGCGCGGGATGCTCACCACGTCCGCGTGCGTGTGCGCCTGGTTGACGTGCACCACCATCGCGGTGTCCGAGCGGGCGGTGTCGCCGGTGTCGCCGCCGGCCAGGCTCGCGTTGCCGCCGGCCCGCGAGTCGGAGCCCAGCACCAGCACGTTGAACGACCCGTCGGTCGAGGCGGGCGGGCGGGCACTGCCGAGCTGGGCGTTGATGTCGACGCTCTTGATGTTCCCGTCGAGCTTCCAGTACACGTACCCGGCGGCCCCCGCGCCCACCACCAGCAGCCCCGCGAGGGAGAGCACGGCGGCGCGGACCAGCCGGCTCCGTCGGCTCCGGACCTTCTTGTGGTCGGCCATAACGTCTCACCCTCGCACCGTGCGACGTTTGTCGCTTTTCGCTGGTTCTGGTCGGTATGACCTTCTTGTCGAGGATAAGCGAACCACCGAGTCGTAAGTCCGGTTCTTAAGTCCCGCTCGGAACGGCCTGAGAAAACGGCCCGGAGCGGGCCCGGGGCGACTCGGACGCGTCCCCGCACAGGCCCCGCGACGGCCCCACCAAGGCCCGGCGAAGGCCCCGCAACGCTTCCCGGAACAGCGCGAAGCCCCGGACCGCAGCGCGGCCCGGGGCTTCGTCACTCGATGCTTCGTCAGTCGCCGGAGCCCGGCGTCGTCTTGGCGATCTGCATCAGGAACTCGCCGTTGCTCTTGGTCTGCTTCATCTTGTCCAGCAGCAGCTCGATCGCCTGCTGCGAGTCGAGCGCGTGCAGCACCCGGCGCAGCTTCCAGGTGATCGCCAGCTCGTCCTTGTCGAGCAGGATCTCCTCCTTGCGGGTGCTGGAGGCGTCCACGTCGACGGCCGGGAAGATGCGCTTGTCCGAGAGCTTGCGGTCGAGCTTGAGCTCCATGTTGCCGGTGCCCTTGAACTCCTCGAAGACGACCTCGTCGGCCCGGGAGCCGGTCTCCACCAGCGCGGTGGCGAGGATGGTCAGCGAGCCGCCGTTCTCGATGTTGCGCGCCGCGCCGAAGAACTTCTTCGGCGGGTAGAGCGCGGTCGAGTCGACACCACCGGACAGGATGCGGCCGGAGGCCGGCGCCGCCAGGTTGTAGGCGCGGCCCAGGCGGGTGATCGAGTCGAGCAGGATCACCACGTCGTGGCCCAGCTCCACCAGGCGCTTGGCGCGCTCGATGGCCAGCTCCGCGACCACGGTGTGGTCCTCGGCCGGGCGGTCGAAGGTCGAGGAGATGACCTCGCCCTTCACCGACCGCTGCATGTCGGTGACCTCTTCCGGACGCTCGTCGACCAGGACGACCATCAGGTGGCACTCGGGGTTGTTGTGGGTGATCGCGTTGGCGATCGCCTGCATGATCATCGTCTTGCCGGTCTTCGGCGGGGCGACGATCAGACCACGCTGGCCCTTGCCGATCGGCGACACCAGGTCGATGATGCGGGTGGTCAGGATGCCCGGGTCGGTCTCCAGCCGCAGGCGCTCCTGCGGGTAGAGCGGGGTGAGCTTGCCGAACTCGGGACGGCCGCGGCCGCTCTCCGGGTCCATGCCGTTGACGGAGTCCAGCCGCACCATGGCGTTGAACTTCTCGCGGCGCTCGCCGTCCTTGGGCTGGCGCACCGCACCGGTGATGGCGTCACCCTTGCGCAGGCCGTTCTTGCGGACCTGGGCGAGCGAGACGTAGACGTCGTTCGAACCGGGCAGGTAGCCCGAGGTCCGGACGAACGCGTAGTTGTCGAGGATGTCCAGGATGCCCGCGACGGGGATCAGCACGTCGTCGTCGTTGACCTGCACCTCGGGCACGTTGCCCTCGAAGCGCTCACCGCGGGTGCCGCGCCCACGGCGGTCGCGGTAGCGGCCACGGCGGCCACGGCGGCCGTCACCGAACTCGTCGTCCTCGTAGCCGCCGCCACCCTGCTGCTGCTGGGAGACCGGCTGGCGGTTCTGCTGACCGCTGTCCTGCGCGGCCGACTGGGCCTGCTGGCCCTGCTGGCCCTGCTGGCCGCCCTGGCGCTCGCCGCGCTCCGTACGCTCCGTCCGCTCCGGACGGTCCGTCCGGTCGCGGCGGTTACGGCGGTCACGGCGGGACTCGCGGGAGTCGCCGTCCTGGGCCGGCTGGCCCTCGCCGGCCTCCGGGCCCTCACGGCGGTCCCGGCGGTCGCGGCGGTCCCGGCGGGTCTCCGTCCGGGCCTCGCCCTCGAAGGTGCGGGTCTCGGCGCCGCGGGTGTCGGCCGTCCGGGTCTCGGTCTTGGCCTCCGCCACGGCGGGGGCGGCCGACTCGGCCACGACGTCGGTGGTCGGGGTGGTGACCGCCGAGGTGGCGCGGCGACGGGCCCGGCCGGCCTGGGCCGGCGCGGTCTCGGCGGCGGCCTGCACCGGGATCTCGATCTGCGCCTGCGGCTCGGCGGCCACGGCGGCGGCCCGCGAACGGCGGGCCGGCTTCTCCGCCACGGCGGCGGCCGGGGCGGCGGCGGGCGCGGCCTCGGCGGCCGGGGCGGCGGCCTTGGCGGCGCGCTTGGCGGGCGCGGCCGAAGTCGCGGCGCCGGCGAGCAGCGGGTCTCCGCCGCTCTTGTCCTTGATGGCATCGATCAGCTGGCTCTTGCGCAGCCGTCCGGTGCCGCTGATGCCGAGGGTCGAGGCGAGCTTCTGCAGCTCGGCCAGGACCAGGCCGTCCAGGCCCGCGGCGGCGGCGCGACGGCGCTTGGCCGGGGCCGCGGGGGCGGCGGCTGCGTCCGACGCTTCGGCGTCCGGGCGCGCGCCCATCAGATCGGTGGTGTCGCTCACTAAGGGTCCTTCCCTGGAGCGGACGTCGGCCTGTCTGGCTCGGCGACCGGTTGTGCTGTCCTGACCAACGCTCGTCTGCGTCGGTCCGAGGCTGTGGACCCCTCGAATGGCGGAGCCAGTCGGGGGGAAGCTGCGAGGTGCGGTGCACGGTGGTGCGAAGTGGCGCGGCGGGCCGGTCTCGTGCCGACCGCCCTCCTTGCCCGGCATCGGGCAGGAAACCCAGCTGCCTGCGATACCCGGGCCCCCGTCGCGTGGCGGCGGTCCGCGCTCCGCCCGGCTGTGCCTCAGGCTGGAGGCGGCGGGCGGGAGTCAGGTGCCGTCACGGCTTCGGGATGCGGCCGCAATCGCGCAGGCAGGCTGCGTACGCGCTGTGGAGGGCTCCCGGAGAATCGTCGTCCCGTACGTCCACATCTCCGTCCGGGCGGGCTTGCCGTACGAACCGGAGGTCGGGATCGAGACGCGTCGCACCGGGCCCCGGAGGGCATCTGGTGCAGCAATGAGGTTAACACTACCGACCCCCTGACACATTCCCCGGCCCTGTTCCTGTCAATCACCTTGGCCCGGCCCAAATCGCGGCCGCGTTCCCGCTGCTCAGCGCCTCACGCGTTGAGCGGGAGTACGGATGCGCCGGTGCGGTCGAGCTGGAGGCGGTGCGCGTCGAAGGCCGGCCCGGCGCCGCGCCGTCCGTCGCCCGGCTCGCTCCGCGATCCGGCGAACTGGAGCAGCTTGTCGGCCCCTTCGGCGTCCGTGAAGGCCAGCACCGTCGGCCCCGCGCCGGAGATGACCGCCGGGATGCCCTCCGCGCGCAGCGCGCCCACCAGCGCGGCGCTGTCGGGCATCGCGGAGGCGCGGTAGTCCTGGTGCAGGCGGTCCTCGGTGGCCGCGAGCAGCAGCTCGGGGCGGCGGGTGAGGGCCTCGACCAGCAGGGCGGAGCGCCCGGCGTTGACGGCGGCGTCCGCGAGCGGCACGGTCTTGGGCAGCAGGCCGCGGGCGGCCTCGGTGAGCACCTCGGTGGCCGGGACGAAGACGACCGGCACGACCTGCTCGGACGGCTCCAGGGTGACCGCCTTGGCGGAGTCCTCGTCCGTCCAGGCGATGGTGAACCCGCCACGCAGACAGGCGGCGACGTTGTCGGGGTGGCCCTCCAGCTCGGAGGCGAGGGCCAGCATCGCGTCGTCGTCCAGGGCGGCCGCACCGCCGATGGTGACGGCACGGGCCGCGACGATGCCGGCGCAGATCGCGGCGGAGGAGGAGCCCAGGCCGCGGCCGTGCGGTATCCGGTTGGCGCAGACGATCTCCAGACCGCGCGGCTGGCCGCCGAGCCGGTCGAAGGCGGCCCGCATCGAGCGGACCAGCAGGTGGCGCTCGTCCCGGGGCAGCGTCTCGGCGCCCTGGCCGGCGATGTCGACGGAGAGGCCGGACTCGGCGACCCGGACCACCACGTCGTCGTAGAGGCCCAGGGCGAGTCCGAAGGCGTCGAAGCCAGGGCCGAGGTTGGCGCTGGTCGCGGGGACCCGGACCCGGACGGCGGCGGCACGGAACGCAGGACCAGCCATGTGGTGGGACTCTCCTGGGGATTGATACTCGGGGCGGCCCGGTGGGAGGGCCTGCGGCGACACGTGGGCGGGGTCTTCACGACAAGCCCCGGCGGGCGGGCGCTCATCGGTCATGGCGCGGCCCGTCGGGGCCAGACTATCGAAGAGAGGTTCCACAGCGGTACACCCCGCCGCCTTTCGATCGGCCGTGTTGCCCTTTCTGGCCGGAAAGTGCGTGAAATCATCCCTGTTCGACGTGCGATGAATGACACAAAGGTGTCATCCGAAACCCGTGGTGGACCGACCCCCGAAAGAGTCGGTCCACCGGTGACAGGCTGTCAGCACCGCCCGCCCGTCGGCCCTGCGGGCGCGCGGGCCGGGCGGGCGACGGCGGGTGGGCGGGCGTCAGTCGAGCAGCCCGAGCCGCTGGGCGGCGGCCTCCGCGTCGATCGGGACGACGTGCGGCTGCGGTGCGCCGGCCACCGCCCAGTCCGGGTCCTTCAGGCCGTTTCCGGTCACGGTGCAGACGATCCGCTGCCCCGGGTCCACCAGGCCCTGCTCGACGGCCTGCAGCAGACCGGCCACGCTCGCGGCCGAGGCGGGCTCCACGAAGACGCCCTCCTGGGAGGCCAACAGCCGGTAGGCGGACAGGATCTGACGGTCCGTCACCTTGTCGATGAGCCCGCCCGACTCGTCCCGCGCGGCGATCGCGAAGTCCCAGGAGGCCGGGTTGCCGATCCGGATCGCGGTCGCGATGGTCTGCGGCTTGAGCACCGGGTGCCCGTCCACGATCGGCGCCGAACCGGAGGCCTGGAAGCCCCACATCCGGGGCGTGCGGGTGGCGAGGCCGTCGGCGGCGTACTCGCGGTAGCCCTTCCAGTAGGCCGTGATGTTGCCCGCGTTGCCGACCGGCAGGACGTGGATGTCGGGCGCGTCGCCGAGCATGTCCACGATCTCGAAGGCGGCGGTCTTCTGGCCCTCGATCCGGACCGGGTTCACCGAGTTGACCAGCGCCACCGGGTACTTCTCGGACAGTTCACGCGCAAGAGTGAGGCAGTCGTCGAAGTTCCCGTCCACCTGGAGGATCTTCGCGCCGTGCACCAGCGCCTGGCCCATCTTGCCGAGCGCGATCTTGCCCTGCGGGACGAGCACGGCCGAGACCATGCCGGCCCGCACCGCGTACGCGGCGGCCGAGGCCGAGGTGTTGCCGGTGGAGGCGCAGATGACGGCCTGGGCGCCGTCCTCCTTGGCCTTGGAGATCGCCATCGTCATACCGCGGTCCTTGAAGGACCCGGTCGGGTTGGCGCCCTCGACCTTGAGGTAGACCTCGCAGCCGGTGCGCTCGGAGAGCACCTGCGCGGGGACGAGGGGCGTGCCGCCCTCCAGCAGGGTGACCACGGGGGTGGAGTCGCTGACCGGCAGGCGGTCGCGGTACTCCTCGATGAGGCCGCGCCACTGGTGGGTGTGCGCTCTGTCGATGACGGCGTTCATGGTGCTACCTACTCCCCTTCAACCCGCATGATGCTGGCCACGTCACGCACGCTGTCCAGCGCGCGGAGCTTGTCCACCGTCGCCGACAGCGCGGCGTCGGTGGCGCGGTGGGTGACCACGACGAGCGAGGCGTCGCCGTCGCGGCCCTGCTGGCGCACGGTGTCGATGGAGACGCCGTGCTCGGCGAAGACGGACGCCACCTGGGCGAGCACGCCCGCGCGGTCGTCCACGTCCAGGCTGACGTGGTACCGGGTGATGACCTGGTCCATCGGCTTGGCCGGCAGCTGGGTGTACACCGAGTCGCGCGGGCCGGTGGTGCCGTTCACCTTGTTGCGGCAGACCGCGACCAGGTCGCCCAGCACCGCGGAGGCGGTCGGCGCGCCACCGGCGCCCGGACCGTAGAACATCAGCCGCCCGGCCGCCTCGGCCTCGACGAACACCGCGTTGTACGCCTCGCGGACGGAGGCCAGCGGGTGGCTCAGCGGCAGCATCGCGGGGTGCACCCGGGCGGTGACGGACTCGCCGTCCGCCGCGCGCTCGCAGATGGCGAGCAGCTTGACCACGCAGCCCATCGCCTTCGCGGAGGCGATGTCGGCGGCGGTCACCTCGGTGAGGCCCTCGCGGTAGACGTCGGCGGCGGTGACCTTGGTGTGGAAGGCGATGCCCGCCAGGATCGCGGCCTTCGCGGCGGCGTCGAAGCCCTCGACGTCGGCCGTCGGGTCCGCCTCGGCGTAGCCGAGCGCGGTGGCCTCCTCCAGTGCCTCGGAGTACCCGGCGCCGGTGGTGTCCATCTTGTCGAGGATGAAGTTGGTGGTGCCGTTGACGATGCCCAGCACCCGGTTGACCTTGTCCCCCGCGAGCGACTCGCGCAGCGGGCGGATCAGCGGGATGGCACCGGCCACGGCGGCCTCGTAGTACAGGTCGACCCCGGCCGCGGCGGCGGCCTCGTGCAGCTCGGCGCCGTCCTTGGCCAGCAGCGCCTTGTTGGCGCTGACCACCGAGGCGCCCTGCTTGAACGCCGAGAGGATGAGCTGTTTGGACGGCTCGATCCCGCCGACCACCTCGATCACGACGTCGATGTCACCCCGGTTCACCAGCGCCTGGGCGTCCGTGGTGAGCAGGTGCTCGGGCACACCGGGCCTGGCCCGCCCGGCCCGGCGGACGGCGATGCCCGCCAGCTCGACCGGCGCGCCGATCCGCGCGGCGAGGTCGGCGGCGTCCGTCGTCATGATGCGCGCCACCTCGGAGCCCACCACACCACAGCCCAGCAACGCCACCTTCAGCGGGCGCGTACGCATCATCCGACTCCGCTCTGCATTCTTCGTCCCGGCGGGCGGTTTCCCGGCTCTGCGCGAGGGCCCTCGGGGGTTCGGTTACGTCGACCGCGGTACTTCGTCAGGTATCCCGGTCGCTACCAGTCTCCGGGACATCCCGCGCGAATCTACGGGCGTTCCAGAATCTGAGACAAGGATTTCGTCATCCGATATCGAGACGCAAGAGATCCTCTTCCGTCTCCCTGCGCACGATCACCCGGGCGCCCTCGGCGTTCACCGCGACCACCGGCGGCCGCAGCGCGTGGTTGTAGTTGCTCGCCATCGAACGGCAGTAGGCGCCGGTCGCGGGCACCGCGATCAGGTCACCGGCCGTGAGGTCGGCGGGCAGGAAGGCGTCCCGGACCACGATGTCGCCGGACTCGCAGTGCTTGCCGACCACCCTGACCAGCATCGGGGCCGCGTCGCTGGTGCGCGACACCAGCGCGACGGAGTACTCGGCGTCGTAGAGCGCGGTGCGGATGTTGTCCGACATGCCGCCGTCCACGCTGACGTACGTCCGCAGGCCTTCGAGCGGCTTGATCGTGCCGACCTCGTACAGCGTGAACGCGGTCGGACCGACGATCGCGCGGCCCGGCTCGACCGAGATCCGGGGGGCGTTCAGCCGCGCGGAGGCGCACTCGCGGCGGACGATCTCGGCCAGCGAGGCGGCGATCTCGGCGGGCTGCTTCGGGTCGTCCTCGCTGGTGTACGCGATGCCGAGGCCGCCGCCGAGGTCGATCTCGGGCAGCTCGACGCCGTGCTCGTCCCGGATCTCGGCCAGCAGGCCGACCAGGCGGCGGGCGGCGACCTCGAACCCGGCGGTGTCGAAGATCTGCGAGCCGATGTGCGAGTGGATGCCGCGCAGCTCCAGGCCGTCCTTCGCGAGCACCCGGCGGACGGCCTCCGCCGCCGCGCCGCCGGTCAGCGAGAGGCCGAACTTCTGGTCCTCGTGCGCGGTGGCGATGAACTCGTGGGTGTGCGCCTCGACGCCGACCGTGACGCGGATCAGGACGGGCTGGCGCACGCCCTGGCGCTCGGCGATCGCGGCCAGCAGCTCGATCTCCTGGTACGAGTCGACCACGATGTGCCCGACACCGACCTTGACGGCGTGCTCCAGCTCGTCGGGCGTCTTGTTGTTGCCGTGCAGCGCGATCCGCTCGCCCGGCATCCCGGCGGCCAGCGCCACGGCCAGCTCGCCCGCGCTGCACACGTCGAGGTTGAGGCCCTCCTCGCGCAGCCAGCGGACCACCGCCTTGGACAGGAACGCCTTGCCCGCGTAGAACACGTCCGCGTCCGCGCCGAACGCCTCCCGCCAGGCCCGGGCCCGGGCCCGGAAGTCCTGCTCGTCCAGGATGTACGCCGGGGTGCCGAACTCCGCCGCCAGCGCCTTCACGTCCAGCCCGCCGACGGTGGCCACGCCCTCGGCGTTGCGGGCCACCGTGGCGGCCCAGATCTTCGGGTCGAGCGCGTTGAGGTCGCTCGGCGGGGCCAGGTAGTGCCCCTCCGGCAGCACGTCTCCGTGGCGCGGGCCGGCGGGGTGTGCGGAGCGGCTCATGTGCGGGTCTCTTCCTCTGTCGGACTCCGGCCGGCCCCGGTGGAACGTGCCGGACTCTGTGGAAAGGGGCGGTGACGGTCGTCTGCCGACCGTCACCGCCCCGTGCGCCTGGGGGCGGGTTACATCCGCTCGGGCGCGGAGACGCCGAGCAGGGCGAGGCCGTTGGCGATCACCGTGCGCGTCGCGTCGGCGAGCCAGAGGCGGGCGTGCGTGAGGTCGGTGACCTCCTCGTCGCCCTTCGGCAGGATCTGGCAGTGGTCGTAGAACCGGTGGTAGTCCCGGGCGACCTCCTCCAGGTAGCGCGCCACCCGGTGCGGCTCGCGCAGCTCGCCGGCCGCCGCGATCACCCGGGGGAACTCGCCGAGCTGGCCGAGCAGGTCGGACTCCCACTCGGTGGCGAGCAGCTCCGGTTTGAAGTCCTCGGACTTGGTGATACCCAGGTCGTTCGCCTTGCGCTGGACGCCGCACATCCGGGTGTGCGCGTACTGGACGTAGAAGACCGGGTTCTCGTTGGTCTGGCTGGTCAGCACGTTGATGTCGAGCGTGATGGTCGAGTCGGTGGGTGACCGCACGAGGGTGTACCGGGCCGCGTCGACACCGATCCACTCGACCACGTCGTCGATCGTGATGATGTTGCCGGCCCGCTTGGACATCCGGACCTCTTCGCCGTCGCGAAGCATCTTCACGAACTGGCCGATCTTCACCTCGATGTTGCGGTCCATGTCGTCGCCGGCACAGGCGGCGATGGCCTTGAGGCGGTTCACGTACCCGTGGTGGTCGGCGCCGAGCATGTAGACCGAGACCTCGCTGCCCCGGTCCCGCTTGCTCAGGTAGTAGGCGGCGTCGGCGGCGAAGTACGTCGTCTCGCCGTCGGCCTTGATCAGGACCCGGTCCTTGTCGTCGCCGAAGTCGGTGGTGCGCAGCCAGATCGCACCCTCCTGGTCGAAGACGTGGCCCTGCTCGCGCAGCCGCTCGATCGCCTTCTCGACGGCGCCGGAGTCGTGCAGCGTCTTCTCGGAGAACCAGGTGTCGAAGTGGGTGCCGAACTCGGTCATGGAGCGCTGGATCTCGGCGACCATGAGCGCGAGGCCCTCGGTGCGGAAGACCTCCAGCTGCTCGTCCTCGGGGAGGTCGAGGATGCCCGGGACGCCGTCGGTCAGCGCCTTGGCGATGTCGACCACGTACTCGCCGACGTAGCCGCCCTCGGGAGCGGGCCGGCCGTTGGCGACGGCCTGGAGCGAGGCGGCGAACTTGCCGATCTGCACGCCGGCGTCGTTCAGGTAGTACTCGGTGGAGACCTCGGCGCCGGTGGCCTTGAGAACGCGCGCGAGCGAGTCGCCGACGGCCGCCCAGCGGACGCCGCCGATGTGGATCGGGCCGGTCGGGTTCGCCGACACGAACTCCAGGTTGATCTTCAGGCCCTTGAGCGCCTCGTTGCGGCCGTAAGCGGCACCGGCCTCGACGATCCTCCGGGCCAGCTCGCCCTGGGTGGCGGCGTCGAGGGTGACGTTCAGGAAGCCCGGTCCGGCGATGTCGACCTTCGCGACGCCGGGCAGCTCTCGCAGGCGCGCGGCGACCAGTTCGGCCACTGCTCGCGGCGGCTTGCCGGCCGCCTTCGCGAGCTGGAGGGCCACGTTCGTCGCGTAGTCGCCGTGGTCCCTGTTCTTGGGCCGTTCGACCGTCACGTGCTCGGGCACGGCGACGGTCAGCTCGCCCGCCTCGACGGCGGTGCGAACTGCGGCCTGGACTGCCTGGGAAAGCTCTGCGGGTGTCACGCCGCCAAGCCTAGGCGAGAGAGGGGATGGGCCCGCCACCCGGTTTACCCGTTGAGACGCCCGTACGGGTCCGGGAGGGGGGCTGGAACGCCACCGGGCCCGCCGCGTTCGCTCAGGGCGGAACTGTGCCGGGATCCGGCCGAGCCGTCCCCGAATCCGTAGGCGAAGCCCCGGGCGCCGCCCGACCCGCCCTCCGCCCGCAACGCCATCAGCCGCCGGACCAGCGCCACCAGATCGGCCGGGTCGAACGGCTTGCCGAGATAACCGTCCACACCGACCGACTCGCCACGGTCCAGATCGGCGGGCGTGCACGCACTCACTATGGCGATCGGCAGCCGGGCCGTCGCCGGCGCGGCCCGCAGCCGGGCCGCCGTCCGCAGGCCGTCCAGCCGGGGCATCAGCACATCGAGCGTCACCACGTCGGGGTTCACCCGGCCCACCACTTCGAGGCACTCCGCCCCGTCGGCAGCCGTCACCACCTGGAACCCCTCCAGCTCCAGGTTGACCCTGATCAGTTGGCGGATCACCTCGCTGTCGTCCACCACGAGGACCCGCCCGGACGGTTCGGCCACATCACCGAGGGTAGCCGTGCGGCGGCCCGCCCGTCCGGGCTTTGCGCACTTCCCCGGGGACGCCCCCGGACACCCCGGATCGCCGCCTGCCGAAACCCGTGCCCGGGCACCGGCCACGGCCTGGTAATGTTCTCCACGTCGCCAGCAACACGGGGCGGCACCAAGTAGGCCCCCGTAGCTCAGGGGATAGAGCACCGCCCTCCGGAGGCGGGTGCGCAGGTTCGAATCCTGCCGGGGGCACTTCGCAAGAAGTGCTGCAAAGGCCCAGGTCAGCGGAGTCATCCGCCAGCCTGGGCCTTCGTCATGTTCCGGGGCCGCCAGGGCATCCGGGCGGCCGCCCCGCCGCTGCCGACGGCCTCCCCTCCCGGGCAGGCCGCGGCCTGCCCGGCCTGCGACCGCTCGTCACATCGGGCCGTTGCCGACCTTGATCTCGTACGCCAGCCGGAAGTTGTCGGCCGCGAGGACGATGTCGGCCGTCTCGACGGCGAGTTCGCCGGCCCAGTGGGTGCGCTCGATGGAGAGCACCGTGGCGCCGAGCGGGATCCCGAGGCGGTCGGCCTCCGCTTCGAGCGCCGGACGCGCCGCGACGTCCTCGGTCACCCGGGTGACCGTGAGGCCGATGCGCGCCAGGCGCTCCACGACCCCGCAGCCCGCGAGCGGGCCGAACTCCGGCAGCGCCACGTCGGTGCCCTCGGTGACGGCGACCGGCTCCCAACTCGTCGCCAGCTGGACGGCCTTGCCGTCCGTCCGGAAGACGTACTGCGACTGCGTCAGCGGATCGCCGCCGGCCACCCCGAGCCGGGCGGCCAGCGAGGTGGTCGCGTACGTCTTCTGCGTCCTGCCGGTCCACGAGGGCTCGACCCCGCGCGCCGTACTCTCGGCGGCGAACGGGCTGCTGGCCGAGTGGTAGTTCCCCCGCGCCATCCGCACCTGGGCCGGCCGCGCCCGGACGTAGGTGCCCGACCCGGGACGCCCCTCGACCAGGCCCTCGGCGGTCAGCACGCGCAGCGCCTGCCGGACCGGCTGCTCGGAGAGCCCGTGCTCCACGCACAGCTCCGAGATGCTCGGCACCTTCGACTCCGGCTCGCGCGCACCGGAGAGGATCTCGCCTCGGAGGACATCCGCCAGCCGCAGATAGGCCGGTCGTCCCAACTCGCCCACGGGCACTCCTCATCCGACGGGTTTCTCGGATCAGCTTGACAAGCTTGGATGCTAGCTTTCAAGCTCGGATTCGAGCTTTGCGGACAGTCGGAAACCCGGCCCGCAGGCATCCGTGAACGGCGCCCGGCCCCCGCCGGGCCACCCGGTTCCGAGGGGCGCCGGATGCGCCGACGACCGTCCGGCGGGGCACCCGCGACCCGCCCCGGCCAGGCACTTCCCGTCGTCGTGGACACTTGGCGCAGGCGCGGGGCCCGGGATCGCACCCGGTCACGCTGGGTTCGGAAACGCCGGGCTAGCATCCCCGCAGGCCGACTTCGACCGCCTCGTAACCGCCGGAGGGACCCCCGTGCGCAACCCGTTCAGAGCCGACGGTCCGGTCCAGCGGACGATGCCCTTCCTCGGCCTGGCCCTCGCCGTCGACCTCTACCTCCAGTCCCGCTCCCTGCTCTGGGCGCTGAGTGCGGGCGTCATGGCGGTACCGAGCTGCCACGAGATCTACCGGCAGATCCGGTCGTACCGCCGGAAGTGACGACGGCGCACCACCGGGCCGCACGCCCCTCGGCCGGACCGGAACCGGCCCGGCGGCCCCCGGTGGCCGGACACCCGGGAGAAGGCTGTCACAACGTCAACTGTGCCTTCCATCGGAGGAATTGCCGCACTCCGCGAATATTCGTTCGAGGCGGGTCGATAGCATCGGGGCATGGGACCTTTGAAGCCGGACACCGGCGAACTCGTACTGGGGCTGATCCTTTTCTTCCTGATCTTCGGCGTGCTGGGGAAGTTCCTGCTCCCCCGGGTGGAGCGGAACCTCGCGGCGCGGGCGGACGCGATCGACGGCGGCCTCGAACGGGCCGAAGCGGTACGGGCGGAGGCCGAGCAGGTCTACGCGGAGTACCAGGCGGAGCTGAGCGCGGCGCGGCACGACGCGGCGGCGATACGGCAGCAGGCCGCCGAGCAGGGGGCCGCGCTGCTGGCGGAGGTGCGGGCCGAGGGGCAGCGGCAGCGGGACTCGCTGGTGACCGCCGCGCAGGTGCAGCTGGCGGCCGACCGGGTGATCGCCGAGGCCGAGCTGCGGGCCGATGTGGTGGCGCTGGCCACCGAGTTGGCCGGGCGGGTGGTCGGTGAGCCGCTCGGCGGCCTGCCGGGGTACGCGGCGGTCGTCGACCGGTTCTTCGCCGAGGTGGAGGGCTTCGAAGCCGGGACGGCGGACACCAGGGCCTGACCGTGCCGACGGGCCGGCCGGGCGGGCGCCCCGAGGTGGTCCGGCGCCCCCGGCCGGTCAGGCCGAGCCGGCCACAGCCTGCTGGTAGAGGTCCTCGATGGTGTGGTCGAAGTAGGCGCTGTACGAGGTGTCGTCGGTGTCGCCGCCCTGCTGGTAACCGCCGATGACGCCGACCACCTTCGCGGTGTCGGTGTCGATCCAGGGGCCGCCGCTGGTGCCGGCCGCGTAGGAGGGGCAGTCGATGCGGCGCTGGTAGGTGTCCTGGCGGCTGGTGGCGTTGGTGCAGAGCAACGGCACCTCGCTGGTGTCCGGGTAGCCGTAGAGGCGGACGACGGTGGAGAAGTCCACCTGGAGGCCCAGGATGTTGCCGCCGACCACGTCCTCGATGTTCCGGCCGCCGTTCTGGCCGACCTGGAGGATCGCGAAGTCCTCGTCCGGGTCGCCGCCCTGGCTCCAGCCGGTGGTGGTGTACGCCTTGGTGACCGGCCAACTGCCGTACGGCGCCTGGCCGTCGTGGTACCCCGGGGCGAACGAGAGGCCGTCCGGGGTGACGATGCAGTGCGCGGCGGTCAGGATCAGGTTCTTGGTGCTGCTGTGCAGCACGCTCGCCGTGCAGGAGTGGTTTCCGGCGGCCACCGCGCCCACGAAGAGCGCGCCGACCCGGGACGACTCGGTGTTGGCGGGGGCGGGCGTGGTGGTGCCGAGCGCGGCCGGCGCGACGGCCTGCGGGGCGGCGGTGGAGGGGGCGCCGGCCGGGCGGCCCGCCTCGTCGCCTCCCCCGGCGGCGGGGGCCGAGGAGGAGGCGGAGGCGGAGGGCACGGGCGAGGGGGATGCGGAGGACTCGGAGGACGAGGAGACCGCAGGTGACGGCGAGGGGGACGACGGGGCCGGAGAAGTCGGCGGGGCCGCCGTGGCGGTCGGGATCAGGGAGGCGGTCCTGGCGGCCGGGGAGCGCGCGGTGAAGGCGGTGGCCTGGCTGGTCAGCGTGTCGATACCGGCTATCGCGGCGATGACGGCGAGCACGAGTGCCGAGGTCAACGCCACAGGTCGGTGCATCACCCGGCGTGCCTTTCGATGACGGGTCATCAGGTACGTCACTCCTGCCCAGCCTGCGGTCCCCGTACGCACGGGATCCTGCGCGTACGGTCAGACACTATGGGCTGATCAACTGGAAATCCCGTGATCCTATGCTGGGAGCCCGGTGAGAATCTCCAGGTCGGCGCTGTGCGGTTGCTCTCACCGGATTCGTTGCCCCGTTTCGGGGCCGATCGTCCGGCGGCGGCTTCCGGACCGCCGGACAACGGCGAGCCCCCGGCGGACGCTTCCGCAGGGGGCTGTCGGGAGAGGACGGGAGCAGTGGCGCGAGCCGCTCAGGCCAGCACCTCGGCGGTGGACTCCTCCTTCGCGCCCACGGCTTCCCCGGGCGCCGGACGGTGGTTGATCAACAGGAAGGCGATGACCGACGCGCAGAGCAGGATGCCCATCGCGACTCCGGTGGCCACCGCGTAGCCGCGCACCGAGCCGGCCGCCTTCACCAGGGGGTCGGCCGCGTTCCGGCCCACCAGGTAGGTGGTCGTGACACTGGCGGCGATGGTGTTGAGGAGCGCGGTGCCGATCGAGCCGCCCACCTGCTGGGCGCTGTTGATGGTCGCCGCCGCCGCACCCGCCTCGTCGGGCGCGACGCCGAGGGTGGCCAGGCTCATCGACGGCATGAAGACCAGGCCCATGCCCAGGCCGAGCAGGATTTCGGCGGGCAGCACCATGGCCGCATACGGGCTGTCCACCTTCATCTGGGTCAGCCAGGCCATGCCGGAGGCGGCCAGCAGCAGCCCGGGGACGATCAGGTTCCGGGACGGCACCCGGGTCATCAGCCGGGCCGCGATGCCGGTCGAGCTCAGGATGATCGCGCCGACCATCGGGAGGTAGGCGACGCCCGCCATGACCGGGGAGTAGTGCTTCACGCCCTGGAGGTAGAAGGTCAGGAACAGGAAGAGGCCGAACATCCCGATCACGGCCAGGCCCACCGCGAGCGCGGCGCCGCCGCGGTTGCGGTCGCCGATGATGTGGGTCGGCAGCAGCGCGTGCGGCGTACGGCGCTCGACCAGGACGAAGACGGCCAGCATCGCGGCGCCCAGGAGCAGGCAGCCCACCACGAGCCCGTCGCCCCACCCGCGCGACTCGGCCTCCGAGGTGCCGTACACGATCGCGAGCAGACCGCCGCAGCCGAGGAACGCTCCGGGCAGGTCGAGTTTGACCCGGTGGCCCTTGTCGATGTGGTCCCGCTTGAGCAGGTAGAACGCGCCGATGGCGGCGCCGATCGCGATCGGGACGTTCACGAAGAGGCACCAGCGCCAGCTGAGGTACTCCGTCAGCAGGCCGCCGGCGATGAAGCCGATGCCCGCGCCGCCGCCCGCGATGGCTCCGAAGATGCCGAACGCCGTGGCCCGTTCCTTCGGGTCAGAGAAGGTGTTGGAGAGCAGCGAGAGCGCCGACGGTGCGAGGACGGCGCCGAAGGCACCCTGGAGGGCGCGGGCGGCGAAGAGCATCGCCGGGTCGGTGGCGAACCCGCCGATCGCGGAGGCCAGCGCGAAGCCGATCAGGCCGATGGTGAAGGTCCGTTTGCGGCCGAAGAGGTCGCCGATCCGGCCGCCGAGCAGCAGCAGTCCGCCGAAGGCCAGCGTGTAGGCGGTGATCACCCACTGGCGGTTCCCGTCGGATATCCCCAGTGAGTGCTGGGCGGAGGGTAGTGCGATGTTCACGATGGTCGCGTCGAGCACGATCATCAGCTGGGCGATGGCGATGATGGCCAGGGCCCACCAGCGGCGTGGATCAACCGCCTGGTCGTCGGGAGCGTGCTGGGGAGACACCGTGGGCCGCCTTCCGGAGGGAGCTGGGCTTGGCGTACGCAGCGCTCTCTCAAGGGAAGCTCGCGGGGCGGCGATGGGCAAGACAATTTGCTGGAAAATGTCACGAAATGGGACAAAAGACCGATCGGCTCACGGACCTGCGACCGAGACCGGGGACGCCTGCGGGCCCGCGAACCGCAGCCCGGAAGGCGCCGGTCGGGGCCGTGGGCAGTCGGGGCCGTGGGCAGTCGGGGCCGTGGGCGGAGGGAACAGCAGGCGGACGGGCCCCGGCCGGCCCGGGAGCGCTGGGGGCGCGCCGGGCCGGCCGGAGAGTCGGGTCGGATCGGGTCAGGTCGGGTCAGAGCGCGCTGAGCTCCGCGACCAGGTCGTCCAGGCCCAGCGACCCCTGGGAGAGCGCCGCCATGTGCCACGCCTTCAGGTCGAACTCCTCGCCCCGCGCCTCGGCGGCGGCCTTCGCCCCCTCGCGGCCCAGCAGCCAGGCGCGCTCGCCGAGCTTGTAGCCGATCGCCTGCCCGGGCATGCCGAGGTAGCGGATCAGCTCGCTGTCCAGGAACTCGGCCGAGAGCCCACAGTACCGGCCGAAGAACACGCGGGCGTCGTCCGGCCGCATCAGCTCGCCGGGCAGGTACGGGGAGTCGGCCGGGAACTCCAGGCCGGCGTGCATGCCGATGTCGACGATCACCCGCAGCGCCCGCATCATCTGCGCGTTCAGGTAGCCGAGGCGGTGGCCCGGGTCGGTGAGGTAGCCGAGCTCGTCCATCAGGCGCTCGGCGTAGAGCGCCCAGCCCTCCAGGTTGGCGCTGACGCCGCCCAGGGTGACCTGGTAGGTGGAGAGCCGGTCGGCGACGTACGTCCACTGCGCGAGCTGGAGGTGGTGGCCGGGAACGCCCTCGTGGTACCAGGTCGAGACCAGGTCCCAGACCGGGAAGCTCTCGCGGCCCAGCGTCGGCAGCCAGGTCCGGCCGGGGCGGGAGAAGTCGAGCGAGGGCGCGGTGTAGTACGGCGCGGCGGCGCTGCCGGAGGGCGCGAGCCTCGACTCGACCTTGAGCAGCGGGTCGGCGAGGTCGAAGTGGACGCCCTGGAGGTCGCTGATGGCCTGGCTCATCAGGCCCTGCAGGTACTCGCGGGCGTTCTCCTCGCCCTTGATCGCCGGGCCGTCCGTCTCCAGCCACTTCATCGCCTGCATCGGCGTGCTGCCCGGAAGCACCCGCTCGGCCTCGGCGCGCATCTGCGCGTCCAGGTCGCGGAACTGCGCCCAGGCCCAGGTGTACGCCTCGTCGATGTCGAGGTCGGCGCCGGTCCAGTAGCGGACCCAACGGGAGTAGCGCTCACGGCCGATGGTGTCCGGGACGTCCGCCGCGGCCGGGCCGTAGACGTCGCGCAGCCAGTCGCGCAGGTCCGCCAGCGCGGCGGAGGCCGCCACGGCGGTGTCGGTCAGACCGTCCCGCAGCGCCTCGGGCGCGTCCTGGACGAAGGACCCGAACCAGCCGCCGGGGGTCTCGCCCGCCAGCCACTCGGCGATCTGCCCGACCACGGTCTCGACCTGCCGGGGGCCGGAGAGCCGCCCCTGCGCGATGCCCTCGGCGAGCAGCGCCCGGTACTGCTCCAGCGCCAGCGGGACGCGGGCCAGCCGGCGGCCGACCACGCCCCACTCCTGGTCCGTCCCGGTGCTCATCAGGGTGAACACCTCGCGGACGCTGTGCACCGGCGAGCCGAGGTTGCGGACGGCGCGGAAGTGCTCGCCCGCGTCGTGGACGGCGAGTTCGGCGGTCAGCCGCTCGCGCAGCAGGCGGGCGCAGCGGCGCTCGGCCTCGTCGGCCGCGGCGCCGGCGGCCTCGGCGGCGTCGAGCTTGGCGAGGGTGTCGCGGGAGAGCTCGGCAAGGGCGTCGTGGCCCTGCGGGGAGAGATCCGGGAGGCGGTCGTCCTCCGGGTTGAGCCCAAGGTAAACCGCCGTCAGCGGGTCGAGCTCGGCAAGGGCGTGGACATAGGCGTCGGCGATACGGCGAGGGGTGGTGCCGTCGGCGGGTGAGTTGATCAGTTCTTCAACCATTCGGCCATCTTTTCGCAGCCGAGCCGCTTTGCAAGCCCCTGGGGCGGGTTTGACCCCACCGGTCCTCCGGCCGGCACCTCCCCGGTACCCTCCCCCGCACCCGCCGCCGAGCCCTGCTACCGGCCCCTGTGCGGGAACCGCCGGGAGCGCCAGGCCGTGACGGGGTCCCAGGTCGGCCGGCCCCGGGTGAGGGGGTAGCAGGCGAAGCCGATCAGCACCGCGCTGAAGTGCCCGAGGTCGGTGAAGGTGTGCGAGGTGAGGAGCGGGACCAGGTAGAACAGCAGCACGCCGCCGCCGTACAGCCACCGCCAACGGCCGGCGAAGCGGTAGCAGAGCACCGCCTCGACCCCCGCCAGCGCGTAGGAGACGCCGACGTCCACGGTGTCGGCCAGGCTGCTCGGCAGGCGTCCGCCGTGCACGCCCAGGGCGACGACGCCCTCACTGACGAAGGTGGCCAGCACGTGGGCGGCCAGGGCGACGGTGAGCCAGCGGCGGGTGCCGAGCCAGCGTTCGGCGGGGACGTGGAAGATGTTGAAGATCACGAAGTAGAAGGCGAAGTTCGCCTGTTCCGTCCAGATCGCGCTGGCCAGCAGCGCGTGCACCGGACGGGAGGTCAGCTGGTCGATGTTGGTGCTGCGTTTGGCGAGGAACCAGTCCAGGCTGGCGGGGTCGATCCGGGCCACCACGAAGCTGGTGGCGGCGAGGATCAGCAGCCAGACGTACGTACCGGGCGCGGAGCGGACCCAGGCCCGTACGCCCCGGATCGCGTGTACGAGCCCGCCCCCGCCCCCGCGCGCGATCCGGCCGGCGAGCCGGTGAGCGCGCCCGGTGGCCTGCCCGCCCGCCTGTACGCCCGCACGCCCGCTCTCGCGCTCACCCGCGCTCTCGCCCGCCTGCCCGTCCTCGGCCGGTCGCTGCATCCGTCGTTCCTCTCCCGGCGGTGGGCCTGCCGCGCTGTGTGGGTGAGGCTCCGTCAGTCCCGGGGCCTCCTGGCGCTGACCCCATGATGGGGCGGTGTCCGGCGTTCCACCGGGAGGACCCACCGGCCTTCGGCCGTCGGGAACGTCCCGCTGACAGGAGTCGTACGCCCCGACGGCCGTTACGCTGGCCGCCATGGCAGCCAGCTCAGCGCTATCCCCCCACACCCCGGGCTCGTCGGCTCCCGCTCCGGACCCCACCCCGGAGCGGGCCACCACACCGGCCCCGCCCCCGGCCACCGCACCGGCCACCTCCGAGCCCCGCACCCGCAGGTCCGGCTACCGGAGACTGCCGGTGCAGCAGCGACGCGAGCAACTGATCGCTGTCGCACTGGAGTTGTTCAGCTCCCGGCCGCCGGAGGAGGTCAGCCTGGACGACGTCGCCGAGGCGGCCGGCGCCTCCCGCCCGCTGGTCTACCGGTACTTCGCCGGCGGGAAGCAGCAGCTGTACGAGGCCGCCCTGCGCAGCGCGGCGGAGGAGTTGGCGAGCCGGTTCTCCGTACCCGCCGAGGGCACCCCGACGGCGCAGCTGGCCGCCGTGCTGGACCGGTACTTCGCCTTCGTCGCCGAACACGAGACCGGCTACGGCGCGCTGCTGCGCGGGGGTTCGGTGGTCGAGACGGCGCGGACCTCGGCGATCGTGGACGAGGTGCGGCGGGCCGCGCTGCGCCGCACCGTGCGGCACCTGGGGGTGCAGGAGGCCGGGCCCCGGCTGACGCTGCTGGTGCGTTCGTGGATCTCGGTGGTCGAGGCGTCCGCGCTGACCTGGCTGGACGAGGGGCGGCAGATCGAGCCCGACTCGCTCCGGGACTGGCTGGTGGACGAGTTCGTGGCGATGACCGTGGCGACCGCCGGACACGACCCGCAGACCGCCGGGGTGCTGGCCGGCCTGCTCGCGCTGGAGACACCGGACGGGCCGGCGGCGGCGCTGGTCGGGCGGCTCCGGAACCTTCCGCTGCCGGGCCTGCCGCTGCCGGACTGAGGCCGAGCCGGGACCGGCCCCCGTGCCAAGGGCCGGTCCGCAGTACCGGGTCGTGCAGTGCCTGGTCGTGCTGTGCCGGATCGCGCAGTACCGGATCGCGCAGTACGGGCTGGGCGGTAACCGGCCTGGGCAGGGCCGGGGTTACGCCTTGCCGAGCACCACGCGCTGGCGGCCCAGGCCCTCGACCTCGGCCTCGACGACGTCCGCCGGGCGCAGGAAGGAGGCCCCCGGGTGCCCGAGGGTCACCCCGGCCGGCGTGCCGGTGATGACGACGTCCCCGGGCTCCAGCACCATGAACTGGCTGACGTAGCGGATGGTCTCCAGCACCGGGAAGATCATCTGAGCGGTGCTGCCGTTCTGCCGCAGCTCGCCGTTGACCCAGAGCCGCAGCGTGAGCTGCTGCGGGTCGGCGATCTCGTCGGCGGTGACCAGCCACGGGCCGAGCGGGGTGAAGGTCTCCGCCGACTTGCCCTTGTCCCACTGGCCGCCGCGCTCGTTCTGGAAGGCGCGCTCGGTGACGTCGTCGACCGTCGCGTACCCGGCGATGACGGCCGCCGCCTCCTGGTCGCTCTCCAGGTAGCGGGCGGTCCGGCCGATCACCACGGCCAGCTCGACCTCGTAGTCGGTCTTCTCGGAGCCGCGCGGCACCAGCACCTCGTCGTACCCGCCGACCACGGTGTTGCTCGGCTTGAGGAAGATCACCGGCTCGTCGGGGATCTGCGCCCCGGCTTCGGCGGCGTGGTCCCGGTAGTTCAGGCCGATCCCGACCACCTTGCCCGGCCGGGCCACCGGAGCGCCGACCCGCAGGCCCGCGATGTCGGTGGACGGCAGCTCACCGTCGGCCACCGCCCGGGCCAGCTCGGCCGGGTCGAGGGACGACAGGAAGGCCCCGTCGATGTCGGGGGTCCGGCCCGAGAGGTCGTACGCGGCACCGTCCTCGCCCAGTACCACCGGGCGCTCGGCGCCCTGAGGGCCTACACGGAGGAGCTTCACTGCCCATCACCACCTGGTTCGTCGCATGTCGGCGGGGAGGCCGCACACCTCTCCCGTCTTATGCATCCGAGGTATATCAACGACAGCGACCTTGGAACCAGAGGTTGCGGGTCGGCCAGTTCCTATCAATTCATCCAGTGCGCCGGTCCACCGAATCGGGCGCCCGTACTCTTGACAGACTCGCCCGGCTGACCATCCGGGCCCGCCGGGCGCACTACCGGCCGGTAGTCGGGCACTCCGTGCCGGACGGGGCACCAGGTGCCCGCCCGCGCGGCCGTCCGGGCCGTGCTCAGACGTCCGTCTTCGGCAGCCCCGGCGGGTTGATCTCGGAGCTCTGGACGGCCTCGCCGCTCAGACCCCAGCGCCGCAGGACCTGGCCGTAGGTGCCGTTCGTGATCACCGTGTTGAGCGCCTCGTTCAGCGCCTTGACCAGGCCGTTGTCCTTCTTGGTGGTGGCCGCGATCTTGCCGAGCAGCTCCGCGCCCGCGCCCGAGTAGGTGCCGATGATCTCGGTCAGGCCGGTCTGCGCCGCGTGGAAGGCGGCGACCGGGTTCGGGCCGAGGTAGGCGTCGATCCGGCCGGAGGACAGGGCCAGGTAGTAGTCGGAGGAGTTCTGGAAGTACTTGATGTCGACGGGCTTGAGACCCGCCTTCACGTTCTGCTCGTTCCAGGACAGCAGCAGCTTCTCCTGGTTGGTGCCGGAGGCGACCGCGATGGTGTGTCCGGCGACGTCCTTGGGGCCGGTGACCCGCCAGCCGGATCCCTTCCTGGCCTCGAAGCCGAGGATGTCGAGCCGGTAGGTGGCGAAGTCGTACTTCTCCTTGCGGGCCTCGGTCACCGTGATGTTGGTGAAGCCGGCGTCGTACTTGCCACTGTCGAGGCCGACGAAGACGTTCTCCCAGGAGACCGGGTTCAGCTCGACCTTCAGGCCCAGCACGTCGCCGACCAGGTGGGCGATGTCGGGCTCGACCCCGATGACGGTCCTGTCGTCGGTGGCGTGGAAGTCCAGCGGCGGGACGGTGCCGAGCGAGTCGACCACCCGCAGGGTGCCTCTTCGGCGGATCTCCTCCGGGACGAGGGCGGCGATCGCGCTCACCTCGGCCGTGCCGACCCGTCTCTGGTCGGCGGTCAGGTTCACCGTCGTCCCGTCGGGCGCGGCGCTGCCCTTGGCGGCGGCGGTGGACGGGGCGGCGGAGGAGCCGCAGGCGGTCAGGACCAGGGTGGCGGCGAGGCCGGCGGCGGCGAGGAGGGTACGGCGGGGCAGGGACATGGCGGGGCTCCTGGCTGGGGGAGGTCAGAGGACCTTGGAGAGGAAGGCGCGGGTGCGTTCGTGCTGCGGGTGGTCCAGGACGGCGGCGGGCGGGCCCTGTTCGACCACGACACCCCCGTCCATGAAGACCACGGTGTCGGCCACCTCACGGGCGAAGCCGATCTCGTGGGTCACGACGATCATGGTGGTGCCGGTCCTGGCCAGGTCCTTGATGACGTCCAGGACCTCGCCGACCAGCTCCGGGTCGAGTGCCGAGGTGGGCTCGTCGAAGAGCAGCACCTTGGGTTCGAGCGCCAGTGCCCGGGCGATCGCCACCCGCTGCTGCTGGCCGCCGGAGAGCTGGCGCGGGTAGGCGTCCGCCTTGTCCGCGAGGCCGACCCGGTCGAGCAGCTCGCGGGCCTGTGCCCGGGCGGCGGCCTTCGGCCTGCGCAGCGCGCCGACCGGTGCCTCGGTGATGTTCTGGAGCACGGTCAGGTGCGGGAAGAGGTTGAAGTTCTGGAAGACGAAGCCGATGTGGGTGCGCTGCCGGAGCACCTCGCGCGCGGAGCGCTCGTACAACCGGTCCCCCACCCGGCGGTAGCCGATCAGCTCGCCGTCGATCGAGACGTGGCCCCGGTCGAGCTTCTCCAGGTGGTTGACCGCCCGCAGCAGGGTGGACTTGCCGGAGCCCGACGGGCCGAGCACGACCGTCACCGAACCCGCCGGGACCCGGAGGTCGACGCCGCGCAGCACGTCGAGCCGCCCGAAGCTCTTGTGCACGTTCCGGACGTCCACCATGGTCGCGGCCGGTCGGGGCGCCACGGTCCCGGCGGCGGTCGTCTGCGGCTCGGTCGCGGTCACTTGAGGCCTCCTGAGGGGACGAGCCGGGTCGCCCGGATCTGCTGGACGAGGTCGCGCAGCCGCCGTAGCGGGGTCGGCGGCGGCGTGCGCCGGGAGCCCCGGGCGAAGTACCGCTCGACGTAGTACTGGCCGGCCGAGAGCAGGGTGGTGAGCAGGACGTACCAGACCGTCGCCACCATCAGCAGCGGGACGACCCGGCCGGTGCGGCCGTAGATGACCTGCACCTGGTAGAACAGCTCGCCGATCGCCATCACCGAGACGATCGAGGTGCCCTTGAAGAGCGAGATGACCTCGTTGCCGGCGTTCGGCAGGATCGCCCGCATCGCCTGCGGCAGGACGATCCGCCGCAGCTGGCGCCACCGGGGGATGCCGAGCGCGGCGGCGGCCTCCGTCTGGCCGCCGTCCACCGAGACCAGGCCGGAGCGGATGATCTCGGCGGCGTACGCGGCCTGGTGCAGCGCCAGCCCGAGCACGGCCGCGCCCAGCGGGCCGAGCACGTCCATGGTGGCGAAGCTCCAGAACGTCGGGCCGAACGGGACGCCGAGGCCCAGCCGCTGGTAGAGGTACGAGAGGTTGAACCAGAAGATCAGCTGGACGATCAGCGGAATCGACCGGAAGATCCAGATGTACGTCCAGGCGATGGTCTGCAGGACCGGGCTGGGCGAGAGCCGCAGCAGCGCGACCACCGCGCCCAGTGCGAAGCCCAGGACCGTGCCGTAGCAGGTGAGCTGGAGCGTGGTCCCGACGGCGGTCAGCACGGTGCCGGTGGTCAGGAAGGCCCGGAAGGTCGGCCAGTCCCACCCGGGGTTGACCGCCAGGCCGTGCAGGAACTGCGCGGTGAGGACGACGACGGCGGCCCCGGCGGCCCAGCGCCAGGGGTGCCGGGCGGGGACGACCGGCAGGCCGGCGAGGCTGCCCAGGTCGTCCGGGCCGTCCACGTCGTCCGGGCCCTCGGGAGGTCCTGCCTCGGCCGGTCTCCCGGTGCCGACGGGATCGGTGGCAGTGGTGGTAGTGGTCGGGGCGGTGGTCATGGTGGGACTCCTCGTTGGATCCGACACGGGGTCACGGGTGCTCGGGCGGGTTCGTCCTCGACTCGGTGATCGCCGAGTCCTCGGTGCCCCACTTGCGCAGGATCCGGGCGTAGGTGCCGTCCTGGATCAGCCGGTCGACCGCCTGTTGGAAGGCCGGGGTGAGCGGGGAGCCCTTCCGGAAGGCGAACCCGACGTCGAGCCGGTGGAACTCGCCCAGGAACCTGGTCCCGGCCGCCGGCTGCGCGGCCTGGTAGCGCAGGCCGTTGATGGTGGACATCACGGCGTCGACCCGGCCCTGCTGGAGGCTGGTGAGGACGGCGCCGGAGTCGGCGAACGCCTTCACCTGGTAGGGCTTGCGGCCCGCGTCGGCGCAGACGCCCTTCTTCGCGTTCAGCGTGGACTCGAAAGTGGTGCCGACCCCGGTGCCGATGGTCAGTCCGCAGAGCTGGGACAGGTCGGTGACGGCCTTCAGCGAGGTGTTGTCCTTCTTCACCGCGAAACCCTGGCCGTCGTCGATGTAGGTGACGAAGTCGACGGTCTTCAGGCGGGCCGTGGTGACGCCGAAGTTCCCGGTGCCGACGTCGTACTTGCCGCTGCCGAGCGCGGGCAGGATGGTCTCGAAGGACGCGTCCTCGCGCTGGAGGGTCAGGCCGAGCACCCTGCCCACGGCGTCGGCGAAGTCGACGTCGAGCCCTGCCGCCTTCCTGGTCGCCGGGTCCGGGTAGAAGGCGGTGGGCGGGCTGCCGACGGCGGCGCCGAGCCGGAGCGTGCCGGCCCTGCGGACCTCCGGCGGCAGCAGCGCCGCGATCGAGTCGACCTTCGGCTCGGCCGAGACCACGTCCTGGCCCGCCGCGGCCACGACCGAACTCCCCGCGGCGGAGGGCGACCCGGCCGGGCCGGAGCCGCAGGCCGTGAGCGCGGTCGTCGACAGCAGGACGAGGGCGGCGAGCGTTGCGCGTCTCACGGGGTCGGTGCCTTTCGGACGGTCCGGGGGGATCGGACGGCTGGGGCGGAAGGGCTGGAAGGGGCGGACGGGAGGGCGCCGACGGGCAGGTGCTTCTCGAACGGCAGCGGGCGGAACGGGGCCGGCTCCGCCGTGACATCGAAGAGCGGGGTGTACCCGGTCGCCAGGTAGAGGCCCTTCGCCTCGGGCTGGCGCGGGCCGGTGGTGAGGTGGATCCGCCGGTAGCCGGCCTCGGCGGCGGCCAGTTCCAGTTCGGCGAGGACCCGCCGGGCCAGGCCTCGGCGGCGGTGCGCGGAGTGCGTCCACATCCGTTTGAGTTCGGCCGTCCGCTCGTCGTAACGGCGGTAGGCGCCGCCCGCCACGGGCTCGCCGTCCGCGAGCAGCAGGAGCAGCAGCCCGCCCGGCGGCTCGAACTCGGCCGCCGGGAAGCGGCTCATCTCCTGGCGGGCGCCCTCGCCGTAGCGGGCGACGTACTCCTCGGTCAGCTCGCGGACGAGCGGCTCCGTCGCCGGGTCGGCCAGCGTGGTGCGCCGCACCTGGAGGACGGGCGTCACGCCTGCACCAGGGCGGACGGCCGGTCGCGCCCGGCGGCGGCCTCCGCCGCAGCCGTCGCGGCCACCCGCGCGGCGTCCCGCTTGGCGACCTCCTCGCGGACGATCGGGATCACGTAGCGGCCGAAGTCGATCGCGTCGCCCAGCAGGTCGTACCCGCGCGCGGAGAGGATGTCGACGCCCAGGTCGTAGTAGTCCAGCAGGGCCTGGGCGACGGTTTCGGGCGTCCCGACCAGGGCGTTGGAGTTGCCGGCCCCGCCGGTGGCGGCGGCGGTCGGGGTCCAGAGCGCGCGGTCGTAGCGCTCGCCCGCCTCGGCGATCTCGATCAGCCGCTGGGAGCCGGCGTTCTCCGGCCGCCAGGCCGCGTCGGCCGTCTCGCCGGGCCGGGCCGCCGTCCGGCGGACCAGGGCGCCGGACGCCTTGTGCGCCTTGATGGTGTCGACCGTCCGGTAGGCCTTCTCCCAGGCGAGTTCCTCCGTCGGCGCGATGATCGGCCGGAAGGCCACCTGGATGCGCGGGCTGTCCGTCCGCCCCGCCGCCCGCGCCGCCGCCCGGACCCGCTCGATCTGCTCGGCGGTCTGCGCCAGCGGCTCGCCCCAGAGGCAGTAGATGTCCGCCTCGGCCCCGCCCGCCGCGTAGGCCGCCGCCGAGGACCCGCCGAACGAGACGCCGGGGCGCGGCTGTTGGACGGGGAAGACGTCGGAGACGAAGTCGTGGAACCGGTAGTACTCGCCCTCGTGGTCGAAGGGCTCCCTGCTGGTCCAGATCCGCTTGACGATCTCGATGTACTCCCGGGTGCGGGCGTACCGCTGGTCCTTCGTCAGGAAGTCGCCCTCCCGCTGCTGCTCGTGGTCGCTGCCGCCGGTGATGAAGTGCACGGTGAGCCGGCCGTCGCTGATCTGGTCCAGCGTGGCGAAGGTCTTGGCGGCGAACGTCGGGTACGAGACGTTCGGCCGGTGGGCCAGCAGGATCTGGAGCTTGTCCAGCCTGGCCGCGAGGTACGCGGCGCCGGGCGCCGGGTCGGGGGAGCCGGCGCCGTAGGCGAAGAGGACCCGGTCCCAGCCGTGCTCCTCGTGGGCGCGGGCCAGTCGCAGGGTGTAGTCGCGGTCGAAGGCGGCGGTGGTGCGGGCGGCGGTCTCCGAACCGTCGCCGGTGGCGGCGATACCGAGGAACTCGACGGGCATGGGGTGACCCTTTCGGCGATACGGGGTGTGCACGGGCAGGCCGGGGCGAACTCCGTTGCACGGCAACGGAATCGGGTAGGCAGAAGCGGCAACGCGAGCAGGAGTGAATGCGCATGACGAAGCGTCAGCGGGAAGAGCGGAGGAGGCGGCAGCGTGCGCCTGTGAACCGTCGGTGCGGACGGCGTCCCGGACCCGCGAAGGGGTGGACCGAGGGGGGTCTCCGAGGAGTCTCCGAGAGGAGAGAAGGGCCGGTCAGACGGCCCGCTGCCGGGTCAGCCGCGACACGCCGCGGACCACACCCGACCGAAGTCGATGTGGTCGCGGGTGACCAGGGGCTGACCGGCGTTCATGTCGCAAGTTGAGCAGTGAACCTCTCGGTTCGTCAACCACCGTCCGGTTTCCGCCTGTCCTCGACGGCCTGGCCCCCCGACGGCCCGACTCCTCGACGGCCCGGTCCCCGATGACCCGGGCCCTCGACGGCCCGGACGCTCGGCACCCTGAGCCCTTGACAGCCCGGCCTCGGCCACACGTACGATCACGGACGGAGCGAGTGCCATCCGTGCTGAGGGGCGCGGAGTTGCGTGACGCGGTCAGCAGTCCTGTCGGCCTGCCCCCGCCCTGGAGCCCCTGATGGCCACGACGCACGACGTCCTGCCCGCACTCTCCCCGCCCCGACCACCCCTCCCGGCCGAACCCCGGATCGTGCCGCGCCGCCGCCCGGGCCGGCTGGCCGCCTCGGCGCTCGCGCTGCTGGTGTCCGCCATGGTCCTGAACTCCGTGGTCCGCAACCGCGCGTTCCAGTGGGACGTGGTGGGCCGGTACCTCACCACCGCCTCGATCGCGCACGGCCTGCTGCTCACCCTCTGGCTGACCGCCGCCGTGATGGTGCTCGGCTTCCTGCTCGGCACCCTGTTCGCGGTGATGCGGCTCTCCGGCAACCCCGTGCTGCGGGTGCTGAGCTGGGGCTACGTCTGGATCTTCCGTTCGACCCCGATCCTGGTGCAGCTGCTGTTCTGGTTCAACATCGGCGCGCTCTACCCGACGCTGGGCCTGGGCATCCCGTTCGGGCCCGAGTTCCTCACCGTCCGGACGGTGAACCTGTTCGGCCCGACGCTGACCGCCGTGATCGGGCTGACCCTGCACGAGGCCGCGTACGCCGCCGAGGTGGTGCGCGGCGGCATCCTCTCCGTCGACCAGGGCCAGCTGGAGGCCGCCCAGTCGCTGGGCCTGCGCCGGGCCCGGGTGCTGCGCCGGATCGTCGTCCCGCAGGCGATGCGTTCGATCGTGCCCACCGCCGGGAACATGCTGATCGGCACCCTCAAGGGCACCAGCATCGTCAGCGTGCTGGCCGTGCAGGACCTGCTCTACTCGGCGCAGGTGATCTACAACCAGACCTACCAGGTCGTCCCGCTGCTGCTGGTCGCCACGCTCTGGTACGTCGCCGTGACGAGCGTGCTCTCCGTCGGCCAGTACTACCTGGAGCGCCACTACGCACGCGGCACCACCCGGGGCGGGCTGCCGCCGACACCCTGGCAGCGCCTCCGCGCGGCCCTCGACAGCGCGGCGGGGGAACGGAGTTGAGCACCCTGGTGATCGTCGGCGCGGGCCCCCGGGCCGTCGGACTGCTGGAGCGGCTGGCCGCCAACGCGGCGGAACTGCTGCCCGCCGACCGGCCGTTGCGGATCCACCTGGTCGACCCGTACCCGCCCGGCGGCGGCCGGATCTGGCGCCACGCGCAGTCCCCGCTGCTGCGGATGAACTCGATGGCGGCGGACGTGACGATGTTCACCGACGAGGCCTCGACCGTCGAGGGCCCGATCCGCCCGGGGCCGTCACTGGCCGAATGGGCCCGCCGTCCGGAGGAGTTCGAGCCGTACCGGCCGGTCGCCGACCCGGCGGTACGGGACGAGCTGCGTACCCTCGCGCCCACCGACTTCCCGACCCGGCGGGCCCAGAGCGCCTACCTGGACTGGACGCTGCGCCGCGCGGTGGCCGCCCTGCCCGCCCATGTCACCGTCACCACGCACCGGGACACCGCCCGCTCCGTCACCGGGCCGGCCGACGGACGGCAGCTGGTCCGGCTCACCGACCGGGTACTGGCCGCCGACCAGGTGGTCCTGGCGCTCGGCCACCTCGGATCCGTGCCGAAGAGCGACCCGACGGCCGAATTCGCCTCCCGGCACGGCCTTTTCCACCTGCCGCCGGCCTTCTCCACGGACGCCGACCTCAGCGGGGTGGCGGCCGGGCAGCACCTGATCGTGCGCGGCCTCGGCCTGGCCTTCGTCGACCTGGTCGCACTGCTCACCGAGGGCCGGGGCGGCCGGTTCGAGCAGACACCGGACGGGCTGGTCTACCACCCGTCCGGCCGGGAGCCGGTGATCCACGCGGGCTCGCGGCGCGGTGTGCCGTACCACTCCAAGACCGGCTACCGGCTGCAGGGCCCGCCGCCACCGCTGCCCCGCTACTTCGGCCCGTCGGCGCTGGACGCCCTGCCGGCCGGCCGCGGAGAGCTCGAACTGCGGCGCGACCTCTGGCCGTTGATGGCCAAGGAGACCGGCTTCGGCCACTACCACGAGCTGTTCCACGCCCACCCCGAGCGCACCACGCTGCCCTGGGCCGAGTTCCTCGCCCGGTACGACCGGCTCGACTGGTACTCCCCCGGGCTCACCCGGCTGGTCGCCGAGGCCGTCCCCGACCCGGCGGACCGGCTCGACTTCGAGGCACTGGACCGCCCGCTGGCCGGGCTCCGGCTGGACTCCGCCGAGCAGCTCCAGCACCACCTGCGCGGGTACCTCACCGCCGACGCCGACCGCCGCGCCGACCCCGCGCACAGCGCCGACCTCGGCGCCTTCCTGGCGCTGCTGTCGGTCTACACCCAGCTGCCCGGGGTGGTGGCCGCCGGGCGGCTCACCGTCCGCTCGGTCGCCGAGGAGCTGGACGGCTGGTGGACGGGCTTCTTCTCGTTCCTGGCCTCCGGCCCGCCGGGCTTCCGGCTCCGCCAGCTGCTCGCCCTCGCCGAGGCCGGAGTGCTGCGCTTCCTGGGCGCGGACGTCCGGATCGGCACCGACGAGGCGACCGGCACCTTCACCGCGACCAGCCCGACCGTGCCCGGCCACACCGTGCACGCCACCGCGCTGATCGACGGCTACCTCCCCCGGCCCGCGCTGACCGGCACCGAGGACGGACTGCTGCGCGAGCTGCACTGGGCCGGCGAGGCGGCGGAGGAGGTGCTCCGCGACCCGACCCACACCCACCCCTCCGGCCTGCTCGCCGTCTCCCCCGCCGACGGCCGGATCCTCGACCCCACCCTCGGCGGCACCCCGCACCCCCGCCGGACGGCCCTCGGCCCGCACACCAGCAACCGCTCGTACGCGGCCTTCGCCCGCCCGCGCACCGACGCGCCCGCCTTCCGCCAGAACGACGCCGCCGCGCGCTCCCTCCTGCGGGCACTGGCCGGGCCCGCCCGGGAGCGCGCACAACCGGGCGCGGCCGGGCGGGCCGGCGCCCCGGCCGCCGCCGCGCGCAGTGCCCCACGCCCCTGAAGGGCCGGCCGCCGGTCCCCAGGTGACAGGATTGGGAGTGGGTCGGCAACGGCGCGCGGCCCCCGAAGCAGGAGGTGGGCAGTCATGGCCAAGCAGGCCCCGCAGAGTGACCCGGCGCAGGACGCGCCCCAGGTGGGGGCGCCCCACCACGCCGCGGCCGGGCTGCCCGCCGTCGGACACAGCCTGCGGATGGCCGGGGAGCAGATGGGGGCCCGCCGGGCGCTGTCCACCCTGCTCAAGGTCAACCAGCAGGACGGGTTCGACTGCCCCGGCTGCGCCTGGCCCGAGCCGGACAAGCCGCACCTGGCCGAGTTCTGCGAGAACGGCGCGAAGGCGGTCGCCGAGGAGGCCACCGAGCGGCGGATCAACCGCGAGTTCTTCGCCGCGCACCCGGTCGCCGAGCTGGCCGAGCGCTCCGGCTACTGGCTGGGCCAGCAGGGCCGGCTCACCGAGCCGATGCTGCTGGACGAGGGCGCGACGCACTACGTGCCGGTCTCCTGGGACCGCGCCTTCGCGATCGTCGCGGAGGAGCTCAAGGCGCTGGACACCCCCGACGGCGCCGCCTTCTACACCTCGGGCCGGACCAGCAACGAGGCCGCCTTCGCGTACCAGCTGTTCGCCCGCCAGCTCGGCACCAACAACCTCCCCGACTGCTCGAACATGTGTCACGAGTCGAGCGGTTCGGCGCTCACCGAGACGCTCGGCGTCGGCAAGGGCAGTGTCAGCCTGAAGGACCTCTACCAGGCCGACCTGATCATCGTGGCCGGGCAGAACCCGGGCACCAACCACCCCCGGATGCTCTCCGCGCTGGAGCGCGCCAAGCGGGCCGGCGCGAAGATCGTCAGCGTCAACCCGCTGCCGGAGGCCGGGCTCGAACGCTTCAAGAACCCGCAGAACGCGCGCGGCCTGGTCGGCCACGGCACCAAGCTGACCGACCTCTTCCTGCAGATCCGGCTCGGTGGCGACCTGGCGCTGTTCCGTGCGCTGAACCAGCTGCTACTGAAGGCCGACGGCGCGGTCGACCACGACTTCATAGCCGAGCACTGCCTGGGCTTCGAGGACTTCGCCGCCGAGGCGGCCTCCACCGACACCGCCGAGGTGCTGGCGGCCACCGGCCTGCCGTACGAGCAGATCGAGGAGCTGGCCCGGCTGGTGCTGGCCTCCGACAAGATCATCGTCTGTTGGGCGATGGGCCTCACCCAGCACAAGCACGCCGTGCCGACCATCCGCGAGGTGGTCAACTTCCTGCTGCTGCGCGGCAACGTCGGCCGTCCGGGCGCCGGGGTCTGCCCGGTGCGCGGGCACTCCAACGTGCAGGGCGACCGGACGATGGGCATCTTCGAGCGCCCGAGCCAGGCGTTCCTGGACTCGCTGGGCAAGGAGTTCGCCTTCGAGCCGCCGCGCGAGCACGGCCTCGACGCGGTGGACACCATCCGGGCGATGCGCGACGGCAAGGTCAAGGTCTTCTTCGCGATGGGCGGCAACTTCGTCGCCGCCTCACCCGACACCGAGGTCACCGAGGCGGCGATGCGCCGCTGCCGGCTCACCGTGCACGTCTCCACCAAGCTCAACCGCTCGCACGTGATCACCGGCTCCCGCGCGCTGATCCTGCCGACACTCGGCCGCACCGACAAGGACCGGACCTCCCAGGGCGACCAGTTCGTCACCGTCGAGGACTCGATGGGCCTGGTGCACTCCTCGCGCGGCGGCCTGCGCCCGCCGAGCAGTGAGCTGCTCTCCGAGGTGGCGATCGTCTGCCGGCTCGCCCGCGCCGCCCTCGGCCCGCAGACTCCAGGGAATCCCGGGGGCGTCCCGTGGGAGGACTTCGCCGAGTCGTACGACACCGTCCGGGACCGGATCGCCCGGGTGATCCCCGGCTTCGAGGACTTCAACACCAAGGTCCGCGCCCCCGGCGGCTTCGCCCTCCCGCACGGGCCGCGCGACAGCCGGACCTTCCCGACCCACACCGGCAAGGCCAACTTCACCGTCAACCCGCTGACCGCCCCCGAGGTCCCGGCCGGGCGGCTGCTGCTCCAGACGCTGCGCTCGCACGACCAGTACAACACCACGATCTACGGCCTGGACGACCGCTACCGGGGCATCACCGGCGGCCGCCGGGTGGTGCTGGTGAACCCGGCCGACGCCGCCGAACTCGGGCTCGCCGAGGGCGCGTACGTCGACCTGGTGAGCGAGTGGACGGACGGCGTGGACCGCCGGGCGCCGCACTTCAAGGTGGTGCACTACCCGGTCGCCCGGGGCGGGGCCGCGGCGTACTACCCGGAGACCAACGTGCTGGTGCCGCTGGACTCGACCGCCGACATCAGCAACACCCCGACCTCCAAGGCCGTCGTGATCCGCTTCGAGGCTGCCGCCGGCTGACCCCGGGCACTGGACCGGTCATCGAACAGGGGTGCGAGGAGCTGCGCGAGGCGGGAGGGCACGGGTTGTCGCCTTCCGATCTCGCGCAGTTCCTCGCACCCCTTCAGTAGCTGGTCGAGTGCCCCGGGGTCAGCCCCGGCCGAGGCGGTCGGAGCTCGACGGCGAGGCGAACGCCGAGACCGAGGCCGAGACCGACGTCGAGGCGGAGGTCGAGGCGGACGCCGAGGAGGTCGGGGTCGCCGTGCCGGGGGTGGTGGGCGTGCCCGGGGTGGTCGGCGTACCCGTGGGCGTGCCGGTCGGCGACGGGCTGACCGGCGGCTTGCCGGTGGGCGACGCCGTGGTCGGGGGGTTGGTCGGCGGCTTGGTCGTGGGCGGGTTGGTCGTCGGGGGGTTGGTCGTCGGCGGCGCGGTCACCGGCGGGGTGGTCACCGGGGGCTGCGGCAGGGTGGCCGGGTTGGTGGGCTGGATCGGCGTCACGCCGTCCATGCCCTTCGGGATCGCGGGCACCGTCCACTGACCGCCCTGGTCGTCCGAGGCCGAGTCCGGGTCGGGCCGGACGGCGCCCAGGATCGGGCTCATGCCGATCGGCGAGACCTTGATCTGCGCGCCGGTGTGCGGCGCCTGCACGACCAGCCCGCCGCCGATGTACATCGCGACGTGCGAGGCGTCCTCGTGGTAGACGATCAGGTCGCCGGGGCGCAGCTGGTTCAGCGGGATGTGCGTGAGCTGGGACCACTGGTCCTCGCTGACCCGCGGGATCGGGTGCCCGGCGGCCAGCCAGGCCTGCGAGGTGAGGCCGGAGCAGTCGAAGTTGACCGGCCCGGTGCCGCCCCAGAGGTAGTCGTTGCCGAGCTTGGACATCGCGTACGCGACGGCCTTGCGCCCGGCGGCCGAGGGCGTGCGCTCGCCCTTGCCGAGCGCGCCGGAGGCGAGGAAGGCCAGCTGGGAGGCGTCGGCCTGCTGCTTCTCCAGCTGCTCCAGCTCGCTGCGCTGGGCGCCGGTGAGCGAGCCGACCATCTGCTCGACGGCGGCCAGCTTGGTGGCGACGTCGCCCTTGACCTGCTCCTGCTGGGTGGCCAGCGCCTGGGCCTGGACGAGGGCGGTCCGGGCCTGCTGCTGGAGCGCCGTCAGCGTGGCGCGGTCGCCCTTGAGCCGGTCCAGGAAGGCGGACTGCGAGCGGCCGGCGGCGGCCAGCAGCTCGGCGATGGTGGCGACCTCGTACGGGTCCTTGGCGAGCAGCAGGTCGGCGTACGCGGAGGCGTTGCCGTTGCGGTACTGCGCGCCGGCGAGCTGCGAGGCGAGGTCGGTGCCGTCACCGACGGCGACCTCCTGGCGGGCGACCCGGGCGTCCAGGTCCGCGACCAGTGCCTTCGCCTGGGCGAGCTTGGTGACCGCCGAGTTGTACTGCTCGGTGGCGGACTCGGCGTCCTGGTAGAGCTGGTGGAGGCGGTCCAGCATCGGCCCGAGGGTGGCCTTGGCCGCGGCCAGCGGGTCGGCCCCGGGCGCGACGGTCAGCACGGGCTGCGGCGGCGCGGCCGTGGCGGCGTACGCGGACCCGGCCAGCGGGAACGACAGCGCGGCCACCGCCAGTACGGCTCCACAGCGCAGGGCGGCCCGCACCCACGGACGTACGCCGCTCGCCTCAACGTGCTGTCCAGCCACCATCGACCCGTCCTCCCCCTGGTCCGGCCCCGGCCGGACGCCTGCGTACTTCCTGGCGCTACCGCCCGATCCTGTCATGGGCTGCCGTCATTCAGACAGGGGGTCTGCGGTCGGCCGGGGGAATTCTCACGGGCTTCTGAGACGGGGCCGCCGGGCCGGCTGTGACCGAGATCTCAACATATGGGCACCAAAGCTGACTATCAGCCATAAACACCCGCAGTTTGGGCCAGTCATCCACCTTCCGGTCGTGTCCACGCCACCCTCAGGACACTGTCAGAACCGGGATTCCCGACCGAGTTCACCTTCCGTTCACCAACCATCCCTACCGTCGCCCGTGACACCAGCGTCAGTCCGACAACTACGACGATTGTTTGGGTATGGAACACATCTCGTTCCTGGTGGCCGTTGTGATCATCACGGCCCTCGCCTTCGACTTCACGAACGGCTTCCACGACACCGCCAACGCGATGGCCACCTCCATCGCCACGGGGGCCCTCAAGCCCAAGGTCGCAGTCACCATCTCGGCAGTCCTGAACTTCGCAGGGGCGTTCCTCTCGGTGAAGGTCGCCACCACCATCTCCGGTGGCATCGTCAGCGAGAAGGCCGGGATCCAGCCCTCGATCATCTTCGCGGCCCTGGCCGGAGCCATCCTCTGGAACCTGGTCACCTGGCTCCGCGGCCTGCCCTCCAGCTCCTCGCACGCCCTGTACGGCGGCCTGATCGGCGCGACCGTCGTCGGCGTCGGACTGCACGGCGTGAACTTCGGCGTCGTGGTCTCCAAGATCCTGATCCCGGCCGTCGCCTCGCCGATCGTCGCCGGGCTGGCCTCCTGGGGCGCCACCAAGCTGGCGTACCGGATCACCCGCAAGAACAGCACGGAGGCCACCAACAAGGGCTTCCGCAAGGGCCAGATCTTCTCCGCCTCGCTGATCTCGCTCGCCCACGGCACCAACGACGCCCAGAAGACCATGGGTATCATCACCCTGACCCTGGTCTCGGTCGGCGCACTGCCCAAGCACGCGCTGCCGCCCACCTGGGTCATCGTCGCGGCCGGCGGCGCCATCGCGGCCGGCACCTACATGGGCGGCTGGCGCATCATCCGCTCGATGGGCAAGGGCCTCACCGACATCCAGGCCCCGCAGGGCTTCGCCTCCGAGTCGGCGGCCGCCACCGTCATCCTCACCTCCTCGCACATGGGCTACGGCCTCTCGACCACCCAGGTGGTCTCGGGCGGCATCATGGGCGCCGGTCTCGGCGGTCCCAAGGCCGAGGTGCACTGGAGCATGGCCCGCCGCATGGTCTACACCTGGGGCCTGACCCTGCCCGCCGCCGCGCTGGTGGCCGGCGCCGCCGCCTTCGTCGCGGACAAGGGCACCTGGGGCGTCCTGGTGGTCGGCGCGGTCCTGGTGGCCGGTTCGGCCGGCATGTGGGTGCTCTCCCGCCGCCAGCCGGTCAACGCCGGCAACGTCAACGAGGTCACCCCGGTCGAGGTCCCCACCCCGGCCGCCCCGACCCCGACCCCCGCCTCGACCACCGTCGCGGCCTGAGCCCGGAGGGTTTAGATCATGAGCATGAGCATCAAGTGGAACGCCCTGGCCCAGACCGCCGGGATCAGCTTCGTCGTCACCGTCGCGGTCGTCACGGTCTTCGCCGTCGGCATCATGGCCCTCTCCCACCGCGAGGCGGCCGTGGCGGCCGGCTCCCCCGGGAAGGGCACGGCCGCCCTCGCGGGCGCCTCGGTCTGCTTCGCCGCCTGCGCGGCGGTGGTCCTCTACGGCCTCAGCCTCATCGCGGCCTGACGGGCTACGGGCGAGCTTTCCAGGGGCGCGTGGGGGCACCTCCCGGCCGAAGGCTGGGGGAGAACTGCGCGAAACCGGAAGGCCCCGGACCTGAACTGAACGCCGTACGACCAAGTGGCACCCCGCAATCTGTGCGCTGCGGGGTGCCACTTGCTCTATGCGTATGCAGTTACGGCGGGAGGCTTCCGGCTTCGCGCAGTTCCCCGCGCCCCTGAAGGGTCAACCCTCCTTGACGAGCTCCAGCGTGGGGCTGGCTGCGGCTTCCTCGTGGGCCGTCCGGAGCGGCACCTCACGGATGAGAAGCACCACCAGGAAGGCCAGCAGCGCGAACGGCGCGGAGACCAGGAAGACCATCCCGACCCCGTGCCCGAAGGCGTCGGTGACCAGCGGGACGAACGGCGCGGGCAGCTTGTGCAGGTCCGGGATCTCGCCGCCGCCGAGCGCGGCCCCGGCGCCCGGCGGGACATGGGCGGCCGCCATGTTCTGGGTCAGGTAGTGGGTGACCCGGTTGGCCAGCAGGGCGCCGAGCGCCGAGACGCCCATCGCACCGCCCATCGTGCGGAAGAACGTCACCACCGAGCTGGCGGTGCCGAGCTCGTGCCGCGGGACGGTGTTCTGCACCGCGAGGACGAGGTTCTGCATGGTCAGGCCGAGGCCGATGCCGGCCGCCGCCATGTAGAGCGAGAGCAGCCCGTACGAAGTGTCGGACCGGACGGTGCCCAGCAGGCCGAAGCCGACGGCGAGCAGGAAGGTCCCGGCGACCAGGTACGCCTTCCACCGGCCGTACTTGGTGATCAGCCGCCCGGCCACCATCGAGGAGACGGCCAGCCCGAGGATCATCGGCAGGGTCAGGATGCCCGCCATGGTCGGCGACTTCTCCTTGGCGAGCTGGAAGTACTGGCTGAGGAAGGTCGTCGCGCCGTACATCCCGACGCCGACCAGGATGCTCGCGAGGGCCGCCAGCGTCACCGTCCGGTGCCGGAAGAGCGCCAGCGGGATGATCGGCTCGGCGGCCCGGCTCTCGTTGAATACGAAGAGCACCGCCAGCACCAGCCCGCCGCCGACCATCGCGGCGGTCTGCCAGGAGAGCCAGGCGTAGTTCTTGCCGGCCAGGCTGATCCAGATCATCAGCAGGCTGACGGCGGCGGTGACCAGCAGCGCACCGAGGTAGTCGATCTTCGCCCGGCGCTTCACGACCGGCAGGTGCAGGGTGCGCTGGAGCACCGCGATGGCGATCAGCGAGAACGGGATGCCGACGTAGAAGCACCAGCGCCAGCCGAGCCAGCTGGTGTCCACGATGACACCGCCGATCAGCGGGCCGCCGATGGTGGCGAGCGCGAAGACCGCGCCGAAGTAGCCGCTGTAGCGTCCGCGCTCACGCGGCGGGACCATCGCCGCCAGGCAGATCTGGGCCAGTGCGGTCACGCCGCCGGCGCCGATGCCCTGCAGGATCCGGCAGGCGATCAGCTCGCCGGTGTTCTGCGAGAGGCCGGCCAGCGCGGACGAGACGATGTAGATCACCAGGGCGATCTGGACCAGCAGCTTCTTGCTGACCAGGTCGGAGAGCTTGCCCCAGATCGGGGTGGACGCGGTGAGCGAGAGCAGCGCGGCGGTGATCACCCAGGTGTAGGCCGACTCGCCGCCGTGCAGGTCGTTGAGGATCCGCGGCAGGGCGTTGGAGACGACGGTCGAGGAGAGCACCGCCACGAAGAGGCCGAGCAGCAGACCGGACATGGCTTCGAGCACTTGGCGATGGGACATGGGGGCGGTCGACGGGTCGGTCATCTCGGTCCTTCGGCTGGATTTCGTTGCCTAAGGCAACTATAAACAGAGATGGTTGACATAGGCAACCTTCTCCCGACCAAACGAAGTCGCCCTTCAGTGGGCCCCCGCACCCTCGCGGGCACCTCGCGCAGCCCTCGCGCGCGCCTCGCGCAGCCCTCGCGGGCGCGGCAGGCCCGGCAGGCCCCGGCAGGCCTAGCGGATGCCGCCGACCTCGCGGGTCCCGTCGGCCTCGCCGCCGACGTCCTCGGTCAGCTCGTTGAAGCGCTCCAGCAGCTGCGCGAACTGGGACACGTCCGCCGTCTCCCAGGTCGCCATCAATCCGCGGAACCTGGCCATCCGGCCGTCCCGGGCCCGCAGGTAGCGCGCCGCGCCGTCGGCGGTGAGCGAGACCAGCGAGGAGCGCCGGTCCAGCGGGTCGACCTCCCGGGCCACCAGCCCGAGCCCCTCCAACACCTTGATCTGCCGGCTGATGGTCGCCTTGCCGACCCCGAAGTACAGGCCGATGTCCGTCAGCCGCACCGGGGCCGACTCCTCGACGAACCCGAGCAGGCTGTACGCGACCCCCTCCAGCTGCGGATGAACCCGCCGGGACATGTCGGCGGCTCGCGCCCGCCCCCGCCTGAACAGCAGCGCGACCTCGCGCTCCACCGCCAGGAAGGCCTCCTCGGCTGCCGCCTCGTCACTCATGGCGCCAGTATCCCGCAGGCCACGCCTCCCCCGGCCGCCAACTGTTTCATGATATGAAGTATCCGATTTGACAGCTTTTTGGATCATCTAAGGAGAGTGTCGATGGCCGAGCCGCCCCAGGGCTTCCTCGCGGAACTGAAGGACGCCGTCACACCGCGCGCCGCTCTCATGGTGATCGCCGTACTGCTACTGCAACTCGGCTTCATCACCTCGTACGTCGGCGCGCTGCACCACCCCGTCCCGCACGAGCTGTCGATCGCGGTGGTCGCCCCGCCACAGGTGAGTCCGAAGCTGGTGGCCGGCCTGGAGTCGGTACCCGATGACGCCGTGAAGGCCGTCACCGCCACCGACCGGGACGACGCGACCGCGAAGCTCAAGGACCAGAAGATCTACGCCGCGCTGCTCTTCGACGCCGCCGGCACCCAGGACACCCTGCTGGTGGCGGAGGCCCGGGGCGCGGCGGCGGCGACCGCCGCCGAGGCGATCGTCACCGGGCTGGAGAAGTCCCAGGGGCGCAGCGTCGTGGTCGAGGACGTCGTCCCGCTGGCCCCCGGCGACGCCAAGGGGCTCTCCTCCTTCTACCTGGTGGTCGGCTGGTGCGTCGGCGGCTACCTGGTCGCCTCGATCCTCGGCATCAGCGCCGGCTCCCGCCCGGCCAACCGGAGCCGGGCCGTGATCCGGCTCGGCGCGCTGGCGCTGTACTCGGTCGCGGCCGGGATCGGCGGTGCGGTGATCATCGGACCGGTCCTGAACGCCCTGCCGGGCTCCAGCTGGGGCCTGACCGGCATCGGCAGCCTGGTGGTGTTCGCGGTCGGGGCGTTCACGATGGCGATGCAGTGCCTGTTCGACATCATCGGCATCGGGATCGCGGTGCTGCTCTTCGTGGTGCTCGGCAACCCGAGCGCGGGCGGGGTCTTCCCGCCACCGCTGATGCCGCCGTTCTGGCGGGCGATCGGCGCCTGGTTCCCGAACGGCGCGGGCACCGACGTGACCCGCTCGATCGCCTACTTCGGCGGCACCAACATCGGCCTGCCCCTGCTGGTGCTGGCCGCCTGGGCGGTGGCGGGTATCGGCATCACCATGGTGGCGGCCTCCCGCCACAAGCCGGCCCAGTAGTCCGGGCCCTCCAGGGGCGCGGGGACCGCGCGCACAGCCGGTCCCCGAGCCCCTGCGGGCGCTGCCCGTCGAGAGGCACCGCCTGCCGAGCGCGGGCTCACACGCGCTGGTGCTCGGGCTCCTCGGCCTCGACGGGCGTCTCGTGGACGAAGACCCAGCGCTTCATGGCCCAGTACCGGAAGACCATCGCGAGCAGCGTCCCGAGGATCATGCCGCTGAGGAAGTCGGCGACCTCCTGGGTGAAGGAGCTGACGTGCGGCACCTGGAGGTTCAGCAGGTACCGCGAGACGCCCAGCGGCGCGTCGTTCACCAGCACGGCCAGCCCGCTGACCACGAAGAACAGCACCGCCTCGCGCTGCCGGCCGTTGGCCCGGAACGACCACTGCCGGTTCAGCACGTACGAGACCACGGTCGCGATCACGTTCGCGACGGTCAGCGCGACGATGGGCTTGCTCTGCAGCACGGTGAGCTTGAGCCCGAAGTTGATGGCCATGGTCAGCAGGAAGCAGGTGCCGCCCACGAGCAGGAACTTCACCAGTTTGCGGTGCTCTACCAGGAACGGACGCAACCGGTCGGGCACCCGTGCCAGGGCCCTCTGTGTAGGTGACGGCATTTCGGCAGTCTCGCACGCCGAGGTTTCGTCGCGGTACTCGGAGGGCCCTGGCCGGCCGGGCTACCGCGCCGCGGTGATCCGCAGGACTCCGGTGGTCGTCCCCTGGAGCACCACCCCACCAGGCGCGATGGAGCCGACCATCTGCAAGGTGTCGAAGACGAAGCCCGCACCGAGGAACTTCGTCCGGACGACGCCGCCGGTCTCCGGGTCGATCTCCGCGTAGTAATAGGGGTCGAGGATCGAGGTGGTGTCCGTCCCGGGGATCAGCGGCCGGCGGAGCACCGTGTGGATCAGCCCGTCGGCGGTGGAGAACCGGGGCACGGCGGCCGAGCGCACGGTGTTGTCCCACTTCAGGTCGCACCCGGAGCCGTCCGCCCGGACGTCCACCCGGGAGAGCCCGCCGGCGAAGCTGCCGGAGGACGGCACGCTCGGGCCCGCGTCGGCGGGCAGCTTCGGGTACGGGTAGCCGTAGGTGCTCGCGACGAAGACGGAGTTCCCGACGCCGATCGGCGAGTTCTCGCTGCCGCTGCCGCCGGCCCTGAGCACCGGCACCTTGCAGACCTGCTCGCCGGTGGCCGCCCGGTAGACCAGCAGGTTCTCGGTCGGTGCGGCGTTGTCGACGATGGTCAGGTAGTCGGTGCCGGTGGCGGGTCCGAAGAAGGTCGGGGTCGAGCCGGTGCCCCAGCTCAGCTGGCCCGGCTTACGGCCCGGGCCCCGGTCGTACGGCTGCCGCCAGGCGATCCGCGGGGTGCCGTCGGCATCGGCGGTCAGCAGGTACCCGGCGTAGGTGGTGGCGACGGCGGTGCCGGCCGGGGCGGTGGAGATCGAGTTGGCGATCCGCTCGCCGGCGGGCAGCGCCAGCGTGCGGACCGTCCCGGTGCGGTCGTCGGCCGTGCCGACCAGGCCGCCGCCGGTGGCGAACCAGACCCGGCCCTGCCAGTCCGGCGAGACCCCGACCACCGAGTCGCCGTCCGGCACGGCCCCGGCGAGCGACAGCGAGCTGTCGACGTACAGCTCCCAGCCGCCCGAGGCCGTCCGGCGGTGGGCGATCCGGAGCAGGTTGCGGTCGCCGTCCACGGCGACCAGCCGGTCCTGGTTGTCCAGGTAGGCGTACACGCCGCCGAGCAGCGAGCCCTTGGCGATCGGCAGCTCGGCGAGTGGATCGCCGGTGGCCGGGTCGAGCAGGTGGACGGTCGGGGTCAGGCCGAAGATCGCGGTGCAGAGCGCGACGGGGAGGCCGTCGCCGCCGACCAGCACGGTCGGGCAGGCCGAGGCGAGCGCCGTCCGGTGCGAGGTCAGCGCGCCCGCACCCGGGCCGGGCAGCGGGGTGGCGTCGGAGGAGCCGGTGTCGCCGTGCATGGTGGCCGTGCCGTCCGGGCCGGCGTACGGGTTGTGCGGCGGCAGGGGGGCGTACGAGGTGGCTGCTGCCTGCGCGGGTGTGGCGGTGGCGAAGGCGAGCAGGGCGGCGGCGGAGAGCAGCGCGAAGCGCATGGAGGGTCCCGTCCGTGAAGGGTGAGAGGGCACAGCGGTGCACCGCCCGACAGGACGAGAGAAGCCCGACACAGCCGGGCGGGTCACCGCGCTCAGAGAGCGGCGCGGCGACAGATCGCGGAACACGCGTAGGCCAGGTCGACGTCGAGTCGACGGCTCAGATACGCGTGACGGTCCATGAGGCACATCCTGGCGTGCTGACATTGCGTCTCACAAGCCCGTCTCACCCTACGAGAACGGGGTAACTACAAGGGGCGCGGGGAACTGCGCGAAGCGGTAGGTACGGCGCCGTACCTACCGATTTCGCGCAGTTCCCCGCGCCCCTGCCGTGGCTGAGCGCCTGCCTCAGGCTGCCACCAGGACCTCCGCCGGCTCCAGGGCCAGCCGCAGGACCTCGCGGACGTCCGCCACCGGGTGGACGGTGAGCCGCTCCAGCACCTCGGCCGGGACGTCGTCCAGGTCCGGCTCGTTGCGCTTGGGGATGATCACCGTGGTGACGCCCGCGCGGTCGGCGGCGAGCAGCTTCTGCTTCACCCCGCCGATCGGCAGCACCCGGCCGGTCAGCGAGACCTCGCCCGTCATCGCCACGTCCGTGCGGACCTTCCGCCCGGAGAGCAGCGAGGCCAGCGCGGTGGTCATGGTGATTCCGGCGCTCGGCCCGTCCTTGGGGACGGCCCCGGCAGGCACGTGCAGGTGGATGCCCCGCTCGCGCAGGCCGGTGACCGGCAGTTCGAGCTCGGCGCCGCGCGAGCGGAGGTAGGAGAGCGCGATGTGCGCGGACTCCTTCATCACGTCGCCCAGCTGACCGGTCAGGGTCAGCCCGGTGGCGCCGGTCTCGGCGTCGGCGAGGGACGCCTCGATGTAGAGGACGTCGCCGCCCGCGCCCGTCACGGCCAGCCCGGTCGCGACGCCCGGCACGGCCGTCCGCCGCTCGGCCGGCTCCTGGGCCGCCTCGGGGGTGTGGTGCGGCCGGCCGATCAGCGCCCGCAGGTCGTCCGTGCCGATCGCGACGGGCAGCTCGCGCTCGCCCAGCTCGCTCTGCGCGGCGACCTTCCGCAGGATCCGGGCGATTGACCGCTCCAGGTTCCGGACGCCCGCCTCGCGGGTGTACTCGCCCGCCAGCCTGCGCAGCGCTCCCTCGTCCACCGCGACCTCGTCGGTCTTCAGGCCCGCGCGCTCCAGCTGCCGGGGCAGCAGGTGGTCACGGGCGATGACGACCTTCTCGTCCTCGGTGTAGCCGTCGAGACGGACCAGCTCCATCCGGTCGAGCAGCGCCTCGGGGATGGCTTCGAGCACGTTGGCGGTGGCCAGGAAGACCACGTCGGAGAGGTCGAGCTCGACCTCCAGGTAGTGGTCCCGGAAGGTGTGGTTCTGCGCCGGGTCGAGCACTTCGAGCAGGGCCGCCGCCGGGTCGCCCCGGTAGTCGGAGCCGACCTTGTCGATCTCGTCGAGCAGGATCACCGGGTTCATCGAGCCGGCTTCCTTGACGGCGCGGACGAGCCGGCCGGGGAGCGCGCCGACGTACGTGCGCCGGTGGCCGCGGATCTCCGCCTCGTCCCGGACGCCGCCGAGCGCGACCCGGACGAACTTCCGGCCCATCGCGCGCGCCACCGACTCACCGAGCGAGGTCTTGCCGACCCCGGGCGGGCCGACCAGCGCCAGCACCGCTCCCCCGCGACGGCCGCCGACCAGCCCGAGCCCCTGGTCCTCACGCCGCTTGCGGACGGCCAGGTACTCGACGATCCGGTCCTTCACGTCCGACAGGCCCGCGTGGTCGGCGTCCAGCACCGCCCGCGCGCCCGCGATGTCGTACGCGTCCTCGGTGCGCTCGTTCCACGGCAGCTCCAGGACGGTGTCCAGCCAGGTGCGGATCCAGGAGCCCTCCGGCGACTGGTCGGAGGACCGCTCCAGCTTGTCGACCTCCTTGAGCGCGGCCTCCCGGACGCTCGCGGGCAGGTCGGCGGCCTCGACCCGGGCGCGGTAGTCGCCCTCCTCGTCGGCCGGGTCGCCGTTCAGCTCGGCCAGCTCCTTGCGGACGGCCTCCAGCTGCTTGCGCAGCAGGAACTCCTTCTGCTGCTTGGCGACGCCCTCCTCGACGTCCTTGCGGATGGTGTCGTTGACCTCCTCCTCGGCGAGGTGGTCGCGGAGCAGGCCGAGCGCGTACTCCAGGCGGGCCACCTGGTCCGCCTCCAGCAGCACCTTGAGCTTCTGCTCGGCGGTGGCGAACGGCGCGTACCCGATGTTGTCGGCGAGCTCGCCGACGCCCTCGATCTGCGCGACCCGGTCGACGATCTGCCAGGCGCCGCGCTTGCGCAGCCACTGGGTGGAGAGCGCCTTGTACTCCTTGACCAGCTCGACGGCCCGCCCGGCCACCGGCAGACCGGCGTCGGACTCGCGGAAGGCGCTGGTCTCGACCCAGAGCGCGGCGCCCGGGCCGGTGGTGCCGGTGCCGATCCGGACCCGACGGACGGCCCGGACCAGCGCGGCCGGGTCACCGTCGGCGAGCCGGCCGACCTGCTCGACCGTGGCCAGCGTTCCGACGGCGGCGTACGAGCCGTCCAGCCGCGGGACCAGCAGGACCTGCGGCTTGGCCCCCGCCGGGACGGCGGCCCGGGCGGCCTCGACCGCGGCGCGCACCTCGGTGTCGGACAGGTCCAGCGGGACCACCATGCCCGGGAGCACTACCTCGTCGTCGAGCGGCAGTACGGGCAGAGTGAGCGGTGTGGACGTCGATGCCATGATCTCTCCCCAGTCAGCGAAGTTGAGTTGACCTGACTAAGGATTGGCGGGCCCGCATTGTTCCCGGGGTTCTGTTCGCTCTGAGCGATCAGCCCCGACCGACGGCAGGGCACTCCCCCGGGGCGGTGCAGGACGGTGGGCGCACGGAGCGGCGGCCGGGCGCGCCGGGCGGGCGCAGCGGGGATACGAGCGCGGCCGGTTTCGCTTGCGAATTTCGCGCGGTTCTCCGCGCCGTCGGCGCGGTACTCGCCGGGAAATCGAACAGTGCCCCTGTGACCTGGGACTCTCAGGAAAGACTCAGGCCTCGGAGGGGGCCATCCGGCCCGAACGGCGGGGGACCAGCCGGCGCAACCGTGCGCGCAGGGGGGTGCCCGGGCCGCGCCGCAGGCGGCTCCAGAGGGCGATGCCGACCAGCAGGGCCGTCGGGTGGCCGATCCCGGTGACCAGGTCCTGGTCGCTGAGGATCTGGTGGGCGATCAGGGCGACCGCTCCGGTCAGGGCCAGTACCCGGCCGCGCGGGGAGAGCAGCCCGGCGAGCGCGCCGAGGCTGGCCAGGACGCCGTAGCTGACGCCGATGTCCAGGTCGTCGAGGGCGCCGGCGCCGAGGTGTCCGGTCGCCACGGCGACCGCGACCACGCCCTGCGAGAGCAGGGTGGCCAGCACGTGCCCGGCGGCGAACACACCGAACGCCCGCCAGGGCCCGACCCGCCGTTCCAGCGGGGCGACGGTGAGCGCGAAGGCCCACAGGTACGGCATCCAGACCGGTCCGGCCACCCAGAGGCCGCTGAGCAGCAGGGCGAGCAGCGGGCGGTGGATCAGGTTGTGGCCGTCGGTACTGGAGAACGCCTGGAGCTGGTGCACCAGGGCGGGCGAGGCGAAGTGGGAGAACAGCGTCGTACCGAGCAGCACGACGAGGTAGCCGAGCGCGAAGCGGTTGCGCCGCGGAGTCGGGACCATGTCCAGCACCCGGTGCAGGACCCCTGCGCGGAGCCCGTACCGCAGGCCGCCGAAGGGGAGCGGCGGAACGCCGAAGGCCTCGGTCTCGCGAGGCAGGGCACCAACGGGTCGGGTGTCCGACATGTCGCCTCCACTCCCAGCACTACCGCCACCAGCACTGTTGTCGTGACCACGGTACTCAGCGGTTCTGAGAGCAACCTGAGGAAGGGCTGTGAAGATCGGCCCCACGCTCTCACCCCTTGGTCCGGACCAGCCCTTTGTTTACGGACAAGTAGCTTGCCCGTTCAGGAGTCTGTCACCCCCTCGGGTGCATACGCACCGTTACCGGGGAATTTTTTGCCGGGTAAGGTATCGCCCCGTGTCCCGTCCTGACCAGGTTCGGCACCGGCCCACGGGCCGGATATGTCCGGTTCACCTGCCGGGACGCTCGCGGTGTCCGTACGCTGCGAAGAGTGCGGATTCGGTACGCAGACCCACACCTGCGCACCTCCTCTCCGGTGCCGACGGCGGACGGCACAGTCGGAGGCCTCGGGCCGGGCACAAGCCCACGACGGAACTAGACGACTACGAGCGGAGCCCGCTGTCCACAGACAGCCGGCCCGTAGCCCTGGGGGCGGTGGCGTGACCGTGACAGACATTCAGCAGGACAGCTCCGGCAGCAACGGAGTGAGCACCCAACGACGTGTCCTCGTCGTCGAGGACGAGCCGACGATCGCCGAGTCGATCGCGGCCCGCCTCGGCGCCGAGGGCTTCAAGGTCGCCGTGGCGCACGACGGCCCCGGCGCGGTGGACGGCTTCCACACCTGGCAGCCGGACCTCGTGGTGCTCGACGTGATGCTGCCCGGCTTCGACGGCCTGGAGGTGTGCCGGCGGATCCAGGCGCAGCGCCCGGTGCCGGTCCTGATGCTGACCGCCCGCGACGACGAGACGGACCTGCTGGTCGGCCTCGGGGTCGGCGCGGACGACTACATGACCAAGCCGTTCTCGATGCGCGAGCTGGCGGCGCGGGTGAACGTGCTGCTCCGCCGGGTCGAGCGGGCCCAGCAGGCGGCCCGGACACCCGCTCTGGGCAGCCTCCGGTTCGGTGACCTGGAGATCGACCACGTGCAGCGCCGGGTCCGGCTCGGCTCGGGCGACGTCCACCTGACGCCGACCGAATTCGACCTGCTGGCCTGCCTGGCGGCCCAGCCCCGCGCCGTGCTGACCCGCGAGCAGCTGCTCGCCGAGGTCTGGGACTGGACGGACGCCTCGGGCACCCGCACGGTCGACAGCCACGTCAAGGCACTGCGCCGCAAGATCGGCGCGAGCTGGATCCGTACGGTGCACGGCGTCGGGTACGCACTTGAGGCACCCCTGACGCAGTGACGCCGACGGCAAGGGCCTCCGGGGGGCCCAAGTCGTCGCGCAGCACTTCAGAGCATTCGCGGGGGATGACTCAGAGGGCGGCATGACTTTTCCACAGCAACGCAGTTCGGCGCAGCGCGACGCCGGGCGGGAGCACGGGGACGGCGCGGGCGACCGCGCGCACCGCGGGCTGGCCGCACGGGCCGCCAGCCGCGTCTGGGCCGACATCCGGCCCTTCGACCCGGTCCGCTCGATCAAGGGCAAGCTGGCCCTGCTGGTCAGCGTCTCGGTCTTCCTGGCCACCGGGATGGCTCTGATCGCGATGCGCTCGGAGACCCAGCTCCGGATCATCATGGTCTTCTCGATGATCGCCTCACTGCTCTTCATGCAGTTCCTCGCGCACGGGCTCACCGCCCCGCTGCGCGACATGACCGCCGCCGCCAAGGCGATGGCCGGCGGCGACTACAGCCGCCGGGTGGAGGTCTCCTCGCGCGACGAGATAGGCGAGCTGGCCGACACCTTCAACCGGATGGCCGCCGATCTGGAGGCCGCCGACCGGCACCGCCGGGAGCTGGTGGCGAACGTCTCGCACGAGCTGCGCACGCCGATCGCCGCGCTGCACGCCGTGCTGGAGAACGTGGTGGACGGCGTCGTCCAGCCGAACCCGCGCACGCTCGGCGCGGCACTGGAGCAGACCGAACGGCTCGGCCGCCTGGTCAGCCACCTGCTCGACCTCTCCAAGCTGGACGGCGGGGTCGTCCCGCTGGACGCCCGCCCGTTCGAGGTCGGCCAGTTCCTGGCCGGGGTGCTGCGCGGGGTCACCGTGGACGGTGCGACGGCGGGCGGCGCGTACGGGCGGCGCGGCGACGTCCGGCTGCGGCTGGAGGTCGAGCCGCCGGACCTGATGGGCGTGGCGGATCCGGAGCGGCTGCACCAGGTGGTGGCCAACCTGGTCGACAACGCCTGCAAGCACTCCCCCGCCGGGGGCACCGTGACGGTGCGCGCCTGCCCCGGTGAGGAGCCGGGCGCGCTGCTGCTGGAGGTCGCCGACGAGGGCCCCGGCATCCCGGTGCAGGACCGCAGCCGGGTCTTCGAGCGCTTCGGGCGCAGCGGCACGGCGACCGCGCAGGGGTCGGGCAGTGACGGCGGCACCGGGCTCGGGCTGGCCATCGCGCGCTGGGCGGTCGACCTGCACGGCGGCGAGATCCGGGTGGCCGAGGCCGCGCAGGGCTGCCGGATCCAGGTCGCGCTGCCGGGCGGGCCGCCGGGCGTCCCGGCGTGAACCGGCGCCGGACCGCCGCCGGACCGCGCCGATCTGCCGGTTCGGCCGTGCCCGTCCCAGTTGTCACCGAACTGGGACAGAACACTCTTGAATTACCCTGTCAGAAGATCGTCAGGGGCTCGGACCTGCGTTTTTGTCCGATTTTGGATAGGTTCGTCATGGAAGGGGAGGCGCTTGCTTCCCCGCCCGTAGAACTTTCTAACGCGCGTTTTCGGCCAAATTGCAGCTCAACACTGTGATCTGGGCGACGCCTGACCGCTGGGGACTGCGCGATCACTCGCGGGAGGCGTAGCCTTAATCCCCGCTGTCCAACCATCCCAAAAGGAAGCGGAAGAGGGCGGTTGCCGCCGTGTCGCCACACCCTGAAACCCCCGTCAGCTCGGCAAGCTCCACTGGCTTCGGCCCCAACGAGTGGCTCGTCGACGAGATCTACCAGCAGTACCTCCAGGATCCCAACTCGGTCGACCGAGCCTGGTGGGACTTTTTCGCCGACTACAAGCCCGGTACCGAGGTGACTCCAGTGACCCAGGCCGCGACCCAGGTCGGCCCCACGCCGACCGCCGTTGCCGCCCCTGCCCCGACTGCTGCCGTTCAGGCCGCTCCGGTGGCGCCCGCCCCCGCTGTCCCGGCTGCCGCCCCCGCGGCCGCGCCGGTCCAGCCGGCGCCCGCGCCGCTGGCAGCCGCCCCGGCAGCGCCGCCCGCCCCGAAGGCGGCGGCCGCGGCCCCCGCCCCGGAGGCTGCGACGGGCCCCGAGCTGATCCCGTTGCGTGGCCCGGCCAAGGCCGTCGCCACCAACATGGACGCCTCGCTGGAGGTGCCCACCGCGACGTCGGTGCGCGCCGTCCCGGCCAAGTTGCTGATCGACAACCGGATTGTCATCAACAACCACCTGCAGCGCGCCCGCGGCGGCAAGGTCTCCTTCACCCACCTGATCGGCTACGCCCTGGTCCAGGCCATCAAGGCCAGCCCGGGCATGAACTACAGCTACCAGGTCAAGGACGGCAAGCCGTTCCTGGTGAAGCCGGAGCACATCAACCTGGGTCTCGCGATCGACCTGGTGAAGCCGAACGGCGACCGCCAGCTGGTCGTCGCGGCGATCAAGAAGGCCGAGACGCTCGACTTCTACGGCTTCTGGCAGGCCTACGAGGACATCGTCCGCCGGGCCCGCGCCAACAAGCTGACCATGGACGACTTCACCGGCGTCACGGTCTCGCTGACCAACCCCGGCGGCATCGGCACCGTGCACTCCGTGCCGCGCCTGATGCAGAACCAGGGCACCATCGTCGGCGTCGGCGCCATGGAGTACCCGGCCGAGTTCCAGGGCTCGTCCCCGGACACCCTGGCCAAGCTGGGCATCTCCAAGATCATGACGCTCACCTCGACCTACGACCACCGGGTCATCCAGGGTGCGGCGTCGGGCGAGTTCCTGCGCACGATCCACCAGCTGCTGCTCGGCGACCACAAGTTCTACGACGAGGTCTTCGCCTCGCTGCGGATCCCGTACGAGCCGGTCCGCTGGGCCACGGACGTCGCCACCACGCACGAGGACGAGGTCAACAAGACCGCCCGCGTGATGGAGCTGATCCACTCGTACCGCGTGCGCGGCCACCTGATGGCCGACACCGACCCGCTGGAGTACAAGCAGCGGCGGCACCCCGACCTCGACGTCGTCGAGCACGGGCTGACCCTGTGGGACCTGGAGCGCGAGTTCGCCGTCGGCGGCTTCGGCGGCCAGAAGATGATGAAGCTCCGCGACATCCTCGGCCTGCTGCGCAACACGTACTGCCGCACCGTCGGCATCGAGTACATGCACATCCAGGACCCGAAGCAGCGCAAGTGGCTGCAGGAGCGCCTGGAGAAGCCCTACGCGAAGCCCGAGCGCGAGGAGCAGCTGCGCATCCTGCGCCGGCTGAACTCCGCCGAGGCGTTCGAGACCTTCCTGCAGACCAAGTACGTCGGGCAGAAGCGTTTCTCGCTGGAGGGTGGTGAGTCGCTGATCGCGCTGCTGGACGCGACCATCGACTCCGCCGCCGAGCACCGCCTCGACGAGGCCGTCATCGGCATGGCCCACCGCGGCCGCCTGAACGTGCTGGCGAACATCGTCGGCAAGCCGTACGCCCGGATCTTCGGCGAGTTCGAGGGCAACCTCGACCCGAAGTCCATGCACGGCTCCGGCGACGTCAAGTACCACCTGGGCGCCGAGGGCACCTTCACCGGCCTGGACGGCGAGACCATCAAGGTGTCGCTGGCCGCCAACCCGTCCCACCTGGAGACGGTCGACCCGGTCGTCGAGGGCATCGTCCGCGCCAAGCAGGACGTGCTGGACCAGGGCGGCACCACCTTCCCGGTGCTGCCGATCCAGATCCACGGCGACGCGGCCTTCGCGGGCCAGGGCGTCGTCGCCGAGACGCTCAACATGTCGCAGCTGCGCGGCTACCGCACGGGTGGCACCATCCACCTGGTGGTCAACAACCAGGTCGGCTTCACCGCCGCCCCGGCCTCCTCGCGCTCCTCGATGTACTGCACCGACGTGGCCCGGATGATCGAGGCCCCGATCTTCCACGTGAACGGCGACGACCCGGAGGCCGTGGTCCGCGTCGCGCGGCTCGCCTTCGAGTTCCGCCAGGCGTTCCGCAAGGACGTCGTGATCGACCTCATCTGCTACCGCCGCCGCGGTCACAACGAGGCCGACAACCCCTCGTTCACGCAGCCGCTGATGTACGACCTGATCGACAAGAAGCGCTCGGTGCGCAAGCTCTACACCGAGGGCCTGATCGGTCGCGGCGACATCACCATGGAAGAGGCGGAGCAGGCGCTCCAGGACTTCCAGGGCCAGCTGGAGAAGGTCTTCGCCGAGGTCCGGGAGGCCACCCAGGCGCCCGTCCCGGCCGCCAACGGCAAGCCGCAGGCGGACTTCCCGGTCAGCATCCAGACCGGCATCTCGGACGAGATGGTCAAGCGGATCGCCGCCTCGCAGGTCAACCTGCCGGACTGGCTGACCGTCCACCCCCGTCTGCTGCCGCAGATGCAGCGCCGCGCGGCCTCGGTCGAGGACAACACCATCGACTGGGCCATGGGCGAGACCCTCGCCATCGGCTCGCTGCTGATGGAGGGCCACCCCGTCCGCCTCGCCGGCCAGGACAGCCGTCGTGGCACCTTCGGCCAGCGCCACGCGGTGCTGATCGACCGGGTCACCGGCGAGGACTACACCCCGCTGCTCTACCTGACCGAGGACCAGGCCCGCTACACCGTCTACGACAGCCTGCTGTCGGAGTACGCGGCGATGGGCTTCGAGTACGGCTACTCGCTGACCCGCCCGAACGCGCTGGTCATGTGGGAGGCGCAGTTCGGTGACTTCGTCAACGGCGCGCAGACCATCGTGGACGAGTACATCTCGTCCGCCGAGCAGAAGTGGGGCCAGCACTCCGGCGTCACCCTGCTGCTGCCGCACGGCTACGAGGGCCAGGGCCCGGACCACTCGTCCGCCCGCCCGGAGCGCTTCCTCCAGATGTGCGCGCAGGACAACATGACGGTCGCCATGCCGACGCTGCCGTCGAACTACTTCCACCTGCTGCGCTGGCAGGCGCACAACCCGCACCACAAGCCGCTCGTCGTCTTCACCCCGAAGTCGATGCTGCGTCTGAAGGCTGCGGCGTCGGCGGCCTCGGAGTTCACCTCGGGCTCGTTCCGTCCGGTCATCGGTGACACCACCGTCGACCCGGCGAACGTGCGCAAGGTGATCATCACGGCCGGCAAGTTCTACTACGACGTGGCGGCGGCCCGCGCCGAGCGCGGTGTCACCGACACGGCGATCGTCCGGGTCGAGCGGCTCTACCCGCTGCCGGTCGCCGAGCTCCAGGAGGAGCTGGCGAAGTACGGCGAGAACGTCCAGTTCATCTGGGCGCAGGAGGAGCCGGCCAACCAGGGTTCCTGGCCGTTCATCGCGATGAACCTGGTCGACCACCTGGACGTGGTCGTCGGCCGCAAGGCCAACGGCTCCCGGCTGCGCCGCGTCGCCCGCCCGGCCTCGTCGGCCCCGGCGGTCGGTTCGGCCAAGCGGCACGCCGCCGAGCAGGCCGCGCTGCTGGAGGAGATCTTCACCCTCTGACGCGCCGTCGTCCCCCGGAGGCCCGGTTCCCGCACCCGCTGCGGGGACCGGGCCTCCCGGCGTCCGGCCGCCCGATATCCTGGCCCGGTAGACCCCTTCTGACCCCGGAGAGACCCACCGTGTACTTCACCGACCGCGGCATCGAGGAGCTGCAGAGCCGACGCGGCGACGAGGAGGTCACCTTCGAGTGGCTGGCCGAGCGTCTGCGCGAGTTCGTGGACCTCAACCCGGACTTCGAGATCCCGGTCGAGCGGCTGGCCACCTGGCTGGCCCGGCTGGACGACGAGGACGAGGACTGAGCGGCGGCTGCCGCAGCTGTACGAAGGGCCCGGAAGGCGACCGCCTTCCGGGCCCTTCGCGCGTCCGCTGCGGGCCGGCTCCGAGGGGTACTTGACTTCCACAGCACGCGATATATCGTGTTCTTCAGGGAGACGCGATACATCGCGAATCGCAACGGGAGGCGGGAACAGTCATGACCCAGTGGACGGTCAGCGGACCTGAGAAGATCACCATCGAGGAGCCGGTCGGCACGCTGCACGTGCGGATCGTCGGCGGCGAGGTCAACGTCGTCGCCGCCGAGGGCCCGGCCCGGCTGGAGGTGAACGAGCTGGACGGCGAACCCCTGCTCGTCACCCTGGAGAACGGCGTCCTGACCGTCGCCTACAAGGACCTCAACTGGGGCCGGCTCAGCGAGACGGTCAAGTCCGTGCAGTCGGTCAAGTCCTTCTTCGCCTCGCTGCGGCAGAAGCGCCGGGCCGTGGTCTCGCTGGCCGTCCCGGCCGGCTCGGAGGTCATGGTCGGCACGCTCTCCGCCGACGTCACCGTCTCCGGCGTCTCCGGGAAGGTCGGGGTGCACGGCGCCAGCGGCGGCACCACCCTGGTCGGGCTCTCCGGCCGCACCGACGCCAACACCGTCTCGGGGAACGTCGACGCCCAGTCCGTCTCCGGCGAGCTGCGGGTCAACAGCATCTCGGGCCACCTGACGGTCGTCGCGGGCACCGCCGACAAGGTGCAGGCCAAGTCGGTCAGCGGAGCCGTCACCCTCGACCTCGACGTCGAGACCGCCGCCGAGATCAGCGTCAGCACGGTGAGCGGCCCGGTCGGCGTCCGGCTGCCCTCGCTCGCGGACACCAAGGTCGAGGCCGGCACCACCAGCGGCGACATCTCCAGCACCTTCGACGAACTCACCGTCGGCGGCACCTGGGGCGCCAAGAAGCTCTCCGGCCAGCTCGGCTCGGGCTCCGGCCGGCTCCAGGTCACCACCGTCTCCGGCGCGGTGACGGTGCAGCGCCGCCCCGACCCCGAGGACGACCGCCCCAACTTCGTCAAGGAGCTCCCGGCGGCCCCGGCCGACAGCGTCCCGACCGACACCACCAAGGAGGCCTGACATGACCCCCGTCTTCGGCCACGGACGCCTGCGCCTCTACCTGCTGAAGCTGCTCGACGAGGCCCCCCGGCACGGCTACGAGGTGATCCGCCTGCTGGAGGAGCGCTTCGAGGGCCTGTACGCGCCCTCCGCCGGCACCGTCTACCCCCGGCTGGCGAAGCTGGAGCAGGAGGGCCTGGTCGCCCACAGCAGCGAGGGCGGCCGCAAGGTCTACCGGCTCACCGACGCGGGCCGGGCCGAGCTGGCCGACCGCCAGGGCGAGCTCGCCGAGCTGGAGGTCGAGATCCGCGAGTCGGTCGCGCAGCTCGCCGGGACGATCCGCGAGGACGTCCGCGACAGCGCGCAGGACCTGCGCGAGGAGCTCTGGGGCGCGGCGGCGCCGAAGCCCCAGCCCGGGGGCCACGGCGACCCGTGGGCGGGCCCCTGGGGGGACAAGGAGGCCTGGCAGCGCGCCAAGGAGGAGTTCTCCCAGTTCAAGACGCAGGCCAAGGAACAGGCCAAGCGCGCCAAGGAGCAGGAGCGGGCCGCCAAGGCCCAGGCCAAGGCCGCCGAGGAGGAGGCCCGCCGGCTCCGCGAGCAGGCCAAGGCCTCCCGCAGCGCCGCCCAGCAGGAGGCACTGCGGATCAAGCGGCGGGTGGAGCAGCAGGTCCGCGAGCACGCGGCGCGCGGCGACTGGTCCACCGGGCTGGCCGAGGGGCTCTCCGAACTGACCAAGGGCCTGGCCGGCCTGGCGGACGCCGCCAAGTGGGGCCAGCCGACGGCGGCGGAGAAGGACGAGGTCCGGGTGGACCGGATCGACCTGGACAAGGAGAACGGCGGCCGGACCGAGGACGCGCCCCCCGCCGGCCTCCCCGCCTGGACGGTGACCGACCCGGCCGGCGATCCGGCCCGCGAGCTGGAGCGCCTGCTCGACCGCTTCCGCGACCAGGTCCGGGACGCCGCCCGCGACGGCGGGGTGACGGCCGGCCAGCTCGCCGAGTCCCGGGGCGCGATGGCCGCCGCGGCGGAACACCTGCGCGGCATCCTGAGCTGACGGCCTTACACGGCGGGCCGATGGGCGCCCGGGGAACGTGCCCGGGGGCCAGCGGCCCGCCGTCGCGCTGACGAGGGGGATACTCCGTGGTGTGGGTGGAGGGCGTGTGAAATGATCCCCACGTGTCGCGCGGAGCTGCTAGCGAAGCCTCCCCGACGAACCCGATTCCGGGGATCTACTTCTCGCCCTTGGGGGGCATCATCAAGACGCGCACAGGCGCTCTGGCGAGCGCTGTGGTGTTCGGCGCGCTCGCTCTTCCGGCCCTCGGCCCGGTGAGTGCGATCGCCGCACCGACGGATCTCTACGTCGACAACCACCCCGCGGCCAAGTGCGCGGACCACGGCACCGGACTGCAGAGCGCACCGTTCTGCACCATCCAGGAGGCAGCGGACATCGTCCTGCCGGGCCAGACCGTCCACGTCAAGGCCGGGAGCTACAACGAGCAGGTCAAGCTCACTCGTTCCGGTACCGCAGAGGCGCCGATCACCTTCATCGGCGGCGAGGACAAGCTCAGCCCGGACTGGACGTACGCCCAGCTGGTCAACCCCGACTGGCAGCATCCCTACCTGCACACCCTGACCATCACCGGCGCGCAACACCTGGTGATCAGCGGTTTCGACGCCGGGCCCGCGCAGCAGGAGAACGTCCTGGTCGACAACTCCTCGGACATCACGTTGATGCGCGGCGGTGCCCAGGCCTACTCGACCATCGAACCCGACGGCATCCGGGTGACCAACGGTTCCAGCAAGGTGACCGTGGGCCGGTACCGGATGGGCGGCATGCAGATCGACCATGCCTCGGGCACGGTGCTGACCACCAGTGAGGTCGGTTCCGTGATGGCCACGGCCTCGCCCGGAACAGTGCTGGTCAGCAACAACGTCAGGACCGGCTGCCACGACGGCCTGGTCCTCGCGGGGGCATCGACGGGTGCGACGGTCGAGAACAACGTGATCGACACCGACACCATGAGCTACCCGCCCAAGCCCTGCGGTGCCGACACCAACCACACGGGCATCCGGGTGTACACAGACTCGGCCACCGGCACGAAGGCCGACTACAACGTCGTCAGCCCGCTCAGCGGCGGACCCGCCTACGACTGGGCCGACCAGTCCTACGACGCCCAAGCTCCCTTCACCACCGCCACCGGACAGGGCGCCCACGACTTCGTCGCCAACCCCTACCCCACGAGTACTCCCGACAAGCCGTCGATCAGCCCCATCATCGACTCGGCGGACGAGAACGCTCCGGGCATGCTCCCCGTCGACCTCGGCGGCAGGTCCGCCTCGGACGACCCGGTGGCACCCGACAGCGGCACCGGATCAGGCTTCCGGGACCGTGGCGCGTGGGAGTACTACGGCTTCGGCAGCGTCTACACCCCGGCCGGCCCGACCCGTCTGCTGGACACCCGCGACGGCATCGGTACGGTCAAGTCCGGCCACTCGCTGGACCTCCAGGTGGCCGGCGTCGGCGGAGTACCCGCCACCGGTGTCACAGCCGTGACCCTGAACGTCACCGTGACCGACCCGACCGCGCCCGGGTTCCTGACGGTCTACCCGCACGGCCGCCCGCTCCCCACCGCGTCCAACCTCAACTGGACGGCCGGCACCACCATCGCCAACCTGGTCACGGTGCCGGTGGTCGACGGCAAGGTGTCGTTCTACGCCGGCGGCCCGGCCGGCAGCGTGAACGTGGTCGCCGACCTGGCCGGCTACTACGGCAGCAAGGGCAGCGTCTTCACCTCGGCCGGTCCGACCCGGCTCCTGGACACCCGTGGTGCCACCAAGCTGTCCCAGGGCGGCGACACCGTCGACCTGCAGGTGGCGGGGGTGAAGGGGATCCCGGCACAAGGTGTCACGGCGGTGACGCTGAACGTCACGGCTGTGAAGCCCGACAGCGGCGGCTTCCTCACCGTGTTCCCGCACGGCCAGGCCCGCCCGAAGGCCTCCAACCTCAACTGGAACTCCGGCCAGACCATCGCCAATCTGGTGACCGTCCCGGTGGTCGACGGCAAGGTGTCGTTCTATGCGGGCGGCCCGGCGGGCGCGGTGGACATCCTCGCCGACATCGCCGGCTACTACAGCGCGGACGGCTATGACACCTACCGGGCGGACGGCCCCTGGCGGCTGATGGACACCCGGATCGACATGGAGTACCGGGCCAGCGGAGCCCCGACGCGCAAGGCCGCGCCGGTACCGGCCGGGGGCACCCTGGTGGTCGATCTCGGTGAGATGCCCGAGCCCTACGCGGTCACGCTGAACGTGACGGTCACCCGGCCGACCGCTCCGGGCTTCCTGACCGTGTACCCGCACGGGACGGACCGCCCGCTCGCCTCGAACCTGAACTGGGTAGCCGGTCAGACCATCCCGAACCAGGTCGTGGTGCCGGTCAAGGACCACAAGATCTCGCTGTACAACGGCAGCACCGGCCCGGTGGACATGGTCGTCGACCTCTTCGGCTTCCAGCAGTAGTCCCCGCGTACCACTGCGCCCTGTCCGGTCCTCCGGGCAGGGCGCAGTGCTGTCGGCGAAGGCCCGACGTCAGCCGGGTCAGGGCGTCAGGGCGTCAGGGCGTCAGGGCGTCAGCACGATCTTGCCGAAGACGTCGCCCTTGGCGAGCCGGGCGAAGCCGTCCCGGGCCTCGGCCAGCGGGAGGACGGAGTCGATCACCGGGCGGACGCCGGTGTTGGCGCAGAGGGCGAGCAGGCCGGCCAGCTCCTCCTTGGTGCCCATGGTCGAGCCGATCACCCTGAGCTCCAGGAAGAAGATCCGGTTGAGCTCGGTCGCCGTCGGGTTGGCTCCCGAGGTGGCACCGGAGATCACGATGGCGCCGCCCGGCTTGAGCGACTTGACGGAGTGCGACCAGGTCGCGGCGCCGACGGTCTCCATCACCGCGTCCACCCGCTCCGGCAGCCGGGCGCCACTGGCGAAGGCCGCGTCGGCACCGAGTCCGACGGCCCTGGCCAGCTTGGCCTCGTCCCGGCCGGTGACCCAGACCCGCAGACCGGCCGCCTTGGCCAGCACCACCAGCGCGGTCGAGACGCCGCCGCCGGCGCCCTGGACCAGGACGGTGTCGCCGGGCTTCACGCCCGCCTTGGTGAAGAGCATCCGGTAGGCCGTCAGCCAGGCGGTGGGGAGGCAGGCGGCCTCGGCGAAGGAGAGTCCGGCGGGCTTGGGCAGCAGGTTCCAGGTCGGCACCGCGACCCGCTGCGCGAAGGTGCCCTGGTAGCGCTCGGTCAGGATCGAGCGCGGCTCGTCCGGGCCGACGCCGTGCCCGCTCTGTCCGATCACCGAGTGGATGACCACCTCGTTGCCGTCCTCGTCGACCCCGGCGGCGTCGCACCCGAGGATCATCGGCAGTCGCTCGGCGGGCAACCCGACCCCGCGCAGCGACCAGAGGTCGTGGTGATTGAGGGTGGCGGCCTTCACCGTCACCACGCTCCAGCCCGGACGGACCTCGGGCTCGGGGAGTTCCCCCAGTTCCAGGGCGCTCAGCGGGTCGTCGGCATCGATGCGTGCGGCGTAGGCGGCGAACATGCCAGGACCCTAGCGCCGGGACGGTCGCCCGGGGAACCACGCCACGATGTGACCTGGAACGCGTCGGGCTCCGCCGGCCAGGGGACACAGGGCTCACGTACGCAACCGGGTAACCACAGCAGGGGCGCGGGGAACTGCGCGCGCAACCGTGCACGGACGTCGTGCCCTGGTCGCGCAGTTCCCCGCGCCCCTGGAGGCTTCCGGTTGCGTACGCGAACCTGAGCCCCTGCGGTGGTTGCCGTCAGCTGCGGGCAACGCCTTCCCGGCGGGCCGCCTCGGCGACGGCCTTGGTGACGGCCGGCGCGACGCGCTCGTCGAACGGCGAGGGGATGACCTTCTGGGCCGTCAGCTCGTCGGCGACCACCGCGGCCAGCGCCTGGGCGGCGGCCAGCTTCATGCCCTCGGTGATCCGGGTGGCCCGGACCTGGAGGGCGCCGGCGAAGATGCCGGGGAAGGCCAGCACGTTGTTGATCTGGTTCGGGAAGTCCGAGCGGCCGGTGGCCACCACGGCGGCGTACTTGTGCGCCACCTCGGGGTGGATCTCCGGGTTGGGGTTGGCCATCGCGAAGATGAAGCAGTCCTTCGCCATGGTGGCCACCGCCTCCTCCGGCACGGTGCCGCCGGAGACGCCGATGAAGACGTCCGCGCCGGCCAGCGCGTCGGCCAGCGAGCCCTTCAGCCCGGCCTTGTTGGTGATCGCGGCGATCTCGGCCTTGACGTCCGTCAGGTCACCCCGGCCCTCGTACACGACGCCCTTGCGGTCGCAGACCGAGACGTCGCCGATGCCGGCCGCGACCAGCATCTTGGCGATCGCGATACCGGCCGCGCCCGCGCCGGAGATGACGGCCCGCAGGTCGCCGATCTCCCGGCCCGTCACCTTGGCGGCGTTCCACAGCGCCGCGGTGGAGACGATCGCGGTGCCGTGCTGGTCGTCGTGGAAGATCGGGATGTCCAGGGCCTCCTGGAGCCGGCGCTCGATCTCGAAGCAGCGGGGCGCCGAGATGTCCTCCAGGTTGACCCCGCCGAAGGAGGGTGCCAACCGGACGACCGTCTCGACGATCTCGTCGACGCCGGTGCAGGCCAGCGCGATCGGCACGGCGTCCACGCCGCCGAACTGCTTGAACAGGATCGCCTTGCCCTCCATGACGGGCAGCGAGGCTTCCGGGCCGATGTCGCCGAGGCCCAGCACGGCGGTGCCGTCGGTGACGACGGCGACCACGTTGGACTTCCAGGTGTAGTCGTTGACCAGCTCGGGCTGCTCGGCGATCGCGGTGCAGACCCGCGCGACACCGGGTGTGTAGGCGAGGGACAGGTCGTCCGCGTCCCGCACCGGCACCGTCGCGCGGATCTCCATCTTGCCGCCGCGGTGCAGCGCGAAGACGGCGTCGACCGGGTCGTCGGTGTCCTGGGTGTTCGGGTGGATGATCTCCGCTGCCACGATGATGACCTCTTCGTCATGATCAGTGAGAGCGCACGGCCCGACGGCGGGACGACCCGGGCCCGCCGGAGCGGGAGGCGGGTCCGCCGAGGAGGCGTACCCGGAGCCGGGTCGGGGCACTGCCGTCGGGCGGCGCCCTCGAAGTGAGGGTTTGGGTGTTCTGCGCTGTGCTTCCGGTCTGCCAGGTTCTCATCCGGCCGATTCCCGTCGAATCGGTGGCCGGAATGCATGAGCCTAGATCGGACAAAGGCATCGCACCTGTGCCTTTTTGTCCTCTTAACGTGCACTTCATCCCTAGAACACCACTTGACTGCCGCTGAGTCGGACCTACCGGACAGACACGGGTGGCAACAGGGGACGGGCGCACGCACTCGCAGGAGTGAACACAGACGCGAAGGGGAGTCGGCGGCCCGGATCCAGAGCCGAAGTATCGGCTTCCGGTCCTGCACGCCCCGAGCCCTGTCGGGACTCGGCCGGTCTGGGTTCTGGTTCGGGGGTCACCCGATACCAGATTCTGACACACCCGCCGCCCGGCTCCGGAGGACGGGATGGGAGGATCCCACTTTCGACCTCCGGTGCCTGACAGTCGCGACTCCGGCACCGCGGGTCACCCCGTCCTTTCGTACACCCACCCGTCCGATGGCAGAACGCAACTCTCTTACCGGAGGAGCACCATGCACGGAACCACCCTCCCCACCGGGCGCACCGCCCGCTCCTGTGCCGCCCTGGCCACCGGTTCGCTGCTGCTCACGGCCTGCGCCGGCAGCCCTGCGCCGGCGAACTCCGTGGCCGACCTGCACGGCAGGCTCCCGGGCTCGATCCGGTCCGCCGGAGTCCTCAGGATCGCCTCCGACCCGAGCTACGCGCCGGTGGAGTCCAAGGCGCCGAACGGCGCGATGATCGGCCTCGATCCGGACATCGGGGCCGAACTCGGCAAACGCCTCGGCGTCCGGGTCGAGTTCGTCGACACCCCGTTCGACAAGCTGATCCCCGGGCTCCAGGCGCAGCAGTACGACGCGGTGATGTCCGCGATGACCGACGACGGCCAGCGCCGCGACGGCACCGACGACAGCGGCAGGAAGACCAACCCCGGGGTGGACTTCGTCGACTACTTCATCGCCGGCACCTCGATCCTGGTCGCGAAGGGCAACCCGAACGGGATCAAGTCCCTCGACGACCTCTGCGGCACCACCATCGCCCTGCAGCGCGCCACCACCCAGGCGACCCTGGCCGCCCACCAGTCCGACGCCTGCAACCGGGCCGGAAAGCCACTGACCGTCCAGCAGTTCGACACCGACGACCAGGCGCTGGCCGCCCTCTCCGCCGGGCAGGCCGTGGCCGACCTGAACGACTTCCCGGTGGCCGCGTACGACGCCCAGAACGTCCAGGGCGGCAACGCCTTCCAGGTCGCCACCGCGCAGCTGCAGCCCGGCCCGTACGGGATAGCCGTGGCCAAGGGCGGCGGCGCCCTGGAGGAGGTGCTGGTCAAGGCGCTGGACCAGGTGATCCGGAGCGGTGACTACGAGAAGATCCTCGCCAAGTGGAACCTCTCGGCGGGGGCGGCGGAGAACGCGGTGATCAACGGCGGCTTCTGACCCGGAGACCCGCCCGCCCGTTCACCCGCCTGTCGCAGTCCGCTGCTCCCGACGGGCGGGCCTCCCGTCCGGATGCCCGGTGATCTGCATACTTATACGCAGGGTGACAGGGGCGCGGAATTCGTCCGGATATCGGACGCTCTGAGCCCCCGTTATCCGATTTTGATCTGAATATGGGTCCGTTCACCGGCACCGGATGGCAGGATTCCCCCATCTCCGATCACAACAGACCAGTGGTCGAGGCAGTTCGACCGCTCGTCCACCTCGGCGGAGGGTGGCGAGGGCACCAACCGGCACGGCCAACACCACCCGAACGACCGGCTCGGCCCCGTACGAAGAAGTGCGGGCCGTTGGACCCGGTGTGCCGCCTCCCGCGGCGCGCTCCGCCCGACCTCTCCCAGGAGGAGATCCCCCCAATGACCGCCCGTACCTCGCGCTCCCGCCTCACTGCCGCCGCCGTCGTACTCGCGACCGCTTCGCTGGCCCTCACCGCGTGCAGCAGTTCGAGCAGCTCCAGCTCCGGCTCGCCGAGCGCCGGCTCCTCGGTCAAGGCCGTCACCGCCGACCCCTCGCTGGCCGCCCTGGTCCCCGCCGACGTGAAGTCCAGCGGCAAGCTGATCGTCGCCGCCGACGCGTCGTACGCGCCGAACGAGTTCAAGGACGCCAGCGGCAACATCGTCGGCATGGACGTGGACCTGGCGAAGGCGATCGCGCAGAAGCTCGGCCTGACCGCCGACGTGCAGGACGCCAAGTTCGACTCGATCATCCCGGGCATCACGGCGAAGAAGTACAACATGAGCATGAGCTCCTTCACGGACACGAAGGAGCGCGAGGCCACCGTCGACATGGTGACCTACTTCTCGGCGGGCACCAGCACGGCGGTCAAGGCGGGCAACCCCGACAAGATCGACGCCACCGACCTGTGCGGCAAGAAGGTCGCGGTCCAGACCGGCACCACCCAGGCCGACGCGATCAAGGACACCATCAACCCGGCGTGCGTCAAGGCCGGCAAGCCGACCGTCCCGAACGACGGCGACAAGTTCGACCTGCAGACGGACGTCACCACCGCCCTGATCTCCGGCCGCGACCAGGTGATGCTGGCCGACTCGCCGGTCATCGACTACGCGGTCAAGCAGACCAACGGCCAGCTGCAGAAGATCGGCTCGACCACGGACACCGCCCCCTACGGCGTCGTCCTCCCCAAGGGCACGGACCTCACCAAGGCCGTCCAGGGAGCCGTCACGGCGCTGATGGCCGACGGTACCTACAAGGCCATCCTGGAGCAGTGGGGCGTGCAGGCCGGAGCGATCGACAAGTCCGTTGTCGACGGCGCCACCAGCTGACCTGTTCTCCTCCTAACCGACCCCTGAGGCCACACAGTGAACTCTCTCGATCAGGGCGCGGTGAACCCGGGACGGCCTGAGGCCATCAAGGCCGTCCCGGTCCGCCACCCCGGACGCTGGGCCGGAGCCGTCGTCGTCGCGGTCCTCGCGGCGATGCTGCTCCACGCGCTCATCACCAACGCGCAATTCCACTGGGACGTCGTCGGCAAGTACCTCTTCGACTCCTCGATCCTGCACGGCCTCGGCGTCACCCTTGAGCTGACCGCGCTCTCCATGCTGATCGGCGTGGCGGGCGGCACCCTGCTGGCGATCATGCGGCTCTCCACCAACCCGGTGCTGTCCGGCACCGCCTGGTTCTACATCTGGGTGTTCCGCGGCACCCCGATCCTGGTCCAGCTGCTCTTCTGGAACTTCCTGGGGGCCCTCTGGACGAAGCTCTCGATCGGCATCCCGTTCGGCCCGTCCTTCTGGTCCGAGCCGACCAACCAGGTGATCCCGCTCTTCATGGCGGCCCTGCTCGGCCTCGGTCTCAACGAGGCCGCCTACATGGCCGAGATCGTCCGAGGCGGCATCCAGTCCGTCTCGCCGGGGCAGACCGAGGCCGCCCACGCGCTGGGGATGAGCCAGTCCAGCACCATGCGGCGGATCGTCCTGCCGCAGGCGATGCGAGTGATCATCCCGCCGACCGGCAACGAGACCATCTCGATGCTGAAGACCACCTCGCTGGTCTCGGCGATCTCGCTGGAAGAACTGCTCCGGGCCGGGCAGAACATCTACTCCCGCACGTTCGAGACCATCCCGCTGCTCGTCACCGTGAGCATCTGGTACCTGCTGCTGACCTCGATCCTGACGGTCGTCCAGTACTACATCGAGCGGCACTACGCGCGCGGCGCCAACCGGATCCTGCCCCCGACCCCGCTCCAGCGGCTGGCCGGCCTCTTCCGCGGGCGCCCCAAGCCCGCCGCCGGGCCCGACGTCGTCCCCGGCCTTGAGGGAGGCGGACACCAGTGAGTGATCTGACGAAGACGCCGGCCGGCCGGACCACGCCGATGGTCAAGGCCGAGGCCGTCCACAAGTCGTTCGGCGCGGTCGAGGTGCTCAAGGGCATCACCCTGGAGGTCAACCAGGGCGAGGTGTTCGTCCTGGTCGGGCCCTCGGGCTCCGGCAAGTCCACCTTCCTGCGGTGCATCAACCACCTGGAGAAGATCAACGCCGGCCGGCTCTCGGTCGACGGCGACCTGGTCGGCTACCGGCAGAAGGGCGACCGGCTGTACGAGCTGAAGGACCGCGAGGTGGCGCTCAAGCGGCGCGACATCGGCATGGTCTTCCAGCACTTCAACCTCTTCCCACACATGACCGCCCTTGAGAACATCATCGAGGCACCGGTGCAGGTGAAGGGCGAGAGCAGGTCCGCCGCGAAGGAGCGGGGCATGGCCCTGCTGGAGCGCGTCGGGCTGGCCGAGAAGGCCGGCAACTACCCCTCGCAGCTCTCCGGCGGCCAGCAGCAGCGGGTGGCGATCGCCCGCGCCCTGGCCATGCAGCCCAAGCTGATGCTCTTCGACGAGCCCACCTCCGCGCTCGACCCCGAGCTGGTCGGCGAGGTCCTGGACGTCATGCGCGGCCTGGCAGAGGAGGGCATGACAATGATCGTGGTCACCCACGAGATGGGCTTCGCCCGCGAGGTCGGCGACGCCCTGGTCTTCATGGACGGCGGCGTGGTGGTCGAGTCCGGCAGCCCGCGCGAGGTCCTCGGCAACCCGCAGCACGAGCGGACCAGGGCCTTCCTCTCCAAGGTGCTGTAAGTCTAATCCGATCAGTCAATTCACTGTCGAATCGACAGTGAGCAGCACCCATCCAGGCGAATACAAGCGTTGATGCCGCTGACCCCACCGAAGTGGGGTCAGCGGCATCAATATCTCAGTCGGCAGCTGCGCCGTCAGAACTCCAGGCTTCACCTCGAACCCATCAATGATCCGGAGGGCTCGTCGGGAATTCCGGCATCAATCCCAGTATGCCAACCAGGAGCCGTTCACAAACCTGTCATAACCTTCATCCGTCATGACCGAGCTGCCGCAGCCATCGGCTTGAGACGTACCCACAGTGACGCTCACCCCACGATTGATCCACCCACCCCACCAGTCATGACACTGCACAATTGCCCTGATGGGCTGACTGCAGGGATTGCTGGTGACAGTGATGAAAAAGTATCCACTGCTCATCGACTCCGAGTGCTGAACGACGCATGACGGATCGGCTGAAGCAACTCCCGCCGACGCTGGAACAGTGATAGCCGCACCAACAGCCACCAGCCCAGCAGTTACAGCTGACCTGAACTTCACGAGCCGTCCTCCAAATAAAGAGAAATGTATCGGCATTGCACAGCGATGGCTCGATCAATTCCAGAATCACGAGCTTCCGCATACTAATTATTTACAGATCGGCAGCGCCGGTCAACTCTTTGGCGATGGAATATTAGGACAATTCAGAACCAGGGCAATCCGGGCGAGAGTGGACTTTTAGAGTCAACCCAAACTGGAATAATTGGCGAAGAAATAGTCAAATCACTGCCGCGAGCGCGGCTGAAAACGTCAAAGCTCTGCGGCGGAGGGAGCTGCAAGCAACCCAGCGCCGCCAATGCCACTCGTGTAATACCCTAGGAGCTACTCACCCGTTACAGCGCTCGGAAGGACCACCGTGGAGCTCGCCTCGTACGCCGACTTCGCCGTCCGGCTGGTGAACAGCGAGGAGCCGGAGCGCGGCACCGACTCGCTGGTCTCGGTGGATGCCGTCCGGGCCCTGTTCGGTGTGCCGTCGCGGGCTGCCGCGATGGCCGACGAGTCGGACCTGCCCCGGCTGCGGGCGGTCCGGGTGCGGCTGCGCGGGGTGTTCGAGGCCGCCGCGGAGGGGGACGAGGTGCGCGGGGTGGACCTGCTGAACAGCCTGATGGTGGAGTACCCCGTCAGTCCGCTGGTCTCGGGGCACGACTACCTGGACGAGGCGGGGCGCCCGCGCTGGCACCTGCACCTGGCCGACAACGCGCACACCGCGGCCGCCAACTTCACCGCCGTGGCCTGCATGGGCCTGGCGATACACCTCACCTCGATGGGGGCCGACCGGCTCGGCATCTGCCAGGCCGCGCCGTGCCGCAACGCCTACCTGGACACCTCCACCAACCGCTCGCGCCGCTACTGCTCCGACCGCTGCGCGACCCGGGCGAACGTCGCCGCGTACCGCGCCCGCAAGCGGCTGGAGGCGAACGAGCGGACGGAGCAGCAGGCCGCCGCCCTCACCGTCCGGGGCTGAGCGGCCCGCCGGGGCGGTCGGCCGGGCCGTCAGCGCACGGTCCGGGCCGGGTGGCGGCCCAGCCAGGCCGGGCGGGGGCGCAGCCGCAGCAGCACCCGGCCGAGCACGAGATCGTCGGGCACCGCGCCGTACTCCCGGCTGTCGCTGTCGACGAACTGATTGTCCGACAACATCCACCAGCCGCGCGGCCGGCGCCCCACGGCCCGCTTGACCACCAGCAGGTCCTGCCGCAGCGGGTGCCGGAACAGCACCACCGCCCCGGGCGTGATCCGGCCGCCGTAGCGGACCAGCACCAGGTCCCCCTCGTACAGCGTCGGGACCATCGACGGCCCCGCCACGTCGACCACCCCGAGCGGCAGCAGCCCGCCTCGCCCGCGCTCCGCACTCATCCGTGCCGGCCCTTCTCCCAAGTCCGGTGCCCGGCTTGCCCCGGAACCGGCGTGACCCGAACGGGCGACCCCGTCCGTTATGAGCCGGTTCGGGGTCCGCCTTTTGCCCTAGGCCCCCTGCCCCGCAGCGAAACCCGGCGGACGTAAGGGTAATCTCAGGCGCGGGAAGACGATCTAAGGAAGGACTCCCATGTTCTCTCGTCTGTTTGCACCGCGAGCCACCGCGCACGCCCACTGTGACCTGCCCTGCGGCGTCTACGACCCGGCGCAGGCGCGGATCGAGGCCGAGTCGGTGAAGGCCACTCAGGAGAAGTACCAGGCCAACGAGGACGCGGCGTTCCGTACCCGCGCCATCGTCATCAAGGAGGAGCGCGCCGAGCTGGTCAAGCACCACCTCTCGGTGCTGCACACCGACTACTTCAAGGCCCCGCACTTCGAGAAGTACCCGCAGCTGCACGAGCTGTTCAACAACGCGGGCAAGGCGGCCTCGGCCGCCAAGGGCTCGAACGACCCGGCCACCGGCCAGGCGCTGCTCGACCTGATCGCCGAGATCGACTCGATCTTCTGGGAGACCAAGAAGGCCTGAGTCCGTCTCAGTCCCGAACCGACCGCCCCCGGCCCGCAAGGCCGGGGGCGGTCGTGTTTCCGCCGCGCAGTCGGACGTGCACGGACAGTTCGCCGGGAGATCCCGGGAATTGCCGGAATATATTTCCCCCGCCATGCGGCGTACGCTCGACTTGCGGGTCGAACCGCTACCGGTCCGGCTCGTCGGCGCGAGGACGCGAGCGAGCGAAGGAGACCATCATGAGCACCATGGCGGCACCCACCGCCTTCGACACCGAGGCCCTGCGTGAAGGCATCGAGGCGAGCAAGGCGAGCATGCTGCTCGCCCTCTACGCGGACGACGCCGAGATGCGGATGATCGACCACCGGAGCCAGCCGAGCCACCCGATGGTGGCGCACGGCCGCACCGAGATCACGGCGGTCCTGTCGGACGTCTACAGCCGGGACATGACCCACAAGCTGGAGCAGGTCGTGGTGGACGGCGACCACGTCGCGTGGATGGAGTCCTGCGAATACCCGGACGGGACGAAAGTCCTCTGCACCGCGATGGCCGACCTGCGGGACGGGAAAATCATCGACCAGACCGCCGTCCAGGCCTGGGACGAATAGCCCCCGGACCGCCCGCACATCCGACGGCCCGCACCCGACGGCCTCCTGCCGGATAACCGGTGCACCCGAAGGCCGGTGCACCGGAAGGCAGGTCCACCGGAGGGCCGCTGTCCGCGGAATCCCGCACGAATCCCGCACGTGATTTCCTTCCCGGCCGCTCGGGGTCCCCGAGTAGGCTCACCTTATGATCCGCACAGCCGAAATCTCCGACATCCCCGTCATCCACTCGATGATCCGCGAACTCGCGGAGTACGAGAAGGCTCTGCACGAGGCCGAGGCCACCGAGGAGCAGCTCCGGGACGCGCTGTTCGGCGAGAACCCCGCCGTCTTCGGTCTCGTCGCCGAGGACGACGCCACCGGCGAGGCGGTGGGTTTCGCGCTCTGGTTCCGGAACTTCTCGACCTGGCGCGGCACCCACGGCATCTACCTGGAGGACCTGTACGTCCGCCCGGGCGAGCGCGGTGGCGGGCACGGCAAGGCGCTGCTGACCGAGCTGGCCCGGATCTGCGTCGAGCGCGGGTACTCGCGGCTCGAATGGTCCGTGCTGGACTGGAACACACCGTCGATCGGCTTCTACAAGTCGCTGGGCGCCACGCCCATGGACGGCTGGACGGTCTTCCGGCTCACCGACGGCGCGCTGGCCTCGCTGGGCTCCTGAGGACGGCGGTGTGAACGGGTCGGCGGGCGGGCGGGTTTCGCCCGTTCACGTGAGGACGGTCCGAGATCGCGACATCAGGCCGGTTGTCGCGGTAACGTCTCGGGCGGATGCGCGGCGTTCCGGCCCTCCCGGGTGGGTATGACCGGTACGTACCGCACCACCCCTCTGGACAGTTGGGGCGAAGCAGTTGAGTCAAGCAACAGGAAGTGCCGCAGCAGCGTCGCATCAGGCGCTGCCGCCGCAAGCACCGCGCGTCACCCAGGAGGTGAGGGTGTCCCAGATCGACGGCGAGCCCGGAGTGAAGGACTTCGTGGAGGTCCGACTGCCAGCGGCCGGGGCCTACCTCTCGGTGCTGCGAACGGCGACGGCCGGTCTCGCGGCCCGGTTGGACTTCACGCTGGACGAGATCGAGGATCTCCGGATCGCGGTGGACGAGGCCTGCGCCATCCTGCTCCAGCAGGCCGTGCCGGGTTCCGTCCTGACCTGCGTGTTCCGATTGGTCGGCGACTCGCTCAGAGTGACGGTCTCCGCGCCGACCACGGACGGCCGGGCACCGGAGCGGGACACCTTCGCCTGGACGGTGCTCTCCGCACTGGCCGGTGAGGTGGAGTCCTCGGTCGGCGAGGACAGAACGGTGAGCATCAGTCTGCACAAGAAGCGCGGCGGAACACCCGCCCAGTTCTGAGGACCGACCGCGAAGCCGTACGCCCGGCGCCGAGCGCGCCGAGCGTACGGCTCCCCCGTACCGCCCCGCGGTACACCCCATGTGAAGTGCTCCCGGAACGGAACGGGTGATCGCCGTGAGTGATCTGGACCGCACAGGTGTTGCCGGGAGGCCGGCCGCCACCGCCGACCTGGCCGTACCTCCCCAGGCGCGCGCCGCCACCCCGCAGGACGCCCGAACCGCCGCAGACGACGTGCACCCGAAGGACGCCCATCGGATGACCCAGCCGACCGATCCGACGCCGGAGCAGCAGCCCTCCGACGTCCCGCCCGTCGAGGCGGTGATCTCGGACGTCGAGTCCGAGGAGCTGCAGGCCGCCGCCACGGCGGTACGCGGCGCGGTGCCCGCCCAGGCGCACCGGTCCGGTGCACCGGACCGGGAGGCGGCCCGGGCGCTGTTCGTACGGCTGTCGGGGCTGCCCGAGGGGTCGGCCGAGCGGGTGGAGCTGCGCAACCAGCTGGTCCGGATGCACATCCCGCTGGTCGAGCACCTGGCCCGGCGGTTCCGCAACCGGGGCGAGCCGCTGGACGACCTGACCCAGGTCGCCACCATCGGCCTGATCAAGTCGGTGGACCGCTTCGACCACGAGCGCGGGGTGGAGTTCTCGACCTACGCCACGCCGACCATCGTGGGCGAGATCAAGCGGCACTTCCGGGACAAGGGCTGGGCCGTCCGGGTGCCGCGCCGGCTCCAGGAACTGCGGCTGTCGCTCACCACGGCGACCAGCGAGCTCTCCCAGCGGCACGGGCGCTCCCCCACCGTGCACGAGCTGGCGGAGCACCTCGGGATCTCCGAGGAGGACGTGCTGGAGGGCCTGGAGTCCGCCAACGCGTACTCCACGCTGTCGCTGGACGTCCCGGACAGCGACGACGAGTCGCCGGCCGTGGCGGACACCCTGGGGACGACGGACGAGGCGCTGGAGGGCGTCGAGTACCGCGAGTCGCTCAAGCCGCTGCTGGCCCAACTCCCGCCACGCGAGCAGAAGATCCTGGTGCTGCGGTTCTTCCGGAACATGACGCAGTCTCAGATCGCCACCGAGGTGGGCATCTCGCAGATGCACGTGTCCCGCCTGCTGGCCCGCACCCTCGCCCAGCTCCGCGAGAAGCTCCTCGTCGAGGAGTAGCCCGGACGGCTGGGGGCGTGAAGACGTGAAGAGGGGCGCGGAGTTCTCCGCGCCCCTCTTCACGCCCCTGTGGGACCGCCTACGGCCGGTACAGCACGGCGGTGACGCCCGGCGTCAGCAGGCTGACGACACCGACCAGCCCGACCACCGCGGCGACCGGCGCCAGCGCGGGCATCGGACCGCTGCCGCCCCACATGAAGTACGCGACGGCCAGGAAGAGCGAGTTGGTCAGCACCGCCGGGGTGCGGCCCCAGCGGCGCAGCCGCAGCAGGGCGCGGCCGGCCAGCAGCGGCAGCAGGCCCATCAGCAGCAGGACGGCCCCGCCGTACTCGCTGCGGCCGAGCGCCGCCGAGTCCCCGGTCAGGCCGGTGATCATGTCGTAGATCCCCCAGCCGGTCATCGCGGCACCCGCGAGGACGGTGATCGTCACGCCGACGAGCAGAGCGGCGGGCTTGGCGGGGGCGGGGGCGGAGGTCTCAGCGGTCACCTCAGCAGGGTAACCGGCACCTTCGGCGCGGTGGCGCGGGGCAGGGCCCCGTAGGCTGATCGCCATGCGCGCTCTCCTGGTCGTGAACCCGAAAGCGACCACCACCAGTGGCCGCACCCGTGACGTACTCACGCACGCCCTGCGCAGCGATCTGAAGCTGGAGGTCGCCCACACCGAGTACCGCGGCCATGCGGGCGACCTGGCCCGGCAGGCGGCCGTCGACGGCACGGTGGACCTGGTGGTGGCCCTGGGGGGCGACGGCACCGTCAACGAGGTCGTCAACGGGCTGCTCGCGCACGGCCCCTCCGAACGGGTGCCCCGGCTGGCAGTCGTCCCGGGCGGGAGCACGAACGTCTTCGCGCGCGCCCTCGGTCTGCCGAACGATCCGGTGGAGGCGACCGGCGCACTCCTGTACGCCCTGGAGCACGGGCAGGAGCGGGCGATCAGCCTGGGCAAGGCGATGAGCGAGGGGATGCCGGACCGCTGGTTCACCTTCACCGCGGGGCTGGGTTTCGACGCCGGCGTGGTGGGGCGGGTGGAGGAGCAGCGCAAGGCGGGGCGGAAGTCAACTCACGCGCTCTACATCAATCAGGCTCTCCGGCACTACATCACTGAGCGTGAACACCGAAAGTCCGGGCCGATCTCCCTGGAAATGAACGGCCGGGAGCCGGTGCCGGGGCTGGTGATGACCATAGTCTCCAACACTTCTCCGTGGACGTTCCTTGGCAACCGCCCGGTCGTCCCTTCGCCTGCCGCCTCCTTCGACGCGGACCTCGACGTCTTCGGCATCACTCGAATGACCGCGTTCGGCACGGCTCGAACGGTCCGTCAGATTCTGCGCTCGCACACTCCTGCGAATGGCTCCACGGAGACACCCGGCCCTAGCGGCAAACACGTTGTCTCCTATCACGACGTCCGCCACTTCACCTTGGTTTCACAGGAACCGGCCCCGTTTCAGGTCGATGGGGACCACCTTGGAGACAGGAGTCGCGTCAGTTTCACAGGCGTTCGGCGGGCACTGCGTGTGATTGTGTGACCAGAAGAGGGTCTTCCCCTTCTTCTCGAACGCACAAGCCCCCTTCACCCCATAGAAGTACGGGCTGTGAGCTAGGCGACACCGAAGAATCAAAAATTCCTCACCGAAGGGGGTTGTATCCGAGCCCGAGGTTTGCGAACCTCTACATGGCGATCGGGACACGTCGCAGCGTCGGTGCAGGCTCAAACCTCATGGATGCGGCGCGACACATCCCTTGATCTGCCCGAACCCCACTCCAGCACAGACCACCCAGGCCCGATGGGCCCTTGGTCCCTTTTGCTGTTACGGGATTCGTGAAAGCGTTCACATTCACAAGCCCACCATCGATTGCGTCGGCAGGGACCACACCCCCACCGACCGGAGGAGTTGGACGAACATGGACTGGCGCCACCGCGCTGTCTGCCGCGAAGAGGACCCGGAGCTGTTCTTCCCGATCGGGAACACCGGTCCTGCTCTGCTGCAGATCGAGGAAGCCAAGGCCGTGTGCCGCCGCTGTCCCGTCATGGAGCAGTGCCTGCAGTGGGCGCTCGAGACCGGCCAGGACGCCGGCGTCTGGGGCGGTATGAGCGAGGACGAGCGTCGTGCGATGAAGCGCCGCGCCGCCCGCAACCGCGCCCGCACCGCCTGATTCACCTTTACTGGTACGACCTGATCAACCCATGATCAAGGGCTTTGCCGCAAGTCAGGCGAAGCCTTCCGCAGAGCGGGTCGCGCTTCGGCGAGATTCGGACGACGCCGAGCGGCCCTGGCACTTGATACTGTTCACACAGAGCAATATCGTGGACCTAGGGCGCTCACCGTGTGCAACGCACCGGGCGTCACAGCACCACCAAGAGCCCCCGTTCCGGCCGACTCCCCCCGACGGCCGGAACGGGTTGAGAGGCCCTGCCGACCCACCCCCCCCGGTCGGCAGGGCCTCGTTTCTCTTTCCGGGCCCGCTTCGGGTTCCGAGTCCGGCCCCGCCCGGCATCACGGCCGGGCCGGAGCACGGCTACCGGAGCACGGCTACCGGAGCACGGCTAGCGGACCGGGATCTCCAGGACGACCTTCGTGCCGCCCCCCGGCCCGGCCACCATGTCGAAGGTGCCGCCGAGTTCGTTGGTGGCGAGCGTCCGGACGATCTGCAGGCCGAGATTGCCGGCCTGCTGCGGGTCGAAGCCCTCCGGCATCCCCCGGCCGTCGTCCTGCACGGTGATCAGCAGGTACTCGTCCGGCTTGGCCCCGCCGTTCCAACTGTCCGACCAGCCCATGCCGGTGGCCGGCGCGCGGCCGCGCAACGCGCTGACCTCCAGGCTGCCGGAGGCCTTCGGACCGAAGGCGTGCTCCAGCGCGTTCTGCAGCAGTTCGGTCAGGACCATCGCCAGCGGCGTGGCCACCTCGGCCGCGAGGATGCCGAAGCTGCCGGTGCGCCGGGTGGTGACCTTGCCGTCCTGGGACAGCTCCATCACCATCGCCAGCACCCGGTCGGCGATCTCGTCGAAGGCCACCCGCTCGTCCAGGGTCTGCGAGAGCGTCTCGTGCACGATGGCGATCGAGCCGACCCGGCGGACGGCCTCGTCCAGCGCCGCACGGCCGGTGTCCGAGTCCATCCGGCGGGCCTGCAGCCGCAGCAGCGCGGCCACGGTCTGCAGATTGTTCTTCACCCGGTGGTGGATCTCCCGGATGGTCGCGTCCTTGGTCATCAGCTCCCGGTCCCGGCGGCGCAGCTCGGTGACGTCCCGGGCCAGCACCAGAGAACCGGTGAGGACGCCCTTCGGCTTCAGCGGGATCGCGCGCAGGGTGACCACTCCGCCCTGCGCCTCCACCTCGGTCTGCCGGGGCGCCCAACCGCTGGCCAGCTTCACCAGCGCCTCGTGCACCGCACCGCGCGAGGGCGGGGCCAACTCGGCGGTGGCACGGCCGAGGTGACTGCCCACCAGATCGGTGGTGAGGCCGAGCCGGTGGTAGGCGGAGAGCGCGTTGGGGCTGGCGTAGGTGACGATGCCGTCCGCGTCCAGGCGGATCAGGCCGTCGCCGACCCGGGGCGCCGCGTCCATGTCGGTCTGCTCGACGCCGGGGTAGGGAAACGATCCTGCGGCGATCATCTGGGCCAGGTCGGAAGCGCTCTGCAGGTAGGTGAGCTCCAGCCGGCTCGGAGTGCGCACGGTGAGCAGGTTGGTGTTGCGGGCAATCACGCCCAACACCTTCCCCTCCCGCCGGACGGGGATCGACTCGACCCGCACCGGCACCTCCTCCCGCCACTCCGGATCACCCTCCCGGACGATCCGGCCCTCGTCGAAGGCGGCGTCCAGCAGCGGGCGGCGGCCGCGCGGCACCAGGTGGCCGACCATGTCGTCCTGGTAGGAGGTCGGACCGGTGTTCGGGCGCATCTGGGCGACCGAGACGTACCGGATGCCGTCCCAGGTGGGGATCCAGAGCACCAGGTCGGCGAAGGAGAGGTCGGAGAGCAGCTGCCACTCGGACACCAGATTGTGGAGCCACTCCACATCGGCACCGGTGAGAGTGGTGTGGCGGCGGACGAGTTCGTTCAGCGAGGGCACAGGGCGAGCGTAACCGCAGCCGCCCCCGCCGGGCCTCCCGGCCGCCCTCCGGGCGTCGCCCGGATGCCATCCCGCATTACCCCCATGTTGTCCAGACCAATTTTCGCCGAGCTCTGGACAACCCAGATTGGTCTAGTCCACAATGAACATGCACCAAGGAGCCTGCCCCGCGCTATCTGCCCTGACCGCGCGCGGCGGCTCCTCGGTCGGTCGCCGGACACCGAGGGCCCCGCACAGCTCTCGGCGAACACGGCGCCCGACGACAACTCCGGGCTGCGGTGCCGCATGGGTTGAGGGTCCCGTGTCGGCGCCGTGGCCCGTAGTGCTGTGCGCTCTTGCCGCGCCGGCCCCCTCGACCGCTCAACGCGAAGGGTCCCCCCGTCCTAACCGGACGGGGGGACCCTTCGCGTTTGCGCGGAACAGCTGTGCAGCCCACCCGAAGTCGCACCACCCAGAAGTTGCACTACCCAGGGGCGCGAGGAACTGCGCGAAAGCGGAAGGCACGGCGCGGAACAGCTGTGCAGCTCGCCCGAAGTTGCACTATCCAGGGGCGCGTGGGGGCCCCTCCCGGCCGAAGGCTGGGGGAGAACTGCGCGAGGGCGGAAGGCACCGGACCGTCACTCCCGATTCGCGCAGTTCCCCGCGCCCCCTGGGGTTAGCCGTGAGCATCCGGTAAACCCAGCGGAGCGTCCCACGCCGTACCTGCCGACTCCGCGCAGTTCCCTGCGCCCCCAAGGGGGCCAGCCCCCACTGCCGGGGGAACCCCGGGGAGCGTGCCTCAGTGGGTCTCGGTGACCTTGGCGAGTGCGCGGGGGGCGTCCGGGTCCTGGCCGCGGGCGATGGTGACCTCGTAGGCGAGTTGCTGGAGCGGGAGGATCTCCAGGATCGGCTGGACCTCCTCGGGCACCCCGGCCGGCAGGGCGAAGCCCGCGGACGCGGCGTCCACCTGCTCCTGCTGGCCGATGACGACCAGGTCCGCGCCACGCCCGCGCAGGCGGTCCAGGACGGGCTGCAGGGCCTCGCCGCCCTTGCCGTCCGGGACGATGGCGATGACCGGGGAGACGTTGTCCACCATCGCCAGCGGCCCGTGCAGCAGGTCGGCGCCGGAGAACGGGGAGGCGGGGATGTAGGTGGTCTCCATCAGCTTGAGCGCGGCCTCGCGGGCCGTCGGGTAGCCGTAGCCGCGCGAGGTGAGCACCAGGCGCTGGGCGAAGCGGTAGCGCTCGGCGAGGGCCTTCACCTCGGAGTGCCGGGCCAGGATGCCGGCGGCCAGCTCGGGCAGGGCCTTGGCGGCCGCGCCGTCACCGCCGCGCAGGCCCTCGACCAGCAGGTAGAGCGCGAGCAGCTCGGCCGTGTAGGTCTTGGTGGCCGGCAGGGCCTTCTCCGGGCCCGCCAGCACGTCGATGTGGAACTCGGAGACCTCGGCCAGCGGCGAGCCGGGGTTGTTGGTCACCGCGAGCGTGATCGCGCCGGCTTCGCGGGCGGCCTTGGTGGAGGCCACCAGGTCGGGCGAGCCGCCGGACTGGCTGACGGTGATGACCAGCACGTCGGTGAGGTCCGGCTTGGCGCCGTAGGCCGTGGTGGTGGACATCGAGGTGAGGCCGGCGGGCTTGCCGAGCAGCACCTCGATCAGGTACTTCGCGTAGAGCGCGGCGTTGTCCGAGGTGCCGCGCGCGGTCAGCAGTACGAAGCGCGGGCTGCGGGCGGCGATCTCGGCCGCGATCTCGCGGATCTTCGGGGCGCCCTCGTCGAGGATGCGCTGCAGGACGGCCGGCTGCTCGGCCATCTCCGCCGCCATGATCCGGCCAGGGACGGCGGTGGTGGTGGTCTGCGTGTCGGACATCTGGTGTGCCTCCGATGAGATGGTTCTTCACCCCGCCGCGGGCGGCTGCCCGGTGGGGGACCTCTACGGCGGCGAGTCCGCACACTCGCTCCGGTGTTTCTCCGACGATCCTACGGGGAGCGAGTGGGCGGAGCACATCCGCCGGGGATCAGGACGGGTTGTTGATCAGCTGGTCGATCCGGGCGTCCGCGGCCTTGGTGGCGGCGTCGACGGACTCGCCCTTGAAGATGTCGTTCAACATGGTGACCAGCACGTTCTGCTTCTCGATCGCGTTCCAGCCCGGGGCCAGCGGGGTGAACCAGGCGTCCGGGACGGCGTTCGCGGCGGCGGCGGTGGCGGGCTTGGTCTTCAGCGGGGCCAGCTGGACGAGGTTGTTGGGCAGGGTGTCCTTGTCCGCCAGGACCTGCTCCGACTTGGCGCTGGTGAACATCCGGATCCAGTCGGCGGCCGCCGCGGAGTTCTGCGATCCGGCGGTGACCGCGAGGTCGGAGCCGCCGATGAAGGAGGGCAGCGGCTTGCCGTTGGGGCCGGGCATGCCGGTGACCTTGAGGTCGGCGGCGATCTTGGGGTCGCCGGCCGGAGCGGTGGCCGCCGAGGCGGCCTCCCAGCCGTTGCCGTACAGCAGCGCGGTCTGCCGCTTGCCGAGGACGGCCGCCTGGTCGAGCTCGTTGACCGTCAGGTCGCCGTGGTTGTACGTCTTCACCAGGTCGGCGTAGTGCGCGAGGCCCTGCTGCGACTTGGGGTCGTTCAGCGCACCGTGCCAGTGGCCCGCGCTGTCGAAGCGGGCGATGGCGCCGCCGTACGCCGCGACGTACGACATCGCGGCGTACCAGTACGGGCCCGGGAGGTAGAGCGGGGAGAAGCCCCGGTCGCCCTTGTGCTTCGCCTGGATCTTGTCGAGCGCCGCCCGCAGGTCGTCCTCGGTCTGCGGGAAGTCGGCGCTGCCGGTGGCGTCCTGGAACATCGCCGCGTTGTAGATGCCGACCCGGGCACCCGCGTAGTACGGCACGCAGAACAGCTTGTCCTGGTAGCTGCAGGTGTTGACCAGGCCCTGGATCCAGGTGTCGGAGTTCTCGAAGGTGGACTTGTCGACCGGGGCGAGCGAGCCGTTGAGGATGTACTTCATCGTCTCGGTGTTGCCCAGCTCGACCACGTCGGGGGCCTGGCCGTCCCCCAGTGCGGTGTCCAGCTTGCCGATCTTGTCGGCCCAGGTCTGGTAGCTGAGCTTCAGCCGGACCTTGGGGTACTTGGCGGCGAACTCGTCGTTGACCTGCTGGACCAGCTCGGGCCAGTTGGTCTGCGCCTCGTTCATCAGCCAGACGGTGAGGCTGCCGGTGGCCGAGGCGGGGTCGGCGGTGGCCGGCGCGCTCCTGGCCGGTGAGCCGCCGCTCCCGCAGCCCGCGAGCGAGAGCAGCAGGGCGGCCGAGCCGACCGCGGCCATGAGCTGTCCCGGCCGACGCCGGCCGAGCTGGTGCTTCACGCGAACCTCCGGGAACACGGACGAGGTCTGCGCAGTGGTACAGACCAGATCGCTGGAGAGTGGCCCAGACCAATTTCACTGTCAACGGAAGCAGGGGCCGCAGGTGGCAGTCGTTGTAGACCTGTTGCGCCTCGTGCGCGAAGTGTCGTGGCACCGTCACCGCAGGTCGTCTTAAGACTCCCTTCAGGTCGGCTTGAGGATCCGTTAGGCCTCGGGGCGATGGAGTGGCGGTTTGCCGGTTTTCACCCGTTGACGGCCCATTTGGCGGCTGGGTTGGTCCAGTCCAACCCTCGATGGCGGCCAGAAATACACAACCGTGTCAAGCGTTGATAACGGGTTGTGCAGACGGCTGGCGAACCCTTGACGCCCTTCATTGGTCCATGCCAATCTCCACCCGTTGGTCTAAACCAATGGTCTAAGTCGCCAAAACCGGCGGCATCGCTGAACCCACAGTTCGCATTCGTGTTTTCCGGTGCCGGTTGTTCCCTGGTCACCGCACCCCCCACAGGCACAACGACGCTCAGGGCTCTGGCCCAACAGCCCGGTGCCGACCCTTGCTCATCCCTGGAGGATGGTTTGAACCGCAAGCTCGCAGCCGTGGCCGCCATTGCGACCGTGCTCGTCGCCTCGGCCTGCTCCTCGTCCAGCTCGTCCGGTGGCGACTCGAAGCCGGCCACGCTCAGCAAGGACGGCAAGGGCAAGACCGTCACGGTGTGGCTGATGGACGACGCGCAGAAGGGCTGGCCGACGGTCGTCGACGCGGCCAAGAAGCAGTTCGAGAGCGAGACCGGCGCCACGCTGAACATCCAGTGGCAGACCTGGACCAACTACACCACCAAGCTCGACACCGCGCTGCTCTCCGGCAACGCCCCCGACGCCATCGAGGTCGGCAACACCCAGACCGCCAAGTACATCGACGCCGGGTCCTTCGTCGACCTGACCGGTGTGAAGAGCCAGTTCGACAACTCGGACAAGTGGCTGGACTCGCTGGCGGCCTCCGGCCAGAACGCGGACGGCAGCAAGACCTACGCCGTCCCCTACTACGCCGGCGCCCGCGTCCTGATCTACCGCAAGGACCTGTTCGCCGCGGCCGGTGTCACCACCCCGCCGACCACCCTGGACGAGCTGAAGGCCGACCTGACGAAGGTCAAGGCCGCCAACGCCTCGACCCCGGGCTTCTCCGCCCTCTACCTCCCGGGCCAGAACTGGTACACCGCCGCCTCCTTCGGCGCCGGCAGCTTCGGTGTGAAGAACGTCGTCGCGCAGAAGAGCGGCGCGAAGTGGACCGGCACCCTGACGGACCCGAAGTTCATCGACGGCGTCAAGACCTGGGACGACCTGCAGAAGAACTTCTCGGTCGGCGGCACCACCACCGACGAGGCCACCCAGGACGCCCTGATGGCCAAGGGCAACATCGGCGCCATCGTCGGTGCCGGCTGGGAGCTCGGCTCCGTCATCGACCCGAAGACCGGTGACCCCAAGCTCGCCGACAAGCTGGCCACCATCGCGCTGCCGGGCACCGCCGCCGGCTCGCCGACCCCCGCCTTCCTCGGCGGCTCGGACCTGGCCGTCCCGTCCAAGGCCGCCAACCCGGGCCTGGGCGCGACCTTCCTGCAGATCTACACCAACACCCAGCAGCAGACCGAGCTGGCCAAGTTCGCGATCCCGAACAACAAGACGCTGACCGCCGCCTACAAGGCCGCCAAGCCGGAGAACAAGGCGGCCGGCGACGCGGCCGAGGGCTCCACCTGGTTCATCCCGAACTCGCCGATGTGGTCCGGTGCCGACGAGACCGCGCTGAAGACCGCCTTCGGCGCCATCGCGGCCGGCGGCGACCCGGCCACCGAGCTCAAGAAGGTCCAGGACACCGTCATCGGTGACCTGAACGGCTGAACCGGCTGACCGCAGGGAACTCCGCCGTCCGCCCGGGCGCCGGAGCCTGCCAACACTGAGCGCCAGGGGGTGGGCAGTTCGCGTCGTGTCGCGGACTGCCCACCCGTGCGCCAGGTACCGATCAGTTCCGCGGGCCCGGGAAGGACCCTGATGAGTGTGACCAGCAACGACACACCGGTGGCCGCCGAGACGGCGGCCGTCGCGGCCGTCGCCCGGCCGGGCCGCCGCCGCGGCTTCCTCGCCGGCGGCCGATACATTCCGTACGTCATGATCCTCCCGGCCGCGGCTGTCCTGATCGGGGTGATGGCGTACCCGCTCTTCAGCCTGTTCGACCTGTCGTTCCAGAACGTCAACAGGTACGCGCAGCTGGTCAACCCGGGCCTGGCGCAGTACATCGGGTTCGACGGCTACGCCAAGGTGCTCGGCGACAGCCAGTTCTGGGACGTCGTCCTGCGGAGCGTCTACTTCACCGTCGAGCTCGTGGTGCTCTCGATGGTGCTGGGCCTGCTCTTCGCCCTGCTGCTGAACCGGGTCTCCACCTGGGCCAAGGTCACCGTCATCACGGTGCTGATGTTCGTCTGGGCCATCCCCGCCATCGTCACCGGCACCGTCTTCCGCTGGATCTTCGCCAGCAAGGGCGGCATCGTCGACTACGTCATGTACCTGGTCGGCGGCAACGAGGCGGCCAAGAGCTACGACTGGTTCAAGGACCCGACGATCGGCCTGTACGTGGTCTCCGCCGTCGTCATCATCTGGGGCGCACTGCCCTTCCTGGTGATCGGCCTGAACGCGGCGCTCACCCAGGTGCCGCCGGAGCTGATGGAGGCGGCGAAGCTCGACGGGGCGTCCACCCTGCAGAGCTTCCGGCACGTGGTCATCCCGGTGATCAAGCCCTTCCTGGTGATCACCGCAGCGCTGAGCTTCATCTGGGACTTCCAGGTGTTCGCGCAGATCTTCGCCCTCCGCAACAGCGCTCCCGAGCCGGGCTACTGGAACATCGGGATCTACCTGTACGAGAAGGGCATCGTCTCCTCGCACTACAGCTCCAGCTCGGTGATCTCGATCGCGATGATCCTGCTCATGCTGGCGGTGCTCGTCTTCTACATCCGCCAGATGGTCAAGATCGGAGCCCAGGACTGATGGCTGCCACCAACGTGCAAGCAGAGCAGGCGCAGGCCGAGCCGGCCGCGGCCGTGGCGGTCCCCAAGGTCCGGCTGAAGGCCCGGGTCACCGGCGAGAGCCGCGTGATGACCTGGGTCTGGAACACCGTCGCGCTGGCGTTCGCCGCCGTGATGGGCTTCCCGATCTACTGGATGGTCATCACCACCTTCAAGACGAACAAGGACCTGATCGCCAAGGACCCGACGTTCTGGCCGAGCTCGTTCTCGTTCGACAGCTACAAGACGATCTTCGACGACCCCGGATTCCTGTCGGGCCTGCAGACCACCCTGGCGATCACCCTCGGCTCGGTGCTGCTCGGCGTGGCCGTCGGCTTCCTGGCCGCCGTCGCCGTCGCCCGGTTCAACTTCCGCGGCCGGAACTTCTTCATCGTCACCATGCTGGTGATCCAGATGGTGCCGCTGCTGGCGATCATCATCCCGCTCTTCCTGGTGATGAAGACCTCGAACCTGACCGGCACGGTCTTCGGCGTGGCGCTGGCCTACCTGGTCTTCACCATCCCGTACGTGATCTGGACGCTGCGCTCGTTCATCGTCAACATCCCGCCGGAGCTGGACGAGGCCGCGATGGTCGACGGCTGTACCAAGTGGGGCGCGTTCTTCCGGATCATCCTGCCGCTCACCATGCCCGGCCTGATCACCACCGGTGTCTACTCCTGGATCCAGGCCTGGAACGAGTTCATCGTCGCCAACACGCTGCTCAGCGGCGGCGGCAAGCAGACCTCGATGATCTGGCTGACGTTCTACTCCACCACCCCGACCCGGGGCGCCGACTACGGCGCCCAGATGGCTGGCGCGCTGATGGTCTCGCTCCCCGTGATCATCCTGTTCGTGTTCTTCCAGAAGAAGCTGTCGGCGGGTCTCACCGCTGGTGCGGTCAAGGGCTAGTCCCCACCCCCTCCGCGACTCCAGCACAACCCCCCTGGGAAGGAACCATGGCGATCCCCGGTACGGAAAGCGTCGAACTGCTGACGGATGCCGGAGCGGTCCTGCAGCCGGGCTTCGCCGGCCTGACCGCGCCGGACTGGCTGCGCCGCAGACTCGGCTCCGGTGAGCTCGGCGGTGTCGCCCTGTTCGGCCGCAACATCCGTACCCCGCAGCAGGTCGCGGCGCTGACCGCCGAGATGTACGCGCTCAACCCGGCGCTGCTGATCGCCACCGACGAGGAGGGCGGCGACGTCACCCGGCTGGAGGCCGGCAGCGGCTCCTCCTACCCGGGCAACTTCGCGCTCGGCGAGGTCGACGACACCGAGCTCACCGAGCGGGTCGCCCGCTCGATCGGCTTCGACCTGTCGACGGTCGGCATCAACCTCGACTACGCGCCCGACGCGGACGTCAACTCCAACCCGGACAACCCCGTCATCGGGGTCCGCTCGTTCGGCGGCGACGGCGAGCTGGCCGCCCGGCACACCGCCGCCTACGTCCGGGGCCTCCAGTCGGCCGGGGTCGCGGCCTGCGCCAAGCACTTCCCCGGCCACGGCGACACGGCGGGCGACTCGCACCTCGGGCTGCCCCGGATCGACCTGTCGACCGAGCAGTTCCAGGAGCACCTGAAGCCCTTCCGGGCCGCCATCGCGGCCGGAGTGAAGTCGATCATGACGGCGCACATCCTGTTCCCGGCGTACGACGCGCTGCTGCCCGCCACCATGTCCCCGGCGATCCTGACCGGTGTGCTGCGCGAGGAGCTCGGCTTCCAGGGCCTGATCGTCACCGACGGCATCGAGATGGGCGCGATCTCCGGCACCCACGGCGTCGCCGCCGGGGCCGTCAAGGCGGTCGCGGCCGGCGCGGACACCATCTGCGTGGGCGGCGGGCTCCAGGACGAGGCCGCCTTCCTGTACCTGCGGGACGCGCTGGTCTGGGCCGTCCGCGAGGGCCGGCTCCCGGCCGAGCGGCTGCACCGGGCCGCCGAGCGCAACCGCGAGGTGGCGCTCTGGTCGGCGGCGGTACGGAACTCCCAGGTGGGCGTGCACGGCGAGGTCGGGATCGGCCTCGCGGCGGCCCGGCGGGCGCTGCGGATCCACGGCGAGCTGCGCCCGCTCCAGGGCGTGCCGCACGTGGTCGAATTCTCCCCCGGCGCCAACATCGCGGTCGGCGAGGAGACCCCGTGGGGGGTCGGCGAACCGCTCGCCGAGCTCGTCCCGGGCACCACCCGCTCGCGGATCGGCGCCCCCAGCACCCGGATCGAGGGGTCCGGCCTGCTGCGGGCGGCCGTCGCCACCGACGAGGGCGAGGTCGAGACCGGCCCGGTGCTGGGCGCCGCCGTCGGCCGGCCACTGGTGATCGTGGTGCGGGACGTGCACCGGCACGCCTGGATGCGGCGCGCCGCACTGGGCCTGGTCCAGGCCCGGCCGGACGCCGTGGTGGTCGAGATCGGCACCGCCCACGGGCTGGCCGAGACCTTCCGCTCGCACGGCGTGACGGTCCTGGCCACCCACGGCGGCGCCCGGGTCTGCGGCGTCGCTGCCGCGGAGGCCCTGGCGGGGCTCTCCTTGGTGCGCCAGTAGGACCAGGCAACCAGGCAGCCACAACGGGGGCGCGGGGAACTGCGCGCGATCGGAAGGCGACCACCTGTGCCCTCCCGCCTTCGCGCAGTTCCCCGCGCCCCTGTCTGTCGCTGGGCTCACGCGTATGGGCCCGGCCATGCGACCATGTGGAACACACAAAGCGGAGGAGCCGGTGACGGCTGCAGGGCGAGGAGTGAGAGCGGCCATGAGCGGCGACAGAGGCACGGCGGCCCTCCCTGAGGAGAGCACGGCTCAGGCGGGTCAGGGCACGGCTGCCCGTGTGCCGAAGTACTACGGCCTGAAGCGCCATCTGCTGACGCTCACCGAGACCCAGCCGGCCGGCACCCCGGTGCCGCCGGAGCGGGCGCTGGCCGCCCAGTTCGACACCTCGCGGACCACCGTGCGGCAGGCCCTCCAGGAGCTGGTGGTCGAAGGCCGGCTGGAGCGGATCCAGGGCAAGGGCACCTTCGTGGCCAAGCCGAAGGTCGCCCAGGCGCTGCAACTGACCTCGTACACCGAGGACATGCGGGCCCAGGGCCTGGAGCCGACCTCCCAGCTGATCGACGTCGGCTACATCACCGCCGACGACCGGCTGGCCCCGCTGCTGGACATCAAGCCCGGCGGGCGGGTGCTGCGGATCGAGCGGCTGCGGCTCGCCAACGGCGACCCGATGGCGATCGAGGTGGCCCACCTCTCCGCCAAGCGCTTCCCGGCCCTGCGCCGGAACCTGGTCAAGCACAACTCCCTCTACACCGCGCTGCGCGAGGTGTACGGGGTCACCGTCGCGGAGGCGGAGGAGACCATCGAGACCACCCTCGCCAACCCGCGCGAGGCCGGTCTGCTCGGCTCCGATCTGGGGCTGCCGATGCTCCAGCTCGCCCGGCACTCCTTCGACGCCGAGGGCGCACCGGTCGAGTGGGTCCGCTCGATCTACCGCGGCGACCGGTACAAGTTCATCACCCGCCTCCAGCGCCCGGAGTAGCGGCGGCGGCCACCCGGCCGGTGGCCGAAGTTCCTCGATCGATCTGACATACGACGTCCGGAATCCGGGAAGTTCCTTCCGGACTAGTGACACCCGTCACTAGGTGCCCTAAATTTCGCAGCCGTAGTCACTCGTCGATCACCGCAGGTGCTGCACGGCGGGCACGGGGGCGTGCCCCTGTGCTGCGGCGCCGACGTGGTGAGCTCTCACCAGCCGGAGTCGCTCAACATGTCGTCACAAGTCCCACCACCCAGGACCGCTGAGCCGGCGCAGGCCGCACTACCGGTGGTCTCCGCCGAGCGGGTGCTCGCCGTACTGAGCCTGCTCGTCCCGATCGTCGCGCTGCTCTGGGTCTCCTCGTACTCCAAGGTGACGCCCGAGCTCGGCGGGGTGCCGTTCTTCTACTGGTACCAGATCCTCTGGATCCCGGTCTCGGCGCTGTTCACCGGCGCCGCGTACCTGCTGCTGAACCGGGACGCGAAGCAGCGCAAGGCCGCGCCCGGTGCCGTGGACACGGCGGCGGGCGCGAAGGCGGGTGGTCGGCCGTGAAGCACGGAGTGAACGTCACCGCCCTCGTGGTGTTCGTGCTGTTCTTCGTCGCCGTGACCGTGATGGGCTTCCTGGCCTCGCGCTGGCGCCGGGCGGACGACGCCCAGCACCTGGACGAGTGGGGCCTCGGCGGCCGGAGCTTCGGCACCTGGGTCACCTGGTTCCTGCTCGGCGGCGACCTCTACACCGCGTACACCTTCATCGCCGTCCCGGCGGCGGTCTACGGCGCGGGCGCGGCGGGCTTCTTCGCGGTGCCGTACACGATCATCGCGTACCCGCTGGTCTTCCTCTTCCTGCCGCGGCTCTGGTCGGTGGCGCGGGTGCACGGGTACGTCACCCCGGCCGACTTCGTGCGCGGGCGGTACGGGTCCCGGGGGCTGTCGCTGGCGGTGGCGGTGACCGGCATCCTGGCCACCATGCCGTACATCGCGCTCCAACTGGTCGGCATCCAGGCGGTGCTGGACACCCTCGGGGTGGGCGGCGGCGCGAACAGCAACTGGTTCGTCAAGGACCTGCCGCTCTTCCTGGCCTTCGCCGTGCTGGCCGCGTACACCTACTCGTCCGGACTGCGGGCGCCGGCGCTGATCGCCTTCGTCAAGGACACCCTGGTCTACATCGTGATCATCGTCGCGGTGATCTACATCCCGATGCGGCTCGGCGGCTACGGGCACATCTTCGACACGGCGGCGCAGAAGTTCAACACCGTCAACCCGAAGACCGGCAAGCCGGCCGGCTCGATGGTGACCGGCCCGAACGCGCAGTGGGCGTACGCGACGCTGGCGCTCGGCTCCTCGCTGGCGCTGTTCATGTACCCGCACACCGTCACCGGGGTGCTGGCCGCCAAGTCCCGCAACACCGTGCGGCGGAACATGGCGATCCTGCCCGCCTACTCACTGATGCTCGGGCTGCTGGCGCTGCTCGGCTTCATGGCGATCGCGGCGGGCATGGGCAAGGGCGTCAAGGGCTACAACGCCCAGCTCGCGGTGCCGCAGCTGTTCGCCGGCCTGTTCCCCGACTGGTTCACCGGCGTGGCCTTCGCCGCGATCGGGATCGGCGCGCTGGTGCCCGCCGCGATCATGTCGATCGCCGCCGCGAACCTGTTCACCCGCAACATCTACAAGGAGTTCCTGAAGCCGGACGCCACCCCCGCCCAGGAGACCAAGGTCGCCAAGCTCTCCTCGCTGCTGGTGAAGGTCGGCGCGCTGGCCTTCGTGCTGGGCATGGACAAGCAGTTCGCGATCAACCTGCAGCTGCTCGGCGGGCTCTGGATCATGCAGACCTTCGTGTCCATCGTCGGCGGGCTGTTCACCCGCTGGTTCCACCGCTGGGCCCTGCTCGCGGGCTGGGCGGTCGGCATGGTCTACGGCACCTGGAAGACGTACGGGATCGCCTCGCCCGCCACCAAGCACTTCGGCGGCAACACGGCGGTCATCCCCGGGATCGGCCAGATCGGCTTCATCGGTTTCACCGCCTTCGTGCTCAACCTGATCGTCGCCGTCGTCCTGACCGTGGTCCTGCGGGCCGCCAAGGCCCCGGAGGGCGCCGACGAGACCCGCAGGGAGGACTACTCCGCCGAGGCCGGCGAAGCCGCCGTGGACAACGCCCCGGTGCCCGCCGCCGCGCACTGAGCCGTCGCGCGCCGAACCGTCGTCCGTGGACGGGCGCACGGAATCTCGTCGGCGCACGGCGCCACCTCGCGCGCGCCCTGTGATCGCGCCGCCACCTCCGTCACCATGGGAGGCGGCGGCGCGATCACTCGTGTGAGGCCTGGACGGGCCGTCGGCAGCGACAGGGTCGACCACGGGGAGAATCGGTCATGGCAGAACTCAGCTCCACCCTCAACGGCCACCGCGCCGGCCGGACGGGCCTCGGCCTGCCGTCCGTGCTGATCGCCACCCGGCACGGCGAGAGCCTCGCCAACGTCGAGTTCCAGCTGGCGGCCGAGACAGGGGCGATGACCGTCCCGATCACCAGCCGGGACGCGGACATCCCGCTCTCCCTGCACGGCCAGGCCCAGGCCCAGGCGCTCGGCCGCTGGTGGGCCGGGCTGCCCGCCGCCGACCGCCCGCGCAGCGTCTGGTGCTCGCCGTACGTCCGGGCCGCCGAGACCGCCCGGATCGCGCTCGCCCAGAGCTCCGGGCTCGGCGCGGTGCCGGTCGGCCTCCCCGTCCGCTACGACGAACGGCTGCGGGACCGGGAGCTGGGCGTCCTGGAGATGCTCACCCGCGCGGCGATCGACAAGGAGCACCCGGCGGAGGCCGCCCGGCGGCGCAAGATGGGCGAGCTGTACTACCGGCCGCCCGGGGGAGAATCGTTTCTCGACGTCGCCCTGCGGGTGCGGAGCCTCCTGCGGGACCTCTCCGAGGAGGAGGCCGGCCGGCCGGTCCTGCTGGTCGCCCACGACTGCACCGTCCTGATGCTGCGCTACGTCCTCGACCACCTCACCGAACCCCAGCTCCTGGACCTCGGCCCGGTCCGCAACTGCTCCACCAGCCTCTGGCGCGACCGGGGCGACCGCCTCACCCCGGACCTCTGGAACGAAACCTCCCACCTCCCCTAACTGCACACCTCACCCGAACTTGCACTACAGCCGTGCAGCTCGCCCGAACTTGCACTATCCAGGGGCGCGAGGAACTGCGCGAAAGCGGAAGGCACCCCACCGTCACTCCCGTTTCGCGCAGTTCTCCCCCAGCCTTCGGCCGGGAGGTACCCCCACGCGCCCCCAAGGGGTCAGCCCTACCCGTCGGGACAACCCCCGCGGAGCGTGCCCCACCGTCACTCCCGTTTCGCGCAGTTCTCCCCCAGCCTTCGGCCGGGAGGTACCCCCACGCGCCCCCATGGGGTCAGCGCTACCCGTCAGCGCCGAGCGGAGCGCCGAACGTACGCCGGTAAGCCTGTGGGGTGGTGCCCACGCGGCGGCCGAAGTGGTGGCGCAGGGTGGCGCCGTTGCCGAAGCCGCAGCGCGCCGCCACCGCGTCCACGGGCTCGCTGGTGCCCTCCAGCAGCCGCTGGGCCAGCAGCACCCGCTGGGTGGTGAGCCAGCGGTGCGGGGTGGTGCCGGTCTCCTGCTGGAAGCGGCGGGCGAAGGTGCGCGGGGACATGTGGGCCCGGGCGGCGAGCTGGTCGACCGTCAGCTCCTGGTCGAGGTGGTGCCGCATCCACTCCAGCAGCCCGGCCAGCGACACCCCTTCGTCGACCGGCAGCGGCCGGGCGACGAACTGCGCCTGGCCGCCCTCGCGGTGCGGGGCGACCACCATCCGGCGGGCGATCCCCCGGGCCACCTCGGCGCCCTGGAGTTTGCGCACCAGGTGCAGGCAGGCGTCGATCCCGGCCGCCGTGCCGGCCGAGGTGATCACCGGGTCCTCGTCCACGTAGAGCACGTCCGGCTCGACCCGGGAGTGCGGGAAGCGCTCGGCGAGTTGGGCCGTGTGCCGCCAGTGGGTGGTGGCGCGGCGGCCGTCGAGCAGCCCGGCGGCGCCGAGCAGGAAGGCGCCGCTGCAGATCGACAGCACCCGCGCGCCGCGTGCGACGGCGGCCCGCAGGGCGTCGAGCAGTGCGGGCGGGTACTCCGCCCGGATGTCGGTGGCCAGTGCGATCACCAGGTCCGCCGCTGCCAGGCGTTCCACGCCGTGCGGTACCTCGATAGCGAACCCCGCGTGGGTGCGGACCATTCCCGGGTGCTCGCCGGCCAGCGCGAAGTCGTAGACCGGCAGGCCGGCCTCGCTCCGGTCGAGGCCGAAGACCTCGCAGGCGACGCCCAGCTCGAACGGGTGGGCCGTCTCCAGGACGACGGCGACGACGTTGTTCAGCATGCCGACCAGCATGCCGGTGGCAGCATTTCGACACAACCGGTCATTCCTGCCACTCGTGGCGGTCCGGCCCGCTCGGGAGAGTGGACGCATGACCTCCTCCACCCTCGCGAGCGCACTCGCCCTGCTCGGTGCGGTCGGCGGCTTCGGCCTGCTCGGACTGCTGGTCGGCCGTGACCTGGACCGTACCGGACGGGGCGGCCGGGACAACTGGCACCGGCCCGGCGGCTACCCCGCCGACCCCGCCCATGGCGACCGCCTGCACGACGTCCGGATTCCCGTTTCGAACACATCTTCGGGCAGAATGTCCCGATGGACATCGTCATCCGCCGGGCCCGCGCAGAGGATCTCGACGCCGCAGGTGAAGTCACCGTCGAGGCCTTCGTCGGGGACGGGCACACCAAGCCCGGGGCCGACTACGTCACCTTGCTCCGGGACGCCCGCCGGCGGGCCGAGGAGGCCGAGCTGCTCGTCGCCGTCGACGACGGCGGACGTGTGCTCGGCTGCGTGACCTTCGCGGTCGGCGGCACCGAGTGGGCCGACATCGCCACCCAGGACGAGGGTGAGATCCGGATGCTCGCGGTCGGCGCGGCGGCCCGTGGCCGGGGTGTCGGCGAGGCGCTGGTCCGGGCCACGATGGCCCGCAGCCGGGAGCTGGGGCTGGCCGGGATGGCCTTCTCGACGCGCCCGGCGATGACGGCGGCGCACCGGATCTACGAGCGGGCGGGCTTCCTCCGGACTCCCGCACGGGACTGGGCGCCCCGGCCCGGAATCGACCTGATGGTGTACTCGATCACGTTCTGAGCCCGCTCCGGCGGCCTCCCCCCATAGCAGGCCCGGATCGGTCGGTCACGACACGCGGCACTACATCTGGTGTCGCATCTTGGGTCCGCCACAACATGTATGCTCGCTCTCGCTGTCGAAGCAGGGGCTGCGGCATTACCAGCACCCGGTGAAATCCCGGGACCGCCCCCGCAGCGGTGAGCGGGCGGTTCCATGACGCCCGTGCATCCGAGGACCTGCTGACGGTGTGCCACACGGCTTCCCCGCAGTCGCCATGCAGCACAGATGTACGTCCGGACCTCGCGGGCGGGCCGGGGGGTCGATCGCGCGCACCCGAGAGGTGTGCCGCGCCGCGTTCCCCTGCCCCGAGCCGGTCCGGTGCCCCTCGTCGTTCCGCCGCCGCCAGGAGAGAGCGCCTTGACCACCGCTGCCTCAATCGCCCTGCCGTCCCAGGGTTCTGCCGACCACGCCCAGACCGAACCCGGTGCTGCGCTGCTCCGGCTGCTCACCGACCGCAGCGCCGACCTCCCCCAGGTGGACCCCGGCCACGTCGCCGCCGCCGCTCTGCGCGGCCGGAACGCGGGCTCCGACTTCGCGGAGCTGCGCGGGCTGGCCGTCGAGGCCGCCGCGTCGATGATCGCCGAGGACCCGCAGTACTCGAAGCTCGCGGCGCGGCTGCTCGCGCTGGAGATCTCGGACGAGGCGGTCGGCCAGGGCGCGGTTAACTTCTCCGCCTCGATCACGGTCGGCCACGCCGAGGGCCTGATCGGCTCCACCACCGCCGCCTTCGTCGCCAAGCACGCCGACACCCTGGACGCGCTGATCGACCAGCGCGGCGACGACCGGTTCGAGTACTTCGGCCTGCGCACCGTCCAGTCGCGGTACCTGCTGCGCCACCCGATCACCCGCAAGGTGATCGAGACCCCGCAGCACTTCCTGCTCCGCGTCGCCTGCGGCCTGGCGGTCGGCGACAGCGCCGAGTCGGTGCGCGAGGTGGCCGAGCTGTACGCGCTGATGAGCGCGCTCTCGTACCTGCCGTCCTCTCCGACGCTCTTCAACTCGGGCACCAAGCACCCGCAGATGTCCAGCTGCTACCTGCTGGACTCGCCGCTGGACAACCTGGACTCGATCTACTCGCGCTACGCGCAGATCGCCCGGCTCTCCAAGCACGCGGGCGGCATCGGCCTCTCGTACTCGCGGATCCGCTCGCGCGGCTCGCTGATCCGGGGTACCAACGGCCAGTCGAACGGCATCGTCCCGTTCCTGCGCACCCTCGACTCCTCGGTCGCCGCCGTCAACCAGGGCGGCCGGCGCAAGGGCGCGGCCTGCGTCTACCTGGAGACCTGGCACGCCGACATCGAGGAGTTCCTGGAGCTCCGCGACAGCACCGGTGAGGAGGCCCGCCGCACGCACAACCTGAACCTCGCCCACTGGATCCCGGACGAGTTCATGCGCCGGGTGAACGCCGACGCCGACTGGTCGCTGTTCTCCCCCGCCGACACGCCCGAGCTGGTCGACCTGTGGGGCGCCGACTTCGACGCCGCCTACCTGGCCGCCGAGGCGGCGGGCAAGGCCGTCCGCACCATCCCGGCGCAGGCGCTCTACTCCCGGATGATGCGCACCCTGGCGCAGACCGGCAACGGCTGGATGACCTTCAAGGACGCCTCCAACCGCGCCGCCAACCAGACCGCCGTACCCGGCCGCACCGTGCACTCCTCGAACCTCTGCACGGAGATCCTGGAGGTCACGGACGACTCCGAGACCGCCGTCTGCAACCTCGGGTCGGTCAACCTGGGCGCGCACGTCTCCTCGGAGGCCACGGCGGACGACCTGCTGAACGCGATGGACTGGGACCGGCTGGACTCGACCGTCCGCACCGCCGTGACCTTCCTCGACCGCGTGGTGGACATCAACTTCTACCCGACCCCCGAGGCCGGCGCGTCCAACTCGCGCTGGCGCCCGGTGGGCCTGGGCGTGATGGGCCTCCAGGACGTCTTCTTCAAGCTGCGCCTGGACTTCGACTCGGCGGAGGCCAAGCGGCTCTCCACCCTGATCGCCGAGCGCATCATGCTGGTCGCCTACGAGCGCTCCAGCGAGCTGGCCGAGCAGCTGGGCCGCCACGAGGCGTACGCCGAGACCCGCGCCGCCCGCGGCCAGCTGCACATCGACCACTTCGACACGGCCCCGCAGTGGACCGACCGTTGGGACGCGCTGCGCGTCCGGATCGCCGAGACCGGCCTGCGCAACTCGCTGCTGCTCGCCATCGCGCCGACGGCGACCATCGCCTCGATCGCCGGTGTGTACGAGTGCATCGAGCCGCAGGTGTCCAACCTGTTCAAGCGCGAGACCCTCTCGGGTGAGTTCCTCCAGGTCAACCCGTACCTGGTCGCCGAGCTCAAGGAGCTGGGCGTCTGGGACGCGCAGACCCGGGACGCGCTGCGCGAGGCCAACGGTTCGGTGCAGGACCTGAACTGGCTGCCCGCCGAGGTCCGTTCGCTCTACCGCACGGCGTGGGAGCTGCCGCAGCGCGCGCTGATCGACCTGGCCGCCGCCCGGCAGCCGTACATCGACCAGAGCCAGTCGCTGAACCTGTTCATGGCCGCGCCGACCATCGGCAAGCTCAGCTCGATGTACGCGTACGCCTGGAAGGTCGGTCTGAAGACCACCTACTACCTGCGTTCGCGCCCGGCCACCCGGATCGCCCAGGCCGCGTCCAGCAGCGCCCGCCCGGCCGTCTCCCTGCCGTCCCCCACCCTCTCCCCGGAGGAAGAGGCGGCGCTCGCCTGCTCCCTGGAGAACCCCGAGTCCTGCGAGGCCTGCCAGTGAGCACCACCCCCGACGTTCCCGGCCGCGAGAAGATGCTGCTCGACCCGGGCTTCGAGCTGACGCTCCGTCCGATGCGGTACCCGTCCTTCTACGACCGCTACCGCGACGCGATCAAGAACACCTGGACCGTCGAGGAGGTGGACCTGCACTCCGACGTCGCCGACCTCGCCAAGCTCTCCGAGGGCGAGCGGCACATGATCGGCCGGCTGGTCGCCTTCTTCGCGACCGGCGACTCGATCGTCTCGAACAACGTGGTGCTGAGCCTCTACAAGCACATCAACTCCCCCGAGGCCCGGCTCTACCTGTCCCGGCAGCTGTTCGAGGAGGCCGTGCACGTCCAGTTCTACCTGACGCTGCTCGACACCTACCTGCCCGATCCCGAGGACCGCAACGCGGCCTTCGCGGCGGTGGAGAACATCCCCTCCATCCACCAGAAGGCGCAGTTCTGCTTCAAGTACATGAACGCGGTCGACCACATCGACTCGCTGCAGTCGAAGGACGACCGGCGCGCGTTCCTGCTGAACCTGATCTGCTTCGCGGCCTGCGTCGAGGGCCTGTTCTTCTACGGCGCCTTCGCGTACGTGTACTGGTTCCGCAGCCGGGGCCTGCTGCACGGCCTGGCGACCGGCACCAACTGGGTCTTCCGTGACGAGTCCATGCACATGGACTTCGCCATGTCGGTGGTCGACACCGTCCGCGAGGAGGAGCCCGACCTCTTCGACGACACGATGGCCAAGCAGGTCACCGAGATGCTGGAGGAGGCCGTCGAGGCCGAGCTCCAGTTCGCCCAGGACCTGTGCGGCGAGGGCCTGCCCGGCATGAACACCGCGTCCATGCGGGAGTACCTCCAGGCCGTCGCCGACCAGCGGCTCGCCCGCCTCGGCATGCCGATCCGCTACGGCTCCACCAACCCGTTCGGGTTCATGGAGCTGCAGAACGTCCAGGAGCTGACCAACTTCTTCGAGCGCCGCGTCTCGGCCTACCAGGTCGCGGTCGAGGGCTCGGTCTCCTTCGACGACGACTTCTAGACGGACAGCCGAAAGGGGCCGGTGCACACGCACCGGCCCCTTTCGGTATGCCGCCGTCAGGCGTTCGGCACGGTCGCGTACTTGGCGGTGCCCTCGGCCATCTGCTTCAGGGCGTCCTTGCGGTCGCGCTTGGAGAGCCGGTCGATGTACAGGTAGCCGTACAGGTGGTCGGTCTCGTGCTGGAGGCAGCGGGCGAAGAAGCCGGTGCCCTCGACCCGGATCGGGTTGCCGTCCTTGTCCTGGCCGGTCACCGCGGCGTAGTCCGGGCGCGGCAGCTCGGCGTACGCGGTCGGGACGGAGAGGCAGCCCTCGTTGCCGTCGTCCAGCACCCGGCGGGCGGCCGGGAGCTCCTCCAGCACGGGGTTGATGACGTGGCCGATGTGGCGGGTGTTGTCGTCGTCCGGGCAGTCGTAGACGAACACCTTGGTGTCCACCCCGATCTGGTTGGCCGCCAGGCCGACGCCCTCCGCCGCGTACATCGACATGAACATGTCGTCGATGAGTTCGGAGAGCGCGGCGTCGAAGACCGTGACGTCCTTGCACTCGCGGTGCAGGACGGGGTTGCCGACCACGGTGATCGGACGGGCGGTGCCCTTCGAGCGGTCGTGCTCCTCGCCGACCACCTTCATGACGGGTGCCTCGCCGTCGTGCACGTGCTCGTGGTCGTGGTCGTGGTCGTGCTGGTCAGACATCGCTGCTTCCGCCTTCATGGGTCCACCGGGGTGTACCGATCAAGAGTACGGCCCCGGCCGCCTGCCCGGTCCTTACTTTCTCAGCAGACCTCTTCCAGGTCGCGGTAGGCCCGGGTGGCCGGCGAGGCCACCACCCAGCGGTCCAGCAGCGTCCGCACCAGCCCGGCCGGCGCCGCGATCCCGCACTCCCGCTCGACCAGCCAGGACATGCCGCCGCTGCCCTGGCTCAGATGGCTCAGGTGGCCGGGGTGGGCGGCGTCGCCGTCGTCGTGCGGATCGTGGTGCGCGGTGCGGCCGTCGTCGGCGGCCATCCGGCTCTCCGAGCAGGTCCGGCAGAGCAGCCGCACGGAGGACGTCCAGTCCTCGGCGGCGTAGCCCGCGTCGGCCACCAGCCGCTCCAGCGCGTCCCGGTCGCCCGCTGTGGCGGCCTGGAGCAGCACCACGTACGTGGGCACCGGTGAGGGCGCCCAGAGCTCGATCTCGTCGAACACGGGGTACGCCACGCCGTCCGCGACCCGCTCGCCGTGCGGGGCGCCGTCGTGCAGCACCACCTCGCCCCAGCGGCGGCCGGAGGACGGCAGCGGGATGGACAGCACCTCGATCCGGGCCGGGTCCAGCCGTCTGCCCCAGACCACCTCGGACTCGCCCTCCGGGGAGAGCCGTACCGGGGTGGTGCCGAGGTCCAGCTCCACCGGGCCGGCCGGCGCACCGCCCGAGGGCAGCCGCAGGCCGTACGCCTGCCAGGCGCGGCGGGCCAGCGACCAGTCCTGCAGGGCGGTGGCGGTGATGCCGAGGTTCCACCAGTCGGGCGCGCCGTGCTCACGGTCCAGCAGCGCGACGGCGCGCAGGCCGGCGGCGCGGGCCTGGTCCCAGTCCCGGCGGAACTTGTGCAGCAGCGCGAGGTTGAACCAGGAGTCGGAGAGCCAGGGCTCCAGGTCGGCAGCCATCACCAGCAGCGCGCCCGCGTCCTCGTAACGGCCGTCACCGATCAGGGTGAAGGCGCGGTCGGTCGTCTGCCGCCAGGTGGCCGACGGCCGGTGCCTTGTGCGGTGGAAGATCCTCACGTTCCGTCCCTGCCGTTGTCGTCCGCCGATGCCCATCCCGGTAGGCCCGGGAGTGGCCCCGGTTCCGGTGTTCCACGCTACGACCGCATCCAACCACGACGCCCCTCGGACGCGCTCCCCACAAGTCAGCTCGGCGGCTGTGCGGCCCTCCTCTCGTTGCACTGTCCAGGGGCGCGTGGGGGCACCTCCCGGCCGAAGGCTGGGGGAGAACTGCGCGAAAGCGGAAGGCACCGCACCGTTACTCCCGCTTCACGCAGTTCCCCGTGCCCCCTCGGGTCACCCCTGCCCGTCGGGCCACCCCCGCGGAGCGTGCCGCGGGCCGAGGCGGGCGAGGGCCTCGATGACGCGGGGGTCGTAGGTCCGGCCGCGTTCCAGGCGGAGCCGTTCCAGTGCGTCCAGGCGCCCGGCCGGGCCGGAGAGGCCCCGGCCGTGCGCGGCGGTGAGGAGGTCGTCGTGGGCGTTGGCGACCCGGATGATCCGGGCGGCGATCGGCAGCGAGCGGTCGTTCGAGCCGTCGGGGCGGCAGCAGGGGTCGGCCAGCCGGGCGACCTGCTGGGAGACCTGGCGCGGCACGCCGGTCCGGCGGATCACCTCGCTGCCCAGCCGGGCGATCCGCTGCTGCTCCGGCTGCGGGAGCAGCGCCGTGGCCCCGCCGGGGACGGGTTCGACCAGCGAGAGCTGGCCGATGTCGTGCATGAGTGCGGCGTACTCCAACAGGGCGAGCTCACGGGTGCCCAGGCCCAGCTCGCGGCCGAGCGCGCACGCCGTGTCCGCGACCCGGCGCGCGTGGCCCACGGGGGTGTACCCGGCGATCTCGGTGGCCCTGGCCAGCGTCTCGATGGTCTGCCCGGTGGTGGCCCGGACGGCGGCGGCCCGGCGGAAGGAGGCCTGTGCCAGCAGCAGCGGGGTGCAGAACAGCGGCAGCGCCCAGAGCCCGACCTCGCCCGCCAGCAGGCTGATCAGCATGCCGGTGGCGATGATCGCCGAGCCGATGCCGAGCAGCGCGTGCAGTTCGTCCTCCAGCGCGGTGGTGAACCGCTGCCCGGTCCTCCCCCGGTGCAGTACGGCGGCCAGGGTCGCGTCGCAGAGCGCCGTGAGCGCCGCGACACCGGTCAGGAAGCCCCCGTACGCCGGGCCGGAGAGCGGCACCCGGTCCAGGGCGCCGCTGTTGTAGAGCGGCTGGAAGAGGGTGGCGGCGAAGCCGACGGTGAGCAGCCGCCGGGCGGCGGCGTCGAGGGCGGCGGGCCCGGGGCGGCCGGGTGGCAGCCGGACCATCCCGGCGAGGGTGCCCGCCCCGGCGACCGCGACGGCCTGCAGGACGCCGTGCGCGCTCGGCAGCCCGCGCAGCGGTCCGAGCAGCGCGTACGCCAGGGCCACGGCGGCGCCGATCGGGGCCTGTTCGCGGTCGCCCGGCAGGGTCACCCGGACGCGCTCGCCGACCGCGATCACCGCGACGAAGACCAGCGCCACGCCCGGGTCGGAAAGGCCGGTCAGCGCCGATCGGGTGAACGCCGCCAGCAGCAGCGCGGCGGCGGCCAGCTGCACCGCCCGGAGCGGGATCACGACGGCCCGCTGGAGGGCACCGAGCGGCCCTGGGCGGGCAGCCGACGGGCCGGCTCGGGGACGCCGAGCGGGATGTCCGGCACCGCGCTGTCGCCGGACGGCGGCAGTGCGGGCTGCCAGCCGTGCTCGGCGACGGCGGCGACCAGGGCGCAGACCATCGCCGGGTCGAACTGGCTCCCGGCGCAGCGCTCCAGCTCGGCGACGGCCTCCGGTACGGGCCGGCCGCGCCGGTAGGAGCGGGTGGAGGTCATCGAGTCGAAGGCGTCCGCGACGGAGATGATCCGGGCGAACTCCGGGATGCCGTCCCCGGCCAGGCCGCCGGGGTAGCCGCGCCCGTCCAGCCGTTCGTGGTGGTGCAGGATCCCGGCGCGGGCCTCGCCGAGGAAGGCGATGTCGCGGACCAGCTCGTGCCCGAAGACCGGGTGCACCTCGACGGCCCGCCGTTCGGCCTCGGTGAGCGGGCCGTTGCGGCGCAGCAGTTCGGTGGCGACGCCGAGTTTGCCCACGTCGTGCAGGGTGCCGGCGAAGTGCAGGGTGCGCAGCCGCTCCTCGGCCATCCCGAGCTGGCGGGCGATCAGCACCGCCGCCCGGCCGACCCGCTCGCTGTGGCCCCTGGTGTACGCGTCCTTGATCTCGACCGCCTGCACCAGTGCCTGGACGGCGGCCTGATGGGCCGTCCGCTCGCGGCGGCCCTCGGCGAAGACCCAGGCGGAGATCGACAGCGGCAGCAGCGCCAGCACCGCCGCGAACGCGCCGTACGGGCCCTGCCAGAGCACCGCCAGCATCAGCCCGCCGGCACCGTGCACCAGCACCGGGAGCACCCGGCCGAGCCGGAAGACGTACCGGCCCTCGGCCCGGCCGCCGGGCTCGGCGAGGCGTCGCATCCCGGCCACCAGGGCGCCGTTGACCAGGCAGAACACCGCGACGGCCGCGAGCGCGGGCAGCACCGCGCCGGGGAACCGCGAACCGAGCAGCAGCTGTGGTCCGCTGAGCAGGCGGAAGGCGGCGCCCGCGCCGAAGGCGGCCAGGGCGAGCTGGGCGGCGTTCCAGGACCGCCGCAGCAGGCCGTGCGGCGGCCCGCCCCCGGAGAGCGCGGCGGGCAGCGCGACCAGGGCGGCCGCGGCGGGCGGGAGCATCAGGACCCCGGCGAACAGCACCGGGAAGAAGGCGGAGCCGGTGGCCGACGCGGGTTCACCGGCCGCGGCCTCGCGGCGCAGCAGCCGGCGGACGAGCCGGAAGCACGGGGTGGGCAGGCCCTGCGCGAGCGCGTCCCAGCAGGCGTGCAGGAAGGCGAGCAGGGCCACCCGCGGCCAGTCGACCGGCGGGCCGGCCCGACCGGAGAGCAGGGGCAGCGCGGGCGCCAGCAGACAGGCGGCGGCGGCCAGCAGCACGGCGGTGACATACCGCACCGCCGCGCCCGACAGCGCCGCGCCCTCGCTCTCGTCGGCGATCTCCGCCTCCCCGCCACGACCCCACTGCCCCGAGGGCACCCCGGCTTGAGGGCCCGTCAGGAGGATAGGGCTCCGCCCGGGGCGCTGGGCGCCTCATCGCGGATTGGCCTGGCCGACTCCGTGTCAGCTCACCCGAAAGAGTGAGGTTACGGCCCGTCGGAGCGCGCGCCGGTGTCGTGAGCGAGGACCGGCGGGCAGGGAGGGGAGGAGCACCGGCGCGGAAGGCGGCAGCGCCGGCGGACCGCTACTCGGCGGCCGTCACCTCGGTGACCACCAGCGGCTCGCCCGAGCGCTGCCGTGAGCGGATGCTGTCGATCCGCGCGAGGACCTTCCCGCGCAGGTCGGCCGGGGCGTCGTCACAGCAGGAGCGCTTGATGAGCGCCTTGATGGCCTGTTCGAGGCCGTACTTCTCCAGGCACGGGGAGCACTCCTCGAAGTGCACCCGCAGCTTGGCGCAGTCGCCCTCGGCCATCTCGTTGTCGAGGAATTCGTAGAGGTGGTCGAGTACCTCGCCACACTCGGTGTCGTGCGGATCGCCGCAGCTCATGACCCCGTGCCCTTCGATTCCTGCCCTGCCCCGCCGCCCACCGGGACGAGCCCGCGCTCGCGGGCGTAGTCCTCCAGCATGCCGCGCAGTTGGCGGCGGCCACGGTGCAGCCGGGACATCACCGTACCGATGGGTGTACCCATGATGTCCGCGATCTCCTTGTACGCAAAGCCCTCGACGTCCGCGAGATAGACCGCGATCCGGAATTCCTCCGGAATCGCCTGGAGGGCGTCCTTCACGTCACTGTCCGGCAGGTGGTCGAGCGCCTGGGTCTCGGCCGAGCGCAGACCGGTCGACATGTGCGACTCGGCCCGGGCCAGCTGCCAGTCCTCGATCTCCTCGGCGGCGGTGCGCTGGGGCTCCCGCTGCTTCTTGCGGTACGAGTTGATGAAGGTGTTGGTGAGGATGCGGTACAGCCACGCCTTGAGGTTGGTGCCCTCGCGGAACTGGTGGAAGGACGCGTACGCCTTGGCGAACGCCTCCTGGAGCAGGTCCTCCGCATCGGCCGGGTTGCGGGTCATCCGCAGTGCGGCGGAGTACATCGGGTCGAGGAACCCCAGGGCGTCGCGCTCGAAGCGCTCCCGCCGGGCCTCCTCCGTCTCCTGCTCCGACACGCGGAAGGTGTCCTCGCCGATCGCCTCGGCCAGCTCCTCGCCCGTGAGTACTTCACTCACCGGCTGGACCTCGCCCGGCTCGGCCTCGTCCTCGGTCCCGACGACCGGACCCACCTCCTCGGCATTGCGGGCAAAGCCCACGGCGGGCCCACCCGAGAGCGAGGATATCGGGCTCACGGGCTTCTCGCCCGCGACAAGCCAGTCCGACCAGACCGGCAGGGCGGCGGCGGCCGCCTCGCGCTCGTCCGGCCGCTCGCGGCACGCGATCGAACCCATCGGCCCTGCCTTTCCACCGTGACACCTGCTGACGGTGGTGTTAACCCGGGTGTCCCGCGAACCATTCCCGGCTCTTCGCACCGGGATCACCCGTGGCGCGCACGGGCGGTACGCCCGGCCCCGCACGGGCGGGATCAGCCCAGGCCGGCGATCCAGTCGCCCACCGCCCGGGTGATCAGCTCCATCGCCTCGTCCGCGCCGAACGGCGCCCGCTTGGGCACCGCGAAGCCGTGGCCGGCGTACGGGACGGCCACCAGCCGGTGGCCGTCCGGGAGTTCGGGGAACTCCCCGGGGGCGCCGAAGGTGTCCCGGTCGCCCTGGATCACCAGGGTGGGTCGTCCCGACTTCGTCAGCTCGTCGGCCCGGCTGCGCTCGGGCCGGCCCGGCGGGTGCAGCGGGAAGGCCAGTGCCACCACCCCGACGGCGCCGACCGCCTCCGCCGTCCGGCAGGCCACCCGGGCACCGGCGCTGCGGCCGCCGGCCACCAGCGGCAGCCCGTCCCCGGCCAGTTCGGCGAGGACCGGCAGCCATCCCTGGTCCAGGGTCTTCGGCGCCGGGGCGACCTTGCGGCCCGCGACCCGCCAGGGCTGCTCCACCAGCGCGACGGCGATCCCCCGCGCGGGCAGCGCGGCGGCCAGCGCCTGGAGGTCGGGCGCCTCCACGCCACCGCCCGCGCCGTGGCCGAGCGCGAGCAGCGCCCGCGCGGTGCCGGCCGCCGGGTAGCGGGTGATCCGGGCCTCGCCGACGGGGGTGGCCACCAGGGTCTGCACACGTGCTCCAGGGATCGGGAGGTCGGTTCGGCGGAGGGTCCGCGCCGGAAGGGGGGTCGGAAGGGGTCGGAAGAGCCGGACCGGAAAGGCCGGAAGGAAAGAACCGGAAGGAAAGAAAGAGGTCAGAACAGGGTCGCGCCGCTGCCACCGCCGCCGAAGGCGACCGCCGTCTCGTCGAGCGGGCGGAGCAGTTCGGGGCCGTTGTTGCGGATGCTGCCGACCCCCGCCCCCACCGGGACGGCCTGCAGCGCGCCGGGCGCGGGCGGCACCAGCAGCGAGCGCAGTTCGTCCGGTTCGGTGCGGGCCGGGTCGAGCCAGGCGTCGTACACCCCGGCGTCGAGGAAGAGCGGCATCCGCTCGTGGATGGGGGCCAGCGCCGGTTCGGCCTCGGTGGTCACGATGGTGCAGGTGACCAGCCAGGCCAGAGCGTCGTCGGCGGGGCGGGTCCGGTCGCGCCAGAACTCGTACAGCCCGGCCAGTACCAGCGGCCCGCCGTCGGTACGGCTGACGAAGTACGGCTGCTTGTGCGGCTTGGCCCGGCCGGGGACGGCCGTGGTCTTCCACTCGTAGTAGCCGTCGATCGGCAGCAGGCAGCGGCGGGACGCGAAGGCCTGCCGGTAGGACGGCTTCTCGTGCACGGTCTCGGCCCGGGCGTTGATCATCTTCACCGCGCTCTCCGGCGACTTCGACCAGGCCGGCACCAGGCCCCAGCGCAGCACCCGCAGCTGGCGGACCGGATCGGGCCGCCCCTTCGGGACCCGCTCCAGGACGGCGTACGCGGAGTTGGTGGGCGCGACGTTCCAGCTCGGGGCGATGGTCTCGGCCGGGTCCCACTGCTCGACGCCGAAGATCTCGACCAGGTCCTCGGGCTTGGTACTGGAGGCGAATCGACCGCACATACGGCCAGCTTGCCACGGACCGCCGCTCCCCCGCCGGGCGTCTCGGCCGGCGGGCCGGCGGGGCCGGGAGAACCGGGCGGTACCACCGGACCGTCCTGGCATGGGAGGCTGCCGACTCGGCACGACCACGGGAGGCAGGGCATGAACGTCGCGGACGTATGGCAACGGGTGATCGGCACCCAGCCCGACCCGCCGCGCTGGCTCGTGCTGGGCGCCGCCGGTCTGGCACTGCTGGCGATCCTGCCGCACCCGGTCTGGCGGCTCAGCCGGAACGTGGTGACCATCGCGCACGAGGGCGGCCACGGCCTGGTCGCGCTGCTGACGCGCCGCCGCCTCGACGGCATCCGGCTGCACTCGGACACCTCCGGGCTGACCATCTCCTCCGGCAAGCCGACCGGCCTGGGGATGGTGCTCACGGCCGCCGCCGGGTACACCGCCCCGCCGCTGCTCGGCCTCGGCGGGGCCGCACTGCTCTCCGCGCACCGGATCACCGCGCTGCTGTGGATCTCGATCGCCCTGCTGGCCGCAATGCTGATCATGATCCGGAACGCCTTCGGGGTGCTCTCGGTGGTGCTCACCGGTGCCGCCTTCCTGCTGATCTCCTGGTACGGCGGGAGCCAGCTGCAGGCCGCCTTCGCCTACCTGGGGGCGTGGTTCCTGCTGCTGGCCGGCGTCCGGCCGGTGGTCGAGCTCCAGGCCAAGCGCCGCCAGGGCGGCGCCCGCGACTCCGACGCCGACCAGCTGGCCCGGCTGACCGGTGTCGGCGCGGTGCTCTGGGTCACCCTCTTCCTGGTGATCGCGCTGGCCTGCCTGCTGGCGGGCGGCAGCTGGCTGCTCGCCTGATCCGCGCCGCCCGGGCGGACGGCCGCCCGCGCGGGCCCGCCCACCCTGCGGACCGCAGCCGGGCCCCGGTTTCCCGGGCCCCTAGACTGAAGCCATGACCGAAGCCCTGTGGCCCGCCCCCGTCGCGACCGCCGCTGTCGACGCGACCGTCACCATCCCCGGCTCCAAGTCGGCGACCAACCGCGCCCTGGTGCTGGCGGCGCTCGCCGACGGCCCCGGCTGGGTCCGCCACCCGCTGCGCAGCCGCGACTCCCAGCTGATGGCGGACGGCCTGCGCGCCCTCGGCGTCGGCATCGAGGAGACCGTCAACACCGCGACCGGCGGCACCGGCGGCGGCGAGGCCTGGCGGGTCATCCCGGCCGGCCGCCTGCACGGCCCGGCGCAGGTGGACGTGGGCAACGCCGGTACCGTCATGCGCTTCCTCCCGCCGCTCGCCGTGCTGGCCGACGGCCCGGTGCACTTCGACGGCGACCCCCGCTCGTACGAGCGTCCGCAGCACGGCGTGATCAACGCCCTGCGCGCGCTCGGCGCCCGGATCGACGACGGCGGCCGGGGCGGCTTCCCGCTCACCGTGCACGGCGCGGGCTCGCTGGACGGCGGCCCGGTCGAGCTGGACGCCTCGTCCTCCTCCCAGTTCATCAGCGCGCTGCTGCTCTCCGGTGCCCGCTACAACAACGGCGTCGAGATCCGGAACACCGGCGGCACCGTCCCCTCCCTTCCGCACATCCGGATGACCGTCGACATGGTCCGCAAGGCCGGTGCCCAGGTGGACGCGCCCGAGGACGGCGGCGAGAAGGACGTCTGGCGGGTCACCCCGGGCGCGCTGATCGGCCGGGACGTCGTGGTCGAGCCGGACCTCTCCAACGCCGCGCCGTTCTTCGCCGCCGCGCTGGTGACCGGCGGCAAGGTCACCGTCCGCGACTGGCCCAAGCACACGTACCAGCCGGGCGACCAGCTGCGCGAGATCTACACCGCGATGGGCGGCTCCTGCCGCTTCACCGACGAGGGCCTGGAGTTCACCGGCACGGGCAGGATCAAGGGCATCGAGGCCGACCTGCACGACGTGGGCGAGCTGACCCCGGTGATCGCCGCCGTCGCCGCGCTGGCCGACACCGAGTCGCACCTGTACGGCATCTCCCACCTGCGCCTGCACGAGACCGACCGCCTCGCCGCCCTCGCCAAGGAGATCAACGACCTCGGCGGCGACGTCACCGAGACCGAGGACGGCCTGCGGATCCGCCCGCGCCGGCTGCACGGCGGCGTCTTCCACACCTACGAGGACCACCGCCTGGCCACCGCCGCCGCCGTGATCGGCCTGGCGGTCGAGGGCGTCCAGGTGGAGAACGTGGCCACCACCGCCAAGACCCTGCCCGACTTCCCGCAGATGTGGGCCGATCTCCTGTCCCCGGCCAGTAGCTGACGGGGAGTTAGAAGCACATGCGCCGTTACGGCAAGGACGCCGACGAGGACGACATCCGCAACCGCCCGGGACGCAAGGGTTCCCGGCCCCGGACGCGGATCCGGCCCAAGCACGAGGACGCCGCCGACGCGATGATCCTCACCGTGGACCGGGGCCGGCTGACCTGCCTGGTCGACGCGGGGACGAAGAGCGAACGCGAAGTCATGGCGATGAAGTCCCGCGAGCTGGGCCGCAAGGGCGTGGTGGTCGGCGACATCGTCAACGTGGTCGGCGACCTCTCCGGCGAGCCGGACACCCTGGCCCGGATCGTCCGGGTCGAGGAGCGCACCTCCGTCCTGCGCCGCACGGCGGACGACGACGATCCGTTCGAGCGGATCGTCGTCGCCAACGCCCAGCAGCTGGCCATCGTCACGGCGCTGGCCGACCCGGAGCCCCGGCCCCGGCTGATCGACCGCTGCCTGGTCGCGGCGTACGACGCGGGCATGGAGCCGCTGCTGGTGCTCACCAAGTCCGACCTCGCCTCGGCGGAGCCGCTGCTGGAGGCGTACGCGCCGCTGGGCATCAAGTACGTGGTGACCCGGCGGGACGACCTGGAGACCGAGGGCGCGGAGGCTGTCCGGGAGCACCTGCGCGGGCAGGCCACCGTCTTCATCGGGCACTCCGGTGTCGGGAAGACCACCCTGGTCAACGCGCTGGTGCCGCTGCACCAGCGCTCGACCGGCATCGTCAACGCGGTGACCGGACGCGGGCGGCACACCACCGTCTCGGCGCTGGCCCTGCGGCTGCCGCCTCCTCCGGGCGTGAAGCCCGGCTCGAAGAAGGCGCTCGACCCGGGCTGGGTGATCGACACGCCGGGCTTCCGCTCCTTCGGCCTCTCGCACATCGAGCCGTCCCGGGTCATCCACGCCTTCCCCGACCTGGAGCCGGGCACGGTCGACTGCCCGCGCGCGTGCAGCCACGACGAGCAGGACTGCGCGCTCGACGCCTGGGTCGCCGACGGCCATGCCGAGCAGGCGCGGCTGTACTCACTGCGCCGGCTGCTCTCCTCGAAGGAAGCCCGCGAGGGGGACTGACCCAGCCTTTCGGCCCGCATTCGACCGGCTTTCGGCCTGTCAGACGTGTTGGATCGCCTCGATCTGGTGATCATAGGAAGGTCGGACCACTTGGTCCGGCCTTCCGAGCGGACAGGGAGTCAGCCCGATGGCATGGGCCATGGTGATCCTCGCCGGTCTGCTGGAGACGGGTTTCGCGATCAACCTCAAGCTGAGCCACGGCTTCACCAGGCTCTGGCCGACGGTCGGCTTCGCCTGCTTCGCCCTGGGCAGCTTCGGCCTGCTCACCCTCTCGCTGCGGACCCTCCCGGTCGGCAGCGCGTACGCGGTCTGGACGGGCATCGGTGCCGCCGGCACCGCGATCTACGGGATGGTCTGGATGAACGAGTCGACCTCCGTCCTCAAGCTGGTCTCGATCAGCCTGGTCATCGCCGGCGTGGTCGGCCTCCAGATCAGCGGCTCCGGCCACTGAGCCGTCCGCCCTGCGAGCCCCGCTGTCGGGAACGGGGGCGGCTCGCTAGGGTTTCGGACATGGCCGACTACCACGACGATCTCCGACTCGCCCATGTCCTCGCCGACTCGGCCGACTCGATCACCATGGAGCGCTTCAAGGCGCTGGACCTCAAGATCGAGACCAAGCCCGACCTGACCCCGGTGAGCGACGCCGACAAGGCCGCCGAGGAGTTGGTCCGCAGCGTGCTGCAGCGGGCCCGGCCGCGCGACGCCGTGATGGGCGAGGAGTTCGGGCTCCAGGGCACCGGGCCGCGCCGCTGGGTGATCGACCCGATCGACGGCACCAAGAACTACGTGCGCGGCGTGCCGGTCTGGGCCACCCTGATCGCCCTGCTGGAGGTCCGTCCGGACGGCACCGAGGAGCCGGTGGTCGGTATCGTCTCGGCCCCCGCGCTGCAACGCCGCTGGTGGGCGGCGAAGGACCTGGGCGCGTACGCGGGCCGCAGCCTGGCCAAGGCGAGCCGGATCTCGGTCTCCCAGGTCTCCGGGCTGGCGGACGCCTCGCTCTCGTACTCCTCGCTCACCGGCTGGGAGGACCGCGGGCGCCTCGACGCCTTCCTGGACCTCTCCCGCTCCTGCTGGCGGACCCGCGCGTTCGGGGACTTCTGGTCGTACATGATGGTCGCCGAGGGCGCGGTGGACATCGCCGCCGAGCCGGAGCTGAGCCTGTGGGACATGGCGGCGCCCTGCGTCATCGTCCAGGAGGCCGGCGGACGCTTCACCGGCCTCGACGGGATCGCCGGGCCGGGCGGCGCCGACGCGCTGGCCTCCAACGGCCTGCTGCACGACGAGGCCCTCCGCCGGCTCACCGTTTAGCACGTCAGCCAGCTGCACTGTCCAGGGGCGCGGGGAACTGCGCGAGATCGGGAGGCAACAACCTGTACCCTCCCGCTTTCGCACAGTTCCCCGCGCCCCTGTCCATGGCTGAGCATGGGCGCAAGAGCGCATGGGTGCGGGCCCCGGGGCCAGTCATCTGGTCTCGGGGCCCGCGGCTTGTGGGGGTGCGGCTACTGCTGCTTGCGCAGCTCCCGGACCGCCGCCTCCAGGCGCTGACCGTAGTCGGCGTCGGCCTGGCGGAAGTTGTCGATCGCGCGCTCGACGATGTCGTCGCGGTCGGCGGAGACCTTGGCGATGAAGCCGGCCAGGTTGGCGATCAGGCGGGCCTTCTCGTCCTCCGAGTAGAGCCGGTACAGGTTGCCGGCCTGCACGAAGTCGCTGTCCTCGCTGTGCGAGGGCGCCTCGTGGGTGCCGGTCGCGCCGGTCACCGGGACGGACGACCAGAGCGGGCGGCTGGTCTGCACCGGGCCGCCGAAGCTGTTCGGCTCGTAGTTCTTCGCCTTGCCGTGGCGGCCGTCGTAGAGGTAGCCGTCGCGGCTGTTGGTGCGCGCCTCGGTGGCGTGCGGGCGGTTCACCGGCAGGTGGTCGGCGTTGATGCCGACGCGGTAGCGGTGGGCGTCCGCGTAGGCGAAGAGCCGGCCCTGGAGCATCTTGTCGGGGGACGGGCCGATGCCGGGCACGAAGTGCGACGGCGAGAAGATCGACTGCTCGACCTCGGCGAAGACGTTCTCCGGGTTGCGGTTGAGCTCCAGCTTGCCGATCTCGATCGGCGGGTAGTCCGCGTGCGGCCAGACCTTGGTCAGGTCGAACGGGTTGAAGCGGTACGTCGCGGCGTCGGCGGCGGGCATGATCTGCACCTGCACCGTCCAGCTCGGGAAGTCGCCGCGCTCGATCGACTCGCGCAGGTCGCGCTGGTGCGAGTCGGGGTCGGTGCCGGCCAGCACGGCCGCCTCTTCCGAGGTCAGGTTCTTGATGCCCTGGTCGGTCTTGAAGTGGTACTTCACCCAGAAGTACTCGCCGGCCTCGTTCTGCCACTGGTACGTGTGCGAGCCGTAGCCGTTGGTGTGGCGCAGGGTGGCCGGGATGCCGCGGTCGCCGAACAGCCAGGTCACCTGGTGGGTCGACTCGGGCGAGAGGCCCCAGAAGTCCCAGACGTTGTCCGCCTCCTGCGAGCCGGTGTACGGGTCGCGCTTCTGGGTGTGGATGAAGTCCGGGAACTTGATGGCGTCCTTGATGAAGAACACCGGGGTGTTGTTCCCGACGAGGTCGTAGTTGCCGTCCTCGGTGTAGAACTTCAGCGCGAAGCCGCGCGGGTCGCGGACGGCGTCGGCCGAGCCGAGGTTGCCCGCCACGGTGGAGAAGCGGAGGAAGGTCTCGGTCTGCTTGCCGATCTCGCCGAGGAACGTGGCCCGGGTGTACGGGGTCACGTCGGCGGTCACCGTGAAGGTGCCGTACGCACCGGCGCCGCGGGCGTGCACGACACGCTCCGGGATGCGCTCGCGGTTGAAGTGGGCCAGCTTCTCGAAGAGCAGCTGGTCCTGGATCAGCGCCGGGCCTCCGATGCCCGCGGTCTCGGTGTTCTGGTTGTCGGCGACAGGGGCGCCGGCCTCCGTGGTGAGCGTGGGCCGCAGCTCGTCCTGGGCAGTCATCTGGGGAGCACCTTCCGCGATATCCGGTCGTTCCGTGCCATCTCGTTGGTCTCGATCCTAGCTTGGACTTTGTCTAAGTCAACACTGGCAACAAGTTAAGAACTTGCTACTCTGTTGCTATGAGTGACCTGCTGGATCGACTGCGCGGACGCGGCTGGCGACTGACCTCTCAGCGACGAGTCGTTGCCGAGGTCCTCGACGGCGAACATGTCCACCTCACGGCGGACGAGGTACATGCCCGGGCGGTGGACCGGCTGCCCGAGATCAGCCGCGCCACGGTGTACAACACCCTGGGCGAGATGGTCACGCTCGGTGAGGTGCTGGAAGTCAGCACCGACGGCCGCGCGAAGCGGTACGACCCCAACGCCCACCACGCGCACCAGCACCTGATCTGCTCGGGCTGCGGCGCGATCCGCGACGTCCACCCCCAGGGTGACCCGGTCGCCGCCCTCCCGGCCAACGAGCGATTCGGCTTTGTCATCTCCGGCGCCGAGATCACCTACCGAGGCCTCTGCCCCAACTGCCGCTGAGCGCCTACGGCGTTCTCTCAGGGGCGCGGGGAACTGCGCGACCAGGGCACGACGAAGGTGCCCGGTTGCGCGCGCAGTTCCCCACGCCCCTGCTGTGGTTCTTCAGCGTGCAAACGGTCAGGCGCTGAGCTCCGCGTGCAACGCACCGAGCAGGCGCGAAGCCCGCTCCGCGACCTCGGCCGGCCCGTAGTCGGCCGCCCGGCGGCACCAGTTCTCGGCCTGCACCGGTTCGCCCCGCCGCAGCGCCAGGAGCGCCAGCCGCAGGGCCGCCCGCCCGTGCCCCGCGTCGGCCGCCCTGGTGTACCAGAGCATCGCCTCCGCCTCGCTGTCCTGCCGCGCCAGCAGCAGCCCGAGGTTGAACGCCGCACTGCGGCTCCCGGCCTCCGCCGCCCGGCGGTACCAGCTCTCCGCGATCTCCAGTGCGCCGCGCTCGGCCGCCCGGACGCCCATCCGCACCTGCGCCCGGCGGTGCCCCGCGTCGGCGGCGACCGCGTACCAGTGCTCGGCCTCCGGGTCGGCGTCACCGCGCCGGTCCAGCAGTGAGGCCAGCCGGAACGAGCCCTCCGCCGACCCGCCCGCCGCCGCCTGGCGGTAGCGGTCGAGGGCGGCGTTCAGGTGCCCCCGCTGTTCCTGGGCGACCGCCAGCTGGAGCGCGGCCTCGCCGTGCCCCTCGGCGGCGGCGCGCGCGTACCACTCGTGCGCTTGCTGCTGCTCCCCGCGCCCGGCGTGCAGGACACCCAGGTTGAAGGCGCCGTCCACGCTGCCTGCCTCGGCGGCCTTGGAGAACCAGGGCTCGGCCCCGGACTCGTCGCCGCGCTGCAGCAGCACCACGGCCAGCGCGTTGCAGGCCTCCCGGTGCCCGGCGTACGCGGCGCGGCGGTACCACTGCTCGGCCTGTGCCTCGCGGCCCGCGCCCGCGCAGAGCAGCCCGAGGTTGAAGGCGCCGTTGTGGTCGCCCGCGTCCAGCGCGGCGCGGTACCAGTGCTCGGCCTCGGCGGCCTCGCCCCGGCCCGCGTGCAGCGCGCCGAGCGCGTTGGCGGCGTTGCCGTCGCCCGCCTCGGCGGCCTCCTGCCACCACTCGGCGGCGGCCACCGGGTCCCCGGCGTCGCGGAGCAGGAAGCCCAGCGCGCAGGCCGCCCGGGCCTCGCCGTTCTGGGCGGACTGCCGGTACCAGCGGGCCGCCTCGTCCAGGTCGCCGCGCTCCTCCAGCAGCACACCGAGCCGCAGCGCCGCGCGCGGGTGGCTGCGCGCGGCGGCGGTGCGGTACCAGGTCTCGGCGGTGTCCTTGTCCCCCGCCGCCTCCCGCATCCGGGCCAGCCGGTACCCGGCCTCGCGGTGGCCCGCGTCGGCGGCGACCTTGAACCAGCGCTCGGCGCGGACGTCGCGCCGGTGCTCCATCAGGTCGCCCAGCGCGTACGCCCCCAGCGGGTGCCCGTGGTCGGCCGCGAAGTGCAGCCAGTACTCGGCCGCCTCCTCCTCGCCCTGGTCCCGCAGTTGCAGCCCGAGGGCGTGCGCGGCGGGCGCGCTCCCCGCGACGGCCGCCTGCCGCCACCACTGCGCCGCCTCGGCCCGGTGGCCGCGCTGGTGCAGCAGGACGCCGAGGTTGTTGGCGGCGGCGCGCAGCCCGGCGGCCGCGGCCAGGCGCAGATACGGTTCGGCATCCTCCAGGTCGCCGCGGCGCAGTAGCAGCGCGCCCAACTGGCTCGCCGCCCCCGGGTCCCCGTCGTCCGCGGCGTCGCGGTGGCGGGACTCCAGGGCGGCCTGCTCGCGGGCGGCGAGCGCGGTCTCGAAGCTGTCGAGGCCGTCGTCGTCGGGGTGCTCGGGCTCGGCGGCCGGCGGGCGGGCGGAGGTGTACGGGCCGACGGCGGCGGCGAAGTGCTGCGCGGAGACCCGGACCAGGCTGTCCGGACCGTACCCGGGTGCCATGGTGCCCCGGGGGACGGTCAGGCCGCTGGTGCGCTGGGCCGGCAGGGCCCCCTGGGTGTCCTCGGGGCTCTGTGCCCACGTCTCGGTGTCGGCCTCGGTGAGCGGGCGCGACGGAGCCTGGGCCGGTGACTGCGGCTGAGCGGGCCCGCCCTCGGTCGGCGTGGGCCTGACTCCCGGTTCGTTCCTACCGATCAGCTTCATGCCGACTCCCGCTCCCCCCAGAGTGCCGCGGCATCCTCCCCCAGCCTTCGGCCGGAGGGACCCTCAGGGGCGCGTTGGAGTGGACGGCCCGTCAACGGCCGTACGTCGTCCCCCATGTGGTCCATCGTCGCATCACCCGCAACCCGCGTACACCTGCCCGACCGATTTCGGCGGGGCGGGCCGAAGCCCGGCGAGATTGCTTCAGCGCTTTGTCGACTTCCCGACACTCGGGCCTCACAAACCCCAACGCGCGGACCGCTTGCGAGGGTGATGGTGTCGACATCGTTGGCGACGGTCGATAGTACCGGAGCCGTCCCCTCCCGGTCCGGCCGCCACCGGCCCCCGACAACACCGAAGGCCCGGAGAGTGATCTCCAGGCCTTCGGTATCAGAGTAGCGGGGACAGGATTTGAACCTGCGACCTCTGGGTTATGAGCCCAGCGAGCTACCGAGCTGCTCCACCCCGCGTCGTTGTGACTGAACCATAGCACGGTCGCGGGGTGGAGCAGGAATCGTTACTGCAGCTCAGGGACGGGCCCGGAACCCTTTCAGGGACTGCTGGAGGGCGCGGGGGTCGCCAGGGCGCCGCTCGCACCGGTGGGCGACTGGGCGGCGGCGGCCGCGTTCAGTGCGTCCTGGAGCGCCTTCTGGGCGGTGCCGTACGCCGTCCAGTCGCCGTTCTTCAGAGCGGTCTGACCGTCGGTGAACGCCTTCTGCGCGTCCTGCAGCGCCTTCTGCACCGTGGGGCTGACCGGGCTGGGCGTGGTCGGCGTGGTGGGGGTGGTGGGAGTGGTGGGCGTGGTTGGTGCCGTCGGCGTGCTGGGTGCCGCACCGGTCGCGGCGCCGAACACCTTGGCCAGCGCGTCCTGCAAGGTGTTCTCGAAGGCCACGTTGTCCTTGCCGTACACCGCCAGCACCTTCTGCAGCACCGGGTACTTGGCGGTCCGTCCGCGCACGTACACCGGCTCGACGTTGAGCAGGCCGCCGCCGACCGGGAGGGTCAGCAGGTTGCCGTACTCGACGTCGGAGTCGCCGCCGTTCTTCAGGATGTTGAGCTGGCGGGCGACGTCCGGGTCCGAGTTGAACTTGGCCTGGGCCAGGTTCGGCCCCAGCGTGCCGGTGTCCCCCGGCACCTTGAGGATCCGGATCCTGCCGTAGTCGGGCCCCGGGTCGGCGCTGACGGCCATGAAGGCGGCCAGGTTGTCCCGCTTGCTGGGCACGAACGAGGTGGTCAGCGAGAAGCTCGCGGCGGCCGCGTCGGGCATCCGGACCGTCAGGTAGTACGGCGGCTGGACCTCGCCGCCACTGGTGGTCGGGTCGTTCGGGACCTGCCAGATGTCGGTGCCGTTGAAGAAGGAGTTGGCATCCGTCATGTGGTACTGGCCGAGCAGGTCGCGCTGCACCTTGAACAGGTCCTGCGGGTACCGCAGGTGCGGCATCAGCGTGGCCGGGATCGCGCTCTTCGGCTCGACGGTGCCGGGGAAGGCCTTCATCCAGGTCTTCAGCACCGGGTCCGCGTCGTCCCACTGGTAGAGCGTCACCTCGCCGGTGTAGGCGTCGACCGTCGCCTTCACCGAGTTCCGGATGTAGTTGACGGTGTTGGCGGCGGTGAGGGTCTGGCCGCGCTGGCCGGTCAGCGAATCCTTGGTGGCGTCACCCAGGGTGGTCTTGGAGGAGAAGGGGTAGCCGTCCGAGGTGGTGTAGCCGTCCAGCACCCAGACCAGCTTGCCGTCCTGCACCACCGGGTACGGGTCGGCGTCGATGGAGAGCCAGGGCGCGACCTTCTCGACCCGCTCCTTGGGCGTGCGGTCGTAGAGCACCTTGGCGCCCTTGGCGATCGCCCCCGAGTAGAGGATCTGCGGCTCGGCGAACTTCACCGCGTACGCGGCCCGGGTGAACGGGTTGTCCAGCGAGACGCCGCTGCCGCCGGTGTACTGGTACGTCTGGTCGCCACCGGCGTCGGTGGTGTAGTCGATCTCCTGGTTGGTGCCGCCGACGATCGAGTAGTCGGGGCTCTGCTCGCCGTAGTAGACGCGCTGCTGGTAGTCCCCGAGCGTGCCGGAGGCCGGCAGCCCGGACTCGGTGAAGACCGGCTGGCCCTGGCCGTTGACCTGGTTGCCCTTGGCCGCGACGACGCCGTAGCCGTGGGTGTACTTGAAGTGGTCGTTGATCCAGTTCCGCTGCTGGACGCCGTTCAGGTCCAGCTCACGGACGCCGATCACGGTGTCCTGGGCGGTGGCCGTGGGGCCGTACCGGTCGACGTTCAGCGTCTTGGGAAAGGCGTAGTACGAGCGCTGCTGCTCGATCTGCTGGAAGGCGGGCGAGACCACGTTGGGGTCCAGCAGCCGGATGTCCGCGATGGTCTGGGCGTCCGGCTTCAGCAGGTCCTGGGTGGTCGCGTCCTTCGGCGTGTACGGCAGGCTCTGGCTGTCGGCGATGCCGTAGGCCTGCCTGGTCGCGTCGATGTTCTTCTGGATGTACGGCGTCTCCTTGGCCTGCTCGTTCGGCTTGACCTGGAACTGCTGCACGATCGCCGGGTACACCCCGCCGATCAGCACCGCCGACAGCGCCATCAGGCCGAAGCCGATCAGCGCCGGCGCCCAGGTACGGCGGACGGGGGTCAGGAAGAAGAGCAGCGCGCAGATGATCGCGACGAAGAACAGGATGGTCTTGGCCGGCAGGAAGGCGTTCGCGTCCACGTACCGCAGGCCCGTCCAGCCGTCCACGCCCTTGTAGGAGCCGGACTTCACCGCCAGCCCGTACCGGTCCAGCCAGTACGCCACGGCCTTGAGCAGCACGAACACCCCGAGCAGGACGGCCAGGTGTCCCTGCGCCCCCGCGCTCGCCCGGCGGCCGGGCCCCTGGAGGCGCAGCCCGCCGTACAGGTAGTGCACCAGCACCGAGGCCAGCACCGAGACGATCACCGCGCTGAACGCGAAGCCCAGCAGGAACTCGTACCAGGGCAGCGAGAACGCGTAGAAGGAGACGTCCAGATGGAACTGACTGTCCTTCACGTCGAACGGGGTCTGGTTGGTCCAGAGCATCCACGTCCGCCACTGGCCGGTCGCCGCCGCACCGGCGATCAGGCCGACCACCAGCGAGACGCCGATCAGCAGCCACCGCTTGTAGGGGGCGACGCCCATCCGGTAGCGGTCCAGGCTCTGCTGCTCGACCGACATCGCGGAGAGCGGCGGGCGGAGCCGGTGCGCCAGCCAGATGTTGAAGCCGACGACGACCGCCATCAGCACACCGAACACCGCGAACAGGCTGAGCTTCGTCCACAGCTGGGAGGTGAAGACGGAGGAGTAGTGGACGGACTTGAACCAGAGCCAGTCCGTCCACAGCCCGGCGAACAGTACGAACAGCAGGAACAGTACGGCGAGCACACCCACCGTCAGCAGGAGCGCTCGCGTCCGTCGCGAGGGTGGGCCGACTCTGGCCCGGAACCCCGGTCCTGGTCGGTCCGGCATCTGGAATACCAAGGCGGCACCTCTGCTGTGTCGTTAGTGGTTGTCGGGACGGTCCCCAGTGCAACTTAATCGGTGTTTACCTGAGTTCCCACGGTTTGGAGCGACTTCCGCGCGGCCATGGGCCTGTCCATCGGGCCCGGACGCCTTGCGTTACCGGCGCCGGGCGGTACATGTGAGGATTGGGACATGTCCGATGCACCGAACACCGCCACCGACGACGGCCTCCCCCCGGCCGCGACCCCGCTCACCCGGGCCGCCCTGGAGATCGACGAATACGCCTCCACCCTCGGCTGGGACCTCCCGGCCCGCCTGTTCGCCCTGGTCGACAGCGCCCAGCTGCGCCGCAGCGACCCCAAGCTCGCCAAGCAGCTCGGCCTGGCCGACGCCGAGGCCGGCCTGACCCCGGTCGAGCAGGACGAGCTGCCCGCGGGCATGGAGCTGGACAAGTTCCTCGGCACCATCGCCTGGCCGGCCGGGGTGGCCGGCTGCGCCCTGGTGGTCGAGCGTCTGATGCTGCCGCCGGGCGCCGAGCAGACCCGCCCGAAGAACGCGACCGAGGCCCAGCTCGCCGACTGGGTGGCCAACCACCCGGCCCGCGAGGAGGTCCGGATCACCGCCGCCGTCCTGCGCGACGGCAAGAAGGAGACCGCCCTGCGGCTCCGCTCCAAGGACATCGCCCGCGAGGTGCTGACCGGCCCCGACCTGGTCCCCGGCCTGACCGAGGCACTGCTCGCGACCTTCGCGTAGTCGCAGCGAGCCAGTTGCTCCCCCAGGGGCGCGGGGAACTGCGCGACCGAGGCACAACGTCCGTGCACGGTTGATCGCGCAGTTCCCCGCGCCCCTGCTGTGGTTACCCGGTTGCCTGCGTGAACCCAGTGCCCTGCTACTTGCTGTTGCAGGACGGCAGCGCAGCCGTCTGCCCCGCGCGGACCTCGGCGAGAGCCTTGAGCGCGCCGTCCAGCGTGTCCACCTTGATCAGGTGCAGGCCGCCCGGGGTGTTCTTCGAGGCTTCGGCGCAGTTGTCGGACGGGGTGAAGAAGTACTCGGCGCCCTTGTCCCTGGCGGCGATCAGCTTCATCGCGATGCCGCCGATCGGGCCGACCTTGCCGTCGTCGTCGATCGTGCCGGTGCCGGCGACGAACTTCCCGCCGGTGAGGTCGGTGGGCGTGAGCTTGTCGACGATGCCGAGCGAGAACATCAGGCCCGCGCTCGGGCCGCCGACGTCCTGCAGCCCGATGTCGATCTTGAACGGGTAGGTGTGGGTCACCTCGGGACCGATCCCGACGATCGTCCGGCCGGTGCCGTCGGCCGCCTTGGCGGTGGTGACCGGCACCTTGACCTCGTCCGCCGCCGCCGGGGTCGGGCTGTCCTTGCCGTGCGGGACGACGGTGAAGACCACGGTCTCGCCGGGCTTGTGCTTGGTCACCTGCTGGGCGACCTGGGCCTGGTTGCCGATCGGGGTGCCGTCCACCGCCACGATCTGGTCGCCGGCGTGCAGCTTGCCCTCGGACGGTCCGCCCGCCACCACCGAGCCGACCACCACCTCGGTGCCGATCGGGATGCCCAGCTCGGTGAGCGCGGCGGTCTTGGCGCTGTCCTCGGAGGAGGCGAACTCCTCGGCGTTCTGCTGCTGGGCCTGCTGGTCGGTCTGCCCCGGCGGGTACACGTTGTCGTGCGGGACGACCAGGACGTCGTCGCGCAGGTAGCCGACCACCTCCGAGACCAGACTCGGCTCGTACTTCGCCCCCGTCACCCGCACCGTGGTCATGTTCAGGTTCCCGGTGGTCGGGTAGGTCTGGTGGCCGGAGATGCTGATGACCGGGGTACCGCTGCTGTCCTGCGCCCCGAGCGTGTTGTACGTCGGGCCGGGGCTCATCTCGGTGTAGGGCACCTTCATCAGCACCGACACACAGAGCAGTGCTATCAGCGTCAGGGTGGCGGCGAGCATCGTCGCAGAGCGGCGTGGCATGGCTCGACAGTACGGGACGACGGTGCGGACGCGCCGCCCGGGCTACTGGCCGCCCCGCTCGCCGGTCGCCCCGGACGGTGCGGCGGAGGCCGTGCTCCGCTCCATCGCGGCCAGGAAGCGCTGGTGCTCGGCCAGCGAGGCCGGGTCGCCGGTGGCCCGCGGCGTGCGGGCCGCCCAGCCCGCCCAGAGGGTGGCCACCAGGGCGGCGGCGACAGGAATGATCAACCAGGCGAGCGCAGCCATGTCGGTACTCCCAGCTCGTCGTGTCTATGAGCAGATTAACCGCCCGGACAGAGAACGGTGGCGGCGCCATACGGGTTACGGCACGAGGATCTCACTCACCACTTGGGAGTATTCGTCGGACCGGCGTACCACCGGACGGGTGGGCCGGGTCAGCAGGAGCCGGCGCCGACCCACTCCTCCTCGCCGTCGGTGAAGATCTGGTGCTTCCAGATCGGCACCTCGTGCTTGAGGTCGTCGATGAGCCGGCGGGCGGCGGCGAACGCCTCGCCCCGGTGGGCGCAGGAGACCGCGACGATCACGGCCTTGTCGGTGATCTCCAGCCGGCCGATCCGGTGGACGGCCGCGAGCGCGCGGACCGGGAAGTCGGCACAGACCTTCTCGGCGACCCGGCGCATCTCCCGCTCGACCGTCGGATGGGCGCTGTACTCCAGCGCGGCTACCGTCTTGCCGCCGTCGTGGTCGCGCACCGTCCCGACGAAGACGGTGGTACCGCCGGCCGCGTCGTCACCGACCGCCTCGTACACCTCGTCCAGGGAGAGCGGGGTCTCGCGGACGGCGAGCAGGCGGATGGGGTCGTGGTTCTCGGACATGCTCCCCATGATTCCTCATCCTGGGCGGTTCGCAGCAAGAGGGTTCCGCATCACGATTTCGAGATTTCGCGATGCGGGATTCCCTGCGAGCCGGCTTCCCGGGATCGGGCCCGTGCCCCTGCCGGTGCCGGGCCGGGCGCCCGGGGGCCGAGCCGCTCAGATCCGCCGTCGTCTGCGGGCCCGGCGGACCAGGGCCGCCGTACCGACCAGCGCGACCGTCGCACCCGCCGCGCCGAGGCTAGTCGCCGCCTCCTTGCCGCCGAGCCGGCGCCCCGCCACCGCGTGCTTGCCCGAGACCTGCTCCAGCAGCTCGCCCAGCACCTGCTCGTTGCTGTAGGCCGGCCGCCAGCCCGCCTCGTGCAGCCGGCTGCCGGAGACCACCCACGGGTACATCGTGTAGGCGAGGTCCCCGGCCGGCGCCGGGGTCAGCCCGAGCCGGTGCAGCCGGGCCGCCGTGCCCAGGGCCAGCGCGGCCGGGAGCTCCATCCGGCGGATGCCGGACAGCGCCTCGACGTCCTCCTGCTCCAGCCAGCCGTCACAGCCGACCGTCAGCTCGCCCTCGACCAGGCCGAGCGCCGCGTACTCCAGCGCGGCGGCCAGGTCGTCCACGTGGCAGAACTGCCAGCACGGCCGGGACCCGGCCACCACCAGCAGCCGGGGCGCCTCGAAGTGCCTGGTCAGCACGGTGTCGACACCGGGTCCGACGACCACGGCCGGGCGCAGCACGGTGACCTGCAGACCCGGGTGGGCGCGCGGGGCCCGGTGGGCCAGCCGCTCGATCTCCAGCAGGTCGCCGACCAGCGACGCCTCCTCGGTGGCCCGGAGCTCGGCGTCCTCGGCGAGCGGCACCTCGTTGTCGGGGAGCGCGCCGTAGACCATCGCCGAGGTGCAGAGCACCACCCGGCCCACCCCGGCCGCCGCCGCGGCGGTCAGCACGGTCTGCGCGCCCCTGACGTTGTAGGCGCTCCTGGCGCGCGGGTCGGTCTCCATGCCGAGGTCCATCGCGAGGTGCACCACGACGTCGACCCCGGCCAGCCGTTCGGCCACCGCCGGGTCGCGGACGTCCAGGACGCGCCACTGGGCGCCGGGCACGTCACCGCGCCGGTCGTCCAGCGCCAGCACCCTCCGTACGGAGGGCGAGGCCACCAGGCGCGCGGCGACCCGCTCGCCGAGCACCCCGGCGGCGCCGGTCACGGCCACGGTCAGCGGCTTGCCGCCGTAGGCTGGAGACGGCGAACCCGCGGTAGCAGGGACGTCCTCTTCTCCGGTCTGCCCAGAGCGAACGTCCGAAGGCGGGGAACTCACCGGCCATCCTCCACGGTTAGCTTAAGTGCGTACGTACGAGTGTCACGTAAGCACCATCCTGCCCGAGGCGCGGGCCCTGCGGTGCACCCGGCGCGGGTCGGGTCACCGGACGACCGTCCGCCCACCGCCCCGGGCACGCACACCTCCCGCCACTCCACCCGCGTGACGGCCGACCAGATCGAGGACCCCGTGAGCGACGACCTCCCCTTCGGATTCGGCGTTCCGCCAGAGGAGCCCGAGGACAGCAAGGCCAAGCGCGACAAGGAGGGCAAGGGCTCGGAGCCCGAGCCCGGCGCCCCTACGCCGTTCGGCTTCGGCGGTGCCAACCCGTTCGGCGCGCTGTTCGGGATGGGCGGTCCCGGCGCACCCGGCGCCGGCGGCGCGGACAACCCGTTCGGCGCGATGCTGGGCGGGCTGAACCCGAACGACCTCGGCGCGGCGTTCCAGCAGCTCGGGCAGATGCTCTCCTTCGACGGCGGCCCGGTGAACTGGGAGCTGGCCAAGGACATCGCCCGGCAGACCGTGGTCGCCGAGCCCGCCGAGGGCAAGAGCAAGGACCGCTCGGTGAGCGCCACCGAGCGCTCCGCCGTGGCCGAGGCGATCCGGCTGGCCGACCTCTGGCTCGACTCGGTCACCGAGTTCCCCTCGGGGGCCAACACGGCCGTGGCGTGGAGCCGGGCCGAGTGGATCGAGGCCACCCTGCCGGTCTGGAAGGACCTGGTGGACCCGGTCGCCGAGCGGGTCGGCAACGCCATGGGCGGCGTGCTGCCCGAGGAGATGCAGGCCATGGCGGGCCCGCTGATGGGCGTCATGCGCTCGATGGGCGGCATGATGTTCGGCAACCAGATCGGCCAGGCGCTGGGCGCGCTCGCCGCCGAGGTGGTCGGTTCGACCGATGTCGGCCTGCCGCTCGCCCCGGCCGGCAAGGCCGCGCTGCTGCCGCAGAACGTCGCCGAGTTCGGCGAGGGCCTGAGCGTGCCCACGGACGAGGTCCGGCTCTACCTGGCCCTGCGCGAGGCCGCGCACCAGCGCCTCTTCGCCCATGTGCCGTGGCTGCGGACGCACCTGTTCGGCGCGGTCGAGGCGTACGCGCGCGGCATCAAGGTGGACACCACGCGGATGGAGGAGCTGGCCGGCCAGCTCGACCCGACCAACCCCGAGGCGCTCCAGGAGGCGCTCGCGGGCGGCCTGCTCCAGCCCGAGGACACCCCCGAGCAGAAGGCCGCGCTGGCCCGCCTGGAGACGGCGCTCGCGCTGGTCGAGGGCTGGGTGGACGCGGTGGTGCACGCGGCCGCCGAGCCGCACCTGCCACAGGCCGGCGCGCTCCGCGAGACCGTCCGCCGCCGCCGGGCCGCGGGCGGCCCCGCCGAGCAGACCTTCGCCACCCTGGTGGGCCTGGAGCTGCGCCCGCGCAGGCTCCGGGACGCCTCGCGGCTGTGGGCCCTGCTGGCCGACGCGCGCGGCGTCGACGGCCGGGACGCGCTCTGGGAGCACCCCGACATGCTGCCGACGGCGGCCGACCTGGACGACCCGGACGGCTTCGTGCACCGCGGCTCCGGCGAGGGGCTGGAGGGCGGCTTCGACTTCGACGCCCTCGACAAGCTGCTCGGCGAGGCGGCGGCCGGCGGCGCGGCAGCGGGCGGCGGGACCGCCGAGAACGACCGGACCACCGAGGACGGCAAGGGCGACAAGGGCGAGGACGACACCAAGGAATGACGATCGACATCACCACGGCCGGCCTGCACGCCGACGCCGTCCGCTCGCTGCGTGACTGGTCGGTGGCCGACGCCGACCAGGAGCAGCTGCGGCTCGACTACCTCGCCCACCTGGACGCCCACCCGGACGGCCTCTGGCGTTCCTGCCTGCCCGCCCACATCACCGCCAGCGCGGTCGTGGTCGACCCCTCGGCCGGGCGGGTGCTGCTGACGCTGCACCCCAAGGTCGGGATCTGGCTGCAGATGGGCGGCCACTGCGAGCCCGGCGACGGCACCCTCGCGGCGGCCGCGCTCCGGGAGGCGACCGAGGAGTCCGGCATCGCCGGCCTCGAACTGCTCACCGCCGACGGCCTGCCCACCCCGGTCAAGCTCGACCGGCACCGGGTCCGCTGCACCGGCAAGGACCAGCCGGAGAACACCCACCTCGACGTCCAGTACGTCGCGCTGGCCCCGGCCGGCGCCGAGGCGCTGATCAGCGAGGAGTCCCTGGACCTGCGCTGGTTCGCCTACGACCGCCTGCCCGAGCTGACGGACTCCTCCGTCCGCGAGCTGGTCACCCTGGCCCGGGGCCTCACCGGCTGACTCCGCAGGAGCACGAGGGCCCCGGGCGGAGCGGTCGACCGTGCGGGGCCCGGTGGCCGCTCCCGGCGGCCACGCTCCGCTCCGGCCGCCCCGCGGCTCACCCGCAGGGCTCGGCCGCGTCCTCCGCCGGCACGCCCCGGGCCCCCGGGATGTGCGGCAGCCGCGCCGCCGAGGCCACGCCCTCCAGGTACCCGCGCGCCCGCTCGGTGCGCGGGTACGCGTCCAGCAGCGCCCAGAACCGCGGCCCGTGGTCCGGGACGAGCAGGTGCGCCAGCTCGTGCAGCAGGACGTAGTCGATCACGTACTGGGGCATGCCCTGCAACCGGTGCGAGAGCCTGATGGTGCGCTCGCCCGGGGTGCAGGAGCCCCAACGCGAGTTCTGGTTGGTCACCCAGCGGACCTGGCGGGGCCTGGCCCGGCCGGACAGGTGGGCCTCGGACAGCTCGCGGGCCCTGGCGGCGAGGGCGTCGTCCCCCAGCACGCGGCGGCTCTCCTGGGCTGCCAGCCGGTCGAGCATCTGCGCCACCCAGCGCTGCTCCTCGGCGTGCGACATCCGGGCCGGGATCAGCACGACGGTGCGGTCGCCCTCCCGGTAGGCGGAGACCGTACGGCTGCGCCGGGCACTTCGCCGCACCTCCACCGCGGAACGGTCCAAGGGGGCCGGCCCGGCCGGCTCAGGCCCGGCCGGCTCAGGGGCCTGGCGCTCGGCCGCCGCGAACCGGGGTGCTGCGAAGTCGGGTGCTGCCGAGTCGGCTGCTGTGAACTCGGCTGCTGTGGACTCGGCTGCCGGGCTCTCCGGCTCCGGGGGCTCAGGGCGCGCTCGCGTGCGCGGCGTCGCGGCTCCCGGCCCGGAGGCTGCACGGGCACGCCGACGCGACACCGAAGGATGGGAGTCCCGTTCGGCTGCCATGCCACAGGACGTTACCCGGTACCCCTGACAGAAGTCCGCTGCCGTGGCCGAATTCTTTCCGCAGTGATCGTGAACGAAAGCACTGTCCACAGACCACCCGGGCCGATCGTCCGATCATGCCCCCGGCCCTGTGGACAGCCGCGCCCGCCGACCTGCGGGAATCGGGCATCCTTCGTTCACCTCGCACCGCGACCCCCGCACCGCGACCGAAGGACCCCGTCCGGAGGACCGCCCATGCGCCCGATGCTCAAACCCGCCCTCTCCCGCCTCTGGCGGGACCGCGACACCCTCCAGTTCGGCACCGTCCGCCACCACGCCCGGGTGGTCGAGGACGTCGGCCAGCCCGTCGCCTCCTTCCTGGACCTGGTGGACGGCACCCGGGAGCGGTCCGCCCTGCTGGAGGCCGGGGAGCGGCTGGGTCTCGGCGGCGGCCTGGCCGAGCAGCTGCTCGGCTCGCTGGAGGAGGGCGGGCTGCTGGACGACGCCGAGGCCGCCGCCGAGGCGCTGGCCCGCTACCCCCGGCCGCAGCAGGGGCTGCTCGCCCCCGACGCGGCCTCCCTGTCGCTGGTCCACCCCGCGCCGGGCGAGGCGCCCGCGGTGCTCCGGGCCCGCTCGCTGGCCCGGGTGGAGATCCGCGGGGCCGGGCGGGTGGGCACCGCGATCGGCGCGGTGCTCGCGGCCGGCGGCGTCGGCTCGGTCGGCCTGGTCGACCGGGGTCGGGTGTCCGCCCGGGACTGCTCGCCGGCGGGCTACCCGCCGACCGACATCGGCCGCCTGCGGAGCACCGCCGCCCGTGAGGCGGTGCACCGGGCCGCCGGGGCGGCGGCCGGCGAACGGCACCGCCGTACCCCGGGCGGTGAGCCGCCGCCGGCCCTGGTGGTCCTCGCCCCACGGGACGGCAGCGGCGCCTTCACCGGCACGGCGGCCGAGTCCCAGCAGCTGATGCGGGCCGGCGTGCCGCACCTGTACGTCGGTGTCCTGGAGCACCTGGGGATCGTCGGACCGCTGGTCCTGCCCGGCGCCTCGGCCTGCGGCAGCTGCGCCACCCTGGCCCGGCGGGACGAGGACGAGGCCTGGCCGAGGCTGCTGGCCCAGCTCACCGGCGACGGGCCCGGCCGCCCGCGCTCCGCCGCCTGCGACAGCGCGCTGGCCACCGCGGTGGCCGGTCTGGCCGCACTGCACGTCCAGCTCCACCTGGACGGCGGGCGGCCGCCCAGCGTGGACGGCTGGTGCGAGCTGTCCGCCGCCGACGGCATGGCCCGGCGGCTCCGGCTGCGCAGCCACCCCGACTGCGGCTGTCTGTGGCAGTCGGTGCCGCCGCAGGGCGCGGCCCGGACGGAGTCGACGCACCCCCGCTGACCCGCGCCCCCGGCCGGGCCCGCACGCCCCCGCGCACGCGGCCCGTCGGACTACCCGACGTATTCGGCGGAAGCGGCCGGATCAACGGGCACAATGGCGTAGTGACCACCGTCCCACGGCCTCCCGCGGCCGTCCGGACATCTGACTGGAGGCCCGGGTGAGCGATCTTCCGCGCAAGGCAGTGACCCGTACCGCACGGCTCGCCGCCCTGCCGCTCGGGATAGCCGGACGTGCGACGCTCGGCCTCGGCCGGCGGATCGGCGGGCGTTCTGCGGAGGTGGTCACCGCCGAGCTCCAGCAGGCCACCGCCGACCAGCTCTTCAAGGTGCTCGGCGAGCTCAAGGGCGGGGCGATGAAGTTCGGGCAGGTGCTGTCCGTCTTCGAGGCCGCGCTGCCGGAGGAGGTCGCCGGGCCCTACCGGGCCGCTCTGACGAAGCTCCAGGACGCCGCGCCCCCGATGCCCGCCGCCAAGGTGCACGCCGCGCTGGCCGAGCGGCTGGGCGAGGACTGGCGCGGGAAGTTCCGCAGCTTCGACGACCGCCCGGCCGCGGCCGCCTCGATCGGACAGGTGCACCGCGCCGTCTGGCACGACGGTCGCGCCGTCGCGGTCAAGGTGCAGTACCCGGGCGCGGGCGAGGCGCTGCTCTCCGACCTCAACCAGCTCAGCCGGGTCGCCTGGCTGCTCGGGCCGCTGATCCCCGGGCTGGACATCAAGCCGCTCATCTCGGAACTGCGGGACCGGGTCGCCGAGGAGCTGGACTACGAGCTGGAGGCGCAGGCCCAGCAGCGCCACGCCGAGGAGTTCGCCGACGATCCGGACATCACGGTGCCCGGCGTCGTCGCGCAGGCGGACCAGGTGCTGGTCACCGAGTGGCTGGACGGGACCCCGCTCGCCGAGGTGATCTCGGGCGGCACCCAGGAGGAACGCGACCGGGCGGGGCACCTGCTGGCCCGCTTCCTGTTCGCCGGCCCGTCCCGGACGGGCCTGCTGCACGCGGACCCGCACCCCGGGAACTTCCGGCTGATCAAGGACGACGGCCCCTCCTCGGGCTGGCGGCTCGGCGTGCTCGACTTCGGCACCGTCGACCGGCTGCCGGACGGCCTGCCGGCCCCGATCGGGAACGCGCTGCGGATGGCGCTGGCCGGGGACGCGGCCGGTGTGCTGGACATGCTGCGGGAGGAGGGCTTCGTCAAGCCCTCGATCTCGCTGGACCCGGCCGGCGTGCTCGACTACCTGCTGCCGATCATCGAGCCGGCCACCGTGGAGACCTTCCACTTCACCCGGTCGTGGATGCGTTCGCAGGCCGCCCGGATCGCCGACCCGCGCTCCCCCGCCTACAACCTCGGCAAGCAGCTGAACCTGCCGCCCGCGTACCTGCTGATCCACCGGGTCACCCTCAGCACCATCGGCGTGCTCTGTCAGCTGGGCGCGAACGCGCCCTTCCGGGCCGAAATGCTGGAGTGGCTGCCGGGCTTCGCCGAGCAGCCCGAGGCCGCCGGGAGCTGACGGCCGGGCACCCCGAGGCTCCGCCAGGAGATCTGGCAGCCGGGTGACCAAGAGGGGCGCGGGGAACCGCGCGAGATCGGAGGCAACGGCCTGTTGCCTCCCGACTCGCGCGGTTCCCCGCGCCCCTGTCTGTGGCTGGTGTCCGACGTAAGGGCGGAGCCTCTTACATCATGGCGAGGACGAGCGCCTTGCGGGCCCGCATCGAGGCGCGCTCGGCGCGCCTGCGCAGCCGGTCGGCCCGGGCGAGCCGGACGCCCATGCGTTCGTGCTCGGCCTCCTGGAGGCGTTCTTGCATATGGGCACGGGCCAGGTTTTCTTGCATGAGATGCATCTCGAGGGTCCTGTTCTGGATCTGGAGTTCGGCGGTCTGCTCGGCGCGGACGGTGGCATCGAAGGCGGCGGGGTTCATGTGGTGGTCCTGCTCGTGGTGCGTGGTCGGGAAGGGGTGGGCGAGTGCTGCGTCCGCCTTGGCGGCGGCGATACGGACGGAGTGGCGCAGGGTGCTGTCCAGTCCGGGCTGCTCTCCCCGGCGGACGGACGTGGCGTGGATCGCGGGGTTCACGCCATGACCTCGGTCTTGCGCGGACGGCCCCGGGGCCGCTTGCGGGCAACGACGACACCCTGGACGAAGAGCTCGCCGCCCCAGACGCCCCACGGCTCGCGCCGCTCCAGCGCACCGGCGAGACAGGCCTCCTTGACCGGGCAGGTGCCGCAGAGCGACTTCGCGTACTCGACGTCGGCCGGCGTCTCGGCGAAGAAGACCTCCGGGTCGAAGGCGCGGCACGGGATGGGAAGACCGAGGGCCTCGGCGTCGTTCACGGTGAGCTGCATAAGGGATACCTCCGGAGGGTCGGCCTGGTCGGCCTGGGTCGGCATGTCTGTCGGTACGGACGGGAGTGGCGGTGTGATGACCGTTGACACTTGGCGTTCCTCGTCTTCATCTCTGTGGTTCCGGTCCAGCGGACTGGTGGGGCTGGACCGGAGGCCCCGAAGGGCCAGGGTGGTCTGACGTACCGGACAAACAGAAGGGCCGCGGATCCCGGTGTACGGGTTCCGCGGCCCTGGAGGGTGCCGACCTGAGGCTGACTCAGGTTCGTTCTCTCCAGGGTTGAGGCCCGCGGTAGGCCCGAATCCGGACGGCCATGGCTCCCATAAAGGCGGCCTCGGCCTTGGCGATCTGCTGCTCGTCCTGCTTCTTGGCTTCTCCGGCACCGATGGCCTGCGCATAGTCGCCATGCTCGGCGGCTGCTGCTACTGCCTTCGGTGCCTGGATCGGTCGCTCGTTGCGCAGCTCGCGCCCGCCGCCGAACGTCGGCCAGTTGCCGGACAGACCTGCCTCGACGGATCCGGCACCAGTGTTGCCAAGGCCACTGACACCGAGGACGGCGGCAATGACGGAGACACCGGTGGTGTCGAGATCCTGACCATCGAGACCCAGACCGTTGTCGGCGAGGACGGCCGCGCCACGCAGGAGCGAGGCGGCGGACGTGATGCCGGCGGTGCCGAACGACGCGGAGGCGCACGAGGGCAGGGCGATAACGGTCTGGCCAGTCAGTTTGGTGATCATCGTCGTGGTTTCCACTGTCTTCGCCTCCTCTCGGCGTCTCGCGGTGCCCAGTTGCCCAGGCTCCGGTGTTCGGATATTCGGATGGTCAAGCAGATCGAGCAGGTCGTGCGGGTGGTACGGATGGTGCGCATGGGGAAGCTGCTTCAGGAGTGACCCCGTGCAGCTCGCGGCCTCGTCTCCTTGACCGCTCCGGCAGGCTATTGCGCTCCATGCACGGCGCGCAAACTATTTTTCCGGCGAGTTTCGAGGAGATCCTCAGGAACCGCTCAAGCCGGCTCGTCGGTGTCCCACTGAGCCTCCCCCGGCCCGTCCCCCGGGAGGTCGGCCACGGACTCGTCCGCCGGAGTCCTCCCACCGCACAACGAGAGCACGTCGGCACCGTACTTGTCCAGCTTCATCGCACCGACGCCCGAGATCACGGCCAGTTCGCGCTCGTTCTTGGGCACGTCCTCGGCGATCGCCATCAGGGTCGCGTCGGTGAAGACCACGTAGGCCGGGAGGCCCTGCTTCTTCGCCTGCTCGGCCCGCCACTCGCGCAGCCGCTCGAACAGCGCCTCGTCCATCGAGGACGGGCAGCTCTCGCAGCGGCGCAGCTTGCGCTCGACCGCCTCGGTGAGCGTCTTGTCGCAGACCCGGCACTTGACCGGGCCGCGCACCTTGCGCGCCGCCGAGCGCTCCGCGCCGGACTCCACGCCCCCGCGGCCGCCCCGCGAGCGCGGGCCGGCGGAGCCGGAGCCGGGGCGCAGCCCGTCCAGGAAGCGGGTGGGCTTCCTGGTGCCCCGGCCGCCCGGGGAGCGGGAGAGCGACCAGGAGAGCGAGAGGTGCACCCGGGCCCGGGTGACGCCGACGTAGAGCAGCCGGCGCTCCTCCTCGACCTGCTCGTCGGTCTTGGCGTAGATGATCGGCAGCGTGCCCTCGGTCAGCCCGACCAGGAACACCGCGTCCCACTCCAGGCCCTTGGCCGCGTGCAGCGAGGCCAGCGTGACGCCCTCGACGGCGGGGGCGTGCTGGGCGGCGGCGCGCGCGTCCAGCTCGCCGACGTACGCCGGGAGGTCGGCGGGCTCGCCGGCCGCCGTCCGGGCCGCCTCGAACTGCTCGGAGAGCCGGACCAGCGCCTCCAGCGACTGCCAGCGCTCGCGGACCGTGCCGGAGCCGGCCGGCGGCTCCGGCGTGAAGCCCCGGCTGGCCAGCACCGCGCGGACCTGACCGGCCAGGTCGGGTGCGTCGGCGGCGAGCGGGTCGGAGCCGGCCCGGGCGGCGCCCCGGAGCAGCATCACCGCGTCCCGCACCTCGGAGCGCTCGAAGAACCGCTCGGCGCCCTTGAGCTGGTACGAGATGCCGAGGTCGGCGAGCGCCTGCTCGTAGACCTCGGACTGGCCGTTGGTGCGGAACAGCACCGCGATCTCGCTGGCCCGGACGCCCTGGGCGAGCAGGTCCCGGATCCGGTGCGCGGTGGTCTCGGCCTCGGTCGGCTCGTCGGCGTACTCGGCGTAGACCGGCTCGGGACCGGACTCGCGCTGCGAGACCAGCTCCAGCCGGTGCTGGGCGGCCTGGCCGTGCGCCTTGGCGAGCAGGCCGTTGGCCAGGTGCACCACCTGCGGGGTGGAGCGGTAGTCGCGGACCAGCTTCACCACCGTCGCCTCGGGGTGGCGGGTGCGGAAGTTCAGCAGGTAGTCGGGGGTGGCGCCGGTGAAGGAGTAGATGGTCTGGCTGGCGTCGCCGACCACGCAGAGGCTGGCGCCGCCGCCCGTCCACTGGTCCAGCAGGCGCTGCTGGAGCGGGGAGACGTCCTGGTACTCGTCCACGGTGAAGTGCCGGTACTGGGCGCGGACCCGGTCGGCGATCTCCGGGCGGTCCTCCAGGATGGCCGCGGTGAGCAGCAGCACGTCCTCGAAGTCGATCACCCCACGGTCGCGCTTGGTCTGCTCGTACGTCGCGTACACCCGGGCGATCTCGGCCGGGTCGCGCGGGGCGTCGCGGCCGGTCTTGACCACGGCGGCCGGGTAGTCGTCCGGCACGATCTGGGTGACCTTGGCCCACTCGATCTCGGCGGTGAGGTCGCGCAGCTCGGTGCGCTGGACGCGCAGCCCGCTGCGGCCGGCCGCCTCGGCGACCAGCTGCACCTTGCGCTCCAGCAGCCGGGGCACCTCGCCGCCGATGGCGCGCGGCCAGAAGTACTGGAGCTGGCGCAGCGCGGCCGCGTGGAAGGTCCGGGCCTGGACGCCCTCGGCGCCGAGCTCGCGCAGCCGGCCGCGCATCTCGCCGGCGGCGCGGGCCGTGAACGTCACGGCGAGCACCTGCTGCGGCTGGTAGACGCCACTGCGCACGCCGTACGCGATCCGGTGGGTGATGGCGCGGGTCTTGCCCGTCCCGGCGCCCGCGAGGACGCACACCGGCCCGTGCAGGGCGGTGGCGACGGCCCGCTGCTCGGGGTCGAGGCCGGCCAGCACGGCGTCGGCGCCGATCGGCGCGGGACCGGCGGAGATGTCGTACGGGCCGCGGTCGAAACCGGCCGGAAGCTCTTCCTGCATGCGGACCATCCTCTCAGTCCGCCGGGTCGGGTCACCCGGTACCGGGATCCTGCCAGGGGCGGCAGCGGTTCTGCCGGGAGTTCTCCACAGGTCCGGCATGATCAGCGGACAATCTCCACGCGGACCGGCGCGCGTCATCCGCCGCACGCCCGGCGCACGCGGAATGTCCGACGCACGCGGGACGTTCTCGACTCCGACCGTACGCCCCTCCCGAAGGAGACCACCGCGATGTCCGGCAGCGTGACGATGTACAGCACGACCTGGTGCGGGTACTGCAACCGGCTCAAGAGCCAGATGGACCGCGCAGAGATCGGCTACACGGTGATCAACATCGAGGAGGACCCGGCGTCGGCGTCCTTCGTCGAGTCGGTGAACAACGGCAACCAGGTGGTGCCGACCGTGATCGTCGAGCCCGTCGGCGGCGGCGAGCGGGTCGTGATGACCAACCCGAGCCTGAAGCAGGTGCAGACCGCGCTGGCGGGCTGACCCGGCCGCGCCCCCGCCCGGAGCGCGCACGGTGGCCCCGGACCTCACCGGTCCGGGGCCACCCGGCCGTCCGGCCCCGCGCCGTCCGGCCCCGGCCCGGCCGGCGCCTGCCCAGCCGGCTCCTGCCCGGCCGCCGCCGGATTGCGGGCGCCCAGCTCGCCGAGGCCGTACACCAGCCGGCAGCGGTCCGCCGAGTAGCGGGTCTCGATCACCCGCACCGGCCCGCGCCGGTCGTAGGTGACCCGGGTCTGGACCAGCAGCGGCACCCCCGGGCCGCCCTGGAACCAGGCCGACTCCTCCGGCCCCGGCATCCGGGAGACCAGGTGGTCGACCCCGCCGATCTCCGTCCGGCCGAGCGCCGACAGCACCGTCTCGTCGCCGCCGGGCACCTGGTCGGGCTCCATCAGCGGAGTGCCCGCCGCCAGGCCGGCCCGGTAGTGGCTCTCCTCGATCGAGTAGGGCTCGCGGTCGATCAGCCGCAGCTGGCGGCGGACCACCACCGCCTCGCCCGGACGCAGCCCGAGCCGTTCGGCGATGTCCGTCCGGGCCCGCACGATGAGCATCTCGAAGTCGACCGTCAACTCGCGGCCCGCCGCGCAGGCCTCTTTCGTGTACACCTCGGCCGGCTCGGCCAGGCAGTCCCGCTGGCCGGGGACGAAGGCGGGCCCGTAGGCGCGGTGATCCAGCACGGGGTGGTCCTTGAGGTAGGTGCCCTTGCCCTGGAGACGGACCAGCCGACCCTCGTTGACCAGCACGTCCACCGCCAGCCGGACGGTGTTCCGGGCCACGCCGTAGTGCTGTTCGAGCTCGGTCTCGACCGGCAGCGGGACGTCGCCGCGCCACTCGCCGGCTGCGATGCGGCGGCGCAGGTCGGCGGCCAGCCGCTGGTACTTGGGGGATTGGGCACTGCCCCGGGGGATTGTCACCCGAGTGAATGTAGCGACGGGGCTTGCGTGATTTCAGCGAAACCGGCCAATATCGGCCGGGACAGGGGATTTCACGATTGGTCCCACCCGGCTCGATCAAGCTCGCTACGATCACTCCCGGGCGCACTTCGAGCCGACCGCACGCCAGGTCGGCCGATGTCGGTCCGACGCAGGACAGCACGATTGCCCGACAGCTCGATTGCGGCCGTCCGGCGACACCGTCGCCGAATCGGGCGGCGCATTCCATCCAGCACTCCCGGGGGCGGATCCATGCCCGTAACCAGAGCGGCGCGCCAGTTCAACGCGCGGCAGACCGAGAAGCAGCGCACCGCCCCCGCCGGGGCCGAGCGCCGACCCGGCCGGACTCTCGAAGCGGCCGAACACGGCGCGTGGTCAGCCACCGCCACCTTCCCACCGCAACCGTGCAATGTCGCCCGGGCGCGTCGGCTGACCCGGACGGCACTGGCCGCCTGGGGTGCCGAGCGGCTCGCCGACAGCGCCGAACTCCTGGTGTCCGAGCTGGTCACCAACTCCCTCCGGTACGGGCACGGGGCGATCTCGATCACCCTGGCGCTCACCGACACCGCCCTGCAGATCTCGGTGGCGGACTTCGGCCGCGGCCTGCCGCAGGCCCGCGACGCCGCCGAGGACGACTCGCACGGGCGGGGCCTGGCGATCGTCACGGCCCTGTGCGAGGACTGGACGGTGACCACCCGGCTGACCGGGAAGACCGTCAGCTGCTGGCTCGAACTGAATCCGTGACGACGGCGGAGGACGGAGGCGGTCGGCGGAGAAGCGAAGAGCGGCGAATCGCGGAACGGATCCGGAGAAGATCCGGGGAAGGTCAGCACGAAGGCCCGGAGAAGGCCCGTCGATAAAAAGGGGGCGTGCGGTGAAATCCGCACGCCCCCTTTTATGCGCCTGCGCTCCTATGTGCGTTCGCGCATTCGGAAATCCGCTACCAGCGGGCCGCCGGCGGCAGCGGTTCGCCGTACCAGAGTTCGACCAGATGACGTGCGATCGAAATTCCGGACGGCGGCAGGATCTCCCCCGCCGCCATTCCGGCCCGCAGCTCCTCGCGGGAGATCCAGCGCGCCTCGGCCAGCTCCTCGCCGTCCACCGTGATCGCGGTCCCGGCCGGGTCGGCCGTCCCCATGAAGCCCAGCATCAGGCTGGACGGGAAGGGCCAGGGCTGGCTGGCCACGTACCCGACGTCCGCGACCCGGACCCCGGCCTCCTCGAAGACCTCCCGGGCCACCGCCTGCTCCAGCGACTCCCCCGGCTCGACGAAGCCGGCGAGGGTGGACCAGCGGCCCTCCGGCCAGATCGCCTGCCGGCCCAGCAGGCAGCGGTCCTGCTCGTCGGTGATCAGCATGATCACCGCCGGATCGGTCCTCGGGTAGTGCTCGGCCGCGCAGGAGGTGCAGCGGCGGACGTGCCCGGCCCCGGCCTTCTCGGTCGGGTGCCCGCAGCGGGAGCAGAAGCTGTGCAGCCGGTGCCAGTGCTCCAGTGCCACGGCGTGCACCAGCAGCCCGGCGTCGCGGTCGGAGAGCATCGCCCCCACCTCGCGCAGCCCGGCCGGTCGCGCGTCCCCGTCCAAGCGGCCCGGCAGGCTCTCGCCGGCCAGCGCGAAGTACGAGGTGCCGTCCTCGTCGGTGCCGAGGAAGTAGCGGTCCCCCGTCTCGGGCGCCTCGAAGGAGGGCAGCAGCACCAGTTCGGTGCCCCGCTCGGTGTCGACCACGAAGGCCTCACCGCCGGAGATCGGCAGCACCCGGGTGTTCGGGTGGCTCCAGGCCGCGGCCAGCCACGGTTCGTCGAACCGGTGCTGCGCGGCGCGCTCCACCCCGGCCCGGGCCAGTGCGAGGTGCCTCGCGCCCCTGCTCCGCACGCTGTCCTCGATGTCGGGCACAGTACTCAACTCGGTTCCCCGTTCCGGTAGTCGTCAGCCCAGTGGTACTCGTCGGCGCGGCTCACGCCTGGCGCCAGTTCTCGGCCAGGTCGGCCCACAGATAGGCGGCGGTCTCCACACCCTTGGCGAGCAGGTCCAGCTCGACCTTCTCGTTGACGGAGTGCCAGCCGTCGGAGGGCACCGAGATGCCCAGGAAGAGGACCGGCGCGCCCAGCACGTCCTGGAGGTCGGCGGCGGGCCCCGAACCACCCTCACGAGTGAAGAGGATCTTCTGCTCGAAGGCCCGTCCCATCGCCCGCACGGTGGACTGCAGCGCCGGGTGGTCCAGCGGCGTCAGGCAGGGCCGGGTGGCGCCGGGGAAGACCAGCTCGTACCGGATGCCCGCCGGCACCCGGGTCGCGACCCACTCCCGGACGGCCTCCCGGACCTTCTCGAACTCCTGGCCCGCGACCAACCGGAAGGAGAGCTTGAGGTGCGCCTCGGCCGGGACGATGGTCTTGCCGCCGGGGCCGGTGTAGCCGCCCCAGATGCCGTTGACCTCGGCCGTCGGGCGGGCCCAGACGCGCTCCAGGGTGCTGTACCCGGCCTCGCCCTGGGTCCCGTACGACTTCGCGACCCGCAGCCACTGCGCCTCGTCGAAGGGCAGCTCGGCGAAGAGCTCGCGCTCCCGGTCGGTCAGCTCGACGATGCCGTCGTAGAAGCCCGGGATCGCCACCCGGCGGTCCTCGTCGTGCAGCGCGGCCGCCAGCCCGGCCGCCACGGCGGCGGGGTTGGGGACGGCGCCGCCGAAGGAGCCCGAGTGGATGTCGGTGTCCGGGCCGGTGAAGTCGATCTGGGCGTCCATCAGGCCGCGCATGCCGGTGCAGACGGTCGGCGTGGTCTCGGACCACATGCCGGTGTCGGAGATGATCACGACGTCGGCGGCCAGCCGCTCGGCCTCCCGGCGGACGAGGGCGCCGAAGTTCGGCGAGCCGGACTCCTCCTCGCCCTCGACCAGCAGCTTGAGGTTGACGGCGGGAGCGGTACGGCCGGTGGCGGCCAAGTGGGCCCGCAGGCCCAGGGTGTGGAAGAAGACCTGGCCCTTGTCGTCGGCCGCGCCGCGGGCGAACAGCTGCCTGCCGATCACCGTCGGCTCGAACGGGTCGGTCGCCCAGCCGTCCTCCCGGGCGGCCGGCTGCACGTCGTGGTGCCCGTACACCAGCACGGTCGGCGCGGACGCGTCCCCGGACGGCCACTCGGCGAAGACCGCGGGCAGGCCGTCCGTCTCCCACACCTCGGCCACCGGGAAGCCGGTCTCGGCCAGCTTCGCGGCCAGCCACTCGGCGGAGCGGCGGACCTCGCCGGCCTGCGCGGGGTCGGCCGAGACCGACGGGATGCGCAGCCAGTCGGCGAGGTCCTGGAGGAAGCCGGGCTGGTGCTGGTCGATGTAGGAGCGGACGGCGCTGTCCGGGGTTTTCGTCATACGGGCGACTTTAGTTCGCCCGTGTGGGTCCGCGCCCGTGCCCTCCGGGATGTGATCGGTAACCTCTGTCACCTGCCGGGCCGGCCCGGGGGCGCGGGGGCCGCGCGAGCGGAGGGTGCGGCGCCGCCGCTCCCGATCCCGCCCGGCCCCCGCGCCCACCGGGCTGCCCCGGCGCGCGCTAGCCCGCGCGCCGGAGCAGGACGAGCCGCGAGCGGGTGAAGAGCATCGCGAGCAGCACCGCCACGGCGGGCAGCACGACCAGGGTGGCCGCGATGTTCAGCCACGGGAAGGCGATCACCGCGTGGCCGGCGCCGGCGTCGGCGTACGGGTCCGCCGAGGCCGCCATCGCCTGGACCTTGCGCAGGGCGACGGCGGGGACCATCCCGCTGACCGTCCCGAGCACCGCGCCCATCGCGGCGATCACGCCGCACTGGAAGCCGGAGAGCCTGCGGCGGATGCCGCCGCCCGCTCCGACCGCCGCCAGGGTGGCCAGGTCGCGCTGGGAGTCGGCGGCCGCGAGGCCGGTGGCGATCCCGGCGGCGCCGAGCGCGACCAGCGCGGCGAACCCGGTGAGCGCCAGGCTGATTGCGCCGTGCTGGGGGCGGAACCCGCGCTCGACCGTGAGCCGGGCGCCCGCGTCGACCTTGGAGACCGCCGCGGTCGCCTTCTGCTCGGCGGTGTCGGAGGGCGCCGATTCGGGCAGCCAGACCGATCCCGCCTCGGTGGTGCCGAGGCCGAGCGCCCGGACGGCCGGCACGGTGATCAGCGCGGTGGCGCTCCTGACCTGCGCGGTGGCCAGCACGGCGGGCACCGCGACGTCGTGGCTCCTCGTCTTGGCGGGCTCGGCGACGGCCCCGTCGGCACCGATCACCGGCACACCGCGGTCGTTCGACGGCTCCGCCAGTTTCAGGGTGACCTTGCCGTCCTTGAGGTAGACCGGATCGAAGACGACCAGCTTGCCCTCGGTGAGTGCCCGCACCGCCGCAGGGTCCTGGACGCCGAGCAGGTTGTGCAGGACGGTCGCGTCCCCGGCCGTCAGCGTGCCGAACTGCTGGCTGCTGGGGTAGCCGTTGGCGCAGCGCGGGTCCGTCCGCATCAGCCGTTGGAAGTCGGCGCCGTTGAGCGACTCCGTCCGGTCCTGGTCGGTGGCCGGGCAGCGGCGCTCCTTGGGGATGGAGAGCTGGACGTAGCCGCAGGAGCCGGCCAGCGGGCTGCACCCGGCCGGGTAGCTGATCGCGGAGATGTCGCCGCGGGCGCCGAGCCCGGGCATCGCCTGCTCGATGGCGGCCCGCTGCTGCGGCAGCAGCTTCGGGTCCGCCTCCCGGCCCCAGCCGAGCGCGACCGCCACCCCGCCGCTGGGCAGGCCGGCCGTGTAGTGCCCGCGCATCTCCTGGTCGCTGCTGGCGCCGTAGATCCCGACCGCGACCGATCCGGCCACGGCTGCCATCACGGCGGCCACGGCGGGGGCGGTGCGGCCGCGGTGGCGTACCGAGTCGCGCAGTGCCAGGCGGGGGCTGAGCGGCAGCAGCCGTCCCAGTCGGCCGAACAGGCCGACCAGGATCGGGGTGCAGGCGACCATGCCCAGCTCGGCGATCATCGAGCCGCCGAGGACGGCCACGCTGCGGTGGCTCCGGAGGCCGCCGATGGTTCCGCCGAACAGGGCGAGCGCGCCGCCGCCGAGCAGCATGAGCAGGCCGAGCACGGCGAGCTTGCGGCTGGCGGGGCGGATCGTGCCCCGGCCGGTGAGAGCCTCGACCACGTCCTGCCGGGCGGCCTGGAAGGCCGGTACGACGGCCGCGAGCAGCCCGGTGACCAGGCCGATCCCGGCCACCGCGAGCAGGTCGAGCGGCTGGACGGCGAAGTGTCCGAACCTGCTGCCGGAGGCCTCCTCGGCCCACGGGCGCACCACCGCGACCAGGGCGATCCCGAGCACCACGCCGGTCACCGCACCGGCCAGCCCGAGCACCACACCGCCGCCGAGCACCACGGCCCGCACGTGCGCGCGGTCGCCGCCGCCGGCGGCGAGCAGCCCGAGCTGGCGGCGGGAGCGCCGCGCACCGACCGCGAAGGCGGGGCCGGCCAGCAGCACGATCTCCAGCAGCGCCATGCCGCAGACGGTCGCCAGGACCACCACGGCGGTGCTGTCGATGAGGGAGCCGCTCCCGCCGGAGGCGTCCTGCTCCACGAAGTACGGCACCGCGGAGCGCGGCGGCGGGTCGAGCAGCACGCTGCGCGAGTCGGCGAGGAAGCCGTACTTGTTGAGCTCCAGGACCTTCGGCCAGTCCAGCACGGTTCCGGCGGGCAGTTGGAGGAACCACTTGCTCCGCCCGAAGCTCGGGCTCCGGTCGGCCGACTGCCCCAGGGCCTTGTCGAGCGGGTCGAGCAGCTCGCCGGGGCGGCCGATGAGCTGGTCGTTCTTGAGGTCGCTGGGGTCCTCGACGGCGGCGGTGATGGTGAAGGGCCGGCTGTCGAGGCCGCGCAGGGTGGTGGTGTCGCCGACCTTCAGGTGGGCCAGGTCGAGGAAGTGCTGGGTGGCGGCCAGCTCCTGGGGCGAGCCGGGTGCCCGGCCGCGGATCAGGTTGATCCTGCCGTGCCAGACCGGGTTCGCGAGGTCCGCCTCGGCGGTCTGGACCCGGACCAGCCCGTCGCGGGTGGTGGTCGCCGCGCCGCTGCCCTGGGTCAGCGGGAGCAGGGTGCTGCCGGCCGGCAGCAGCTGCCTGACCAGCACGGCCGGGTCCGTGGCCAGGCTCCTGAGCTGCTCGGGGGTGGGCTTGTCGCCCTTCTTCGGGTTCTCCGAGTTGTACCCGTCGCCGGAGTTCGGGGCCTGCTTCACGGTGGAGCCCTGGTCGTACTGGGAGACCACGGCGTCGGCCCGGCCCAGCTGCCGGGCCGCCTGCTCGGACGGCGTGAGCTGGGCACTGCGGTAGACCACGTCGGCACCGGCCACGCCGAGCACCGGCAGCGCGATCATGGCGAGCACGAGCGCGCTGCGGCCCTTGGCCCGCATCGCGTCGCGGCGGGCGATCCGCAGCGCGACCCTCCAGGCGCCGGGCCTCACTCGTGCACCGGCCCGTTCAGGCTGTTGGTGGCGGCGCTGACCAGCAGGCTGGCGGCGTCCCGGCTGACGCTCTCGTCGACCATCCGGCCGTCCCGCAGGAAGACCACCCGGTCCGCCCAGGCGGCGTGCCGGGCCTCGTGGGTGACCATCATGGCGGCGGCCCCGGCGTCGCAGCGGGCCCGCAGCACGGCGAGCACCGACTCGCCGGTGGTGGAGTCGAGGGCGCCGGTCGGCTCGTCGGCGAGCACCAGCCGGCGCCCGCCGATCAGCGCGCGGGCGATGGCGACCCGCTGCTGCTGGCCGCCGGACATGTTGTCGGGGAACCGGTCGGCCAGTTCGAGGATGCCCAGCTCCTCCAGCGCGGCCAGCGCCTCGCGGCGGGCGGCGCGGGTGGATATGCCGTCCAGCTCACGGGGCAGCGTGACGTTCTCGGCCGCGGTCAGCGCGGGGATCAGGTTGTAGTCCTGGAACACGTACCCGATCGAGCGGCGGCGGACCTCGGCCAGCTTCTTGCGGCTGAGGCCGCCCAGCGCCGTGCCCTCGACCAGGACCTGGCCCGCCGTCGGGCTGTCCAGGCCGCCGGCCAGCGTGAGCAGAGTGGACTTGCCGGAGCCGGAGGGCCCCATCACGGCGACGAACTCGCCGGGGTGCACCTTGAGGTCGACACCGCGCAGCGCGTGCACCTCGGTGGTGCCCTGTCCGTGGACCCGGGTCACGCCCTCCAGGTGCAGTACGGGCGCCGCGCTGTTCGAATTCTGAGAGATGGTCAACTTTCCCCCTGCTGTTGTGCGTACGTTCGACGTTCAGAGGCGGGAGCGGCGCCGCGGTTTGGCCGGGGCCTCGGTGGCCTGCTGCGGCTCGGGCGGCGCGGCGGCCCGCTGGGTGAGGCGGCTCTCGCAGTGGTCCAGCCAGCGGATCTCGGCCTCGGTCTGGAAGATCAGCTGTTCCAGCACCAGCAGCCAGGCGAGGTCCTCCTGCTTGCCGGTGTCGGCGGTCAGGGCCTGGCCCTTCAGCCGGGTGTAGTCCTGGAGCGCCTTCATGCTGTGCCTGCGCTGCCCCTGGACCACCGCGGTGACATCCACCCCCGGCACGGTCACGGCCATCGCCAGCTTGATCGCCAGCTCGTCGCGCGGCGGATTGGTCCGGGGCACCGGGGTCTCGAACCAGGTGCGCAGTTCCGCGCGTCCTGCTTCGGTGACGGCGTAGAACAGGTGCCCGTCCTCGTCCTCACCGTGCGGCGCGACCAGGCCGTCCCGTTCCAGGCGCCCCAGCGTGGTGTAGACCTGGCCGACGTTGAGCGGCCAGGTGGCGCCCGTACGGGCCTCGAATTCGGTTCTGAGCTGGTAGCCGTAGCGCGGGCCCTGGTCGAGCAGGGCGAGCAGGCCGTGACGGATGGACATACCGAGTATGTATACCCGGTATGTCCATCCAGCTCAAGCGTCACGCGAACCGGTACGGTCGTACGGTGAGCCAGCTGCGCATCGCCACCTTCAATCTGCTGCACGGTCAACCCCTGGCCGAGGACGGCGCTCCGCTGCCCTGTCCACCCGATCCGGGCGAGCCGCTGGGCGAGGCCATCGCCGCGCTGGACGCGGACGTCCTGGCGATCCAGGAGGTGGACCGGTACCAGGAGCGCTCCGGCCTGGTCGACCAGGCCGCCGTCGCCGCCAAGGCGATGGGCGCCGCCGACTGGCGCTTCGCCGCCGCGCTGCACGGCCGGCCCGCACCGCTGGCGGGCTGGTTGGCCGACCCCTCCGTCACCGGCCTCCAGGTCTACGGCCCCGGCGAGGCGGACACCGGCACCGACCTGCCCTCCTACGGCACCGCGCTGCTGACCAGACTGCCCGTCCGGCACTGGCGGGCCCGGCGGTTCGCGCCGGCGCCGTTCGGGCTGCCGCTGCGGGTGGCCGGGCGGCGCGGGCTGACGCCCGTGCCGGACGAACCGCGGGTCGCGCTGGCCGCCGTCCTGGAGGGCGGGAACGGACCGTTCACGGTGGTCGCCACCCACCTGTCCTTCGTGCCCGGCTGGAACATGGCGCAGCTGGCGGCGATCCGCCGCTGGATCGCCGACCTGCCGCAGCCCTGCCTGGTGCTCGGCGACTTCAACCTGATCGGCGCGGTCCCGCGGACGGTGCTCGGCGGCGCGGCGGCGCTGGACCGGGACCGGGTCCGCGACGTCCGGGCGGCCCGCCGCGCACGGGCCGCCGTCCCGGGCCCGCGCCGCCGCCGGGTCCGCGAGCCGCGCCCGCGCCTGCACGGCTGGTACGACCTGGCCAAGACCCCGACCTACCCCTCGCACCGCCCGACGGTGCAGTTCGACCACGTCCTGGCGATGGGCGTCCCCCGCACGGCCGTCGGCCCGGCCAGCGCCCCGCGCGCGGCGGTCTCCGACCACCGCCCCCTGATCGTCCAGGTCTCCCTCTGACCGCGGCCGACCGACCGCGACCGACTGACCGCGACCGACCGACCGCGACCGGCGCCGGGGCGCGGCGCCGCGGAGGTCAGCCGGCGGTCAGGGCCTGCGGCGCGGCCTGCTGCGGGAGCGCGGGCCCGACCGGCTCGTACTGGAGCAGCAGCATCGCGGCGTCGTCGGACAGGCTCCGCCCGACATGCCGGACGACGTCGTCGTGGAGGCGCCGCAGCACCTCGACCGGCCCGCCGGTGGCGCAGTGCGGGAGCCGCTCGGCGAGCGGATAGAACACGCCGCGGTGGTCGCGGGCCTCGATCACGCCGTCGGTGAAGAGCAGGACGCGGTCGCCGGGGCGCACCGCCACCCGCTGGACGGGCGGGCGGACGTCGGCCGGGTCGAGGACGCCGAGCGGCGGGACGGTCTCGTCCAGCTCCAGCGCGCGGACGGGCTCGCCGGCCCGCATCAGCAGCGGGGCGGGGTGGCCGCAGTTGACGATCTCGGCGGTGCCGTCCGGGCGGACCCCGATCAGGACGAGGGTGACGAACTCCTCCTCCACGCCGGGGTGGTCGTTCTCGTGCAGCGCGCGGTCCAGGCTGACGGCGAGCCAGCCCGCGACCTTGTCCAGTGCGGGCTCCTGGTGCGCGGCCTCGCGGAAGGCGCCGAGCACGGCGGCCGCCGTCTCCACGGCGTTCAGCCCCTTGCCCCGGACGTCGCCGACCACGGCCCGCACCCCGTGCCGGGTGTTGACCAGCTCGTACAGGTCGCCGCCGATCGAGGCGTGCGCGGCGGCGGCGGCGTAGTGGACGGCGGCCCGGACACTGCCGACCCGGTCGGGGACGGAGCGCAGCAGGACCCGGCGGGCGATGTCGGCGACCAGCTGGGCGTCGGCGAGCGCGGCCTCCTGCCGCAGCCGCAGCGTCACGCTGACCCAGCCGATCCCGGCCACCAGCGCGATGGCGAAGACCGTCGCGCTGTGCACGGACTCGCCGAGCACGTTGTTGAGGAAGGCCATCAGGAAGGCCGCCGCCTCGGTGCAGACACCGATCAGCAGCGGGAACCAGGCCCGGCGGCTGACCACGGCGGCCAGTGCGGGGACGGCGGTGAGGGCGGGTTCGACCGTGACTTCGCTGTTGCTGAAGTAGTCGAGGGCGACCACCAGCAGCATGCCGATGAACGGCAGTGCCAGGGCGGTCCTCGGCCATGTCCCCGAGGGCCCGGTGACACCGCCTGGAACGGCTCCCGGGGTCGGCCCCCCGAGCCGCGCTCTGATCCATCCGGTCGCGCTCAACTTCGGTCTCTCCAGCAGAAGGTGGCCGGTGCCTGGGACACCTGCGGTGATGACTGAGGGTTACGAACTGCGGGCCTCGCTGGTGGCCGGAGTACGGGGGTGACCGGTTACCGACCCCACAATAGGCGCGAAAAGTGCACTGTGAACAGGTTTCGCACGATCCTGTGACGACGCGGATGCGCTGCGTGACTCATTCTTCACTATTCCCGATCAGAAGCCGAGTCAACTCTTTTCGGTCAGGAAGTCCTGACGGATTTTCGACCCGCCCACTACGGACGTAGAGGAACGATGCCGTGACCTGCTCCAGATCCACCCCCATCTGCTCGGCCCAGGCGACCCGGTAGATGGCCAGTTGCAGCGCGTCCGCCGTCTCCTCCCGGTGGGTCTTCCAGTCCACCACCTCGTAGCGCGCGGACCGTGGTGACCCTGAGCCACCGTCACGCTCCCGGTACACCGCATCGATCCGGCCGCGCACCACCCGCCCCGCCAGCACCAGTTGGAACGGCGCCTCGACCCGGTACGGCTCCCGGTGCGCGTACGGGCTGCGCAGGAACGCCTCCTTGAGCCGCTCCAGGTCCCGCTCGTCCTCGATCCCGTCGTCGTCGACCCCCGGCAGAGCGCCCGGCTCGATCAGCATCAGCGGCTCGATCCGGGACTGCACCCAGGCGTGGAAGCGGGTGCCCCGGCGGGCGGCGGGCTGCGGCTCGCGGGGCATCGGGCGGGCCAGCTCCCGGGCGAAGCCGTCCGGGTCGGCGGCCAGGCGCATCAGCTGGGACGCGGACATCGAGGCCGGCAGCGGGACCTCGCGGACCGCCCGCCGGGAGCGCGCCAGCTCGCCGAGCAGGGCGTTCAGGTCGCGGTCCCAGGAGTCGGCCTGCCGCTGGTCCTCGGGGGCCAGCGGCTCGGGCCCGGGGGCCGGCTCGCCCGCCAGCCTGCCCCGGACGACCCCCGCGACCCGGCGGCGGGCCAGCTGGGCGGCCGGGTCCAGCGGCAGCGGCCAGGGTGTCTCGACGGTGCCGGCCAGCGCCGGGTTCTCAGCGTCCGGAGCCGGGTGCTCGGCCCAGTGCTCGACCTCGCCGCAGCCCGGCCGCTCGCAGTGCTCGCGCAGCTCCTTCAGGAAGCCGGACGGGCCCCGGCGGCGCTTCTGGCTCGGCCCCCACCAGTGGCCGGAGGCGAGCAGCAGCGAGCGCGGGCGGGTGAAGGCGACGTACCCGAGCCGGAGCTCCTCCGTCTTCGAGTGCTCGGCCATCTCCTTCTTGAACAGCGCCATCTCCTTCGGCGCCCAGGTGTCGAGGTCCGGCAGGGTCGCCGCGTCACCGCGCAGGCGGTGCGGCAGGACGCGCTTGGTGCTCGTCCACTTCTCCCGGCCCTTGCTGCCGGGGAAGACGTCCTTGACCAGGTTCGGGACGGCCACCACGTCCCACTCCAGGCCCTTGGACTTGTGCGCGGTGAGCACCTTCACGGTGTCCTCGCCGCCGGGCAGGCTGTTGTCGAGCCCGCGCTCGTACTCCTGGGCGGCCCGCAGGAAGGCCAGGAAGGCGGCCAGCCCCGGGTCGCCGTCCAGGTCCGCGAAGCCGGCCGCGACGTCCAGGAAGCTGTGCAGCGTCTCCCGGCGGCGGGCGGCCAGGGCGAGCGGCGAGGCCGAGAGCTCGACCTCCAGGCCGGTGGCGGCGAGCACCCGGTGCAGCACGTCCATCAGCGGCTCGGCCAGCGCGCGGCGCAGCTCGCGGAGCTCCTGGGCGAGGCGGGCGAAGCGCACCCGGGCCTCGGCCGAGAACGGCAGTTCGTCGGGCTGGTCGCTGTCGAGGAAGGTCTCCAGCGCGTCCGCGAGCGAGACCACCTCCGTCGGGTCGGTCTCGGCGACGGCGGCGGTCAGCGCGTCCACCCCCTCCGGGCGGCCGGTCCGCACCAGGTCGGTGGCCCGGCGGCCGAGCAGGGCGAGGTCGCGCGGGCCGATCCGCCAGCGCGGCCCGATCAGCAGCCGGACCAGCGCGGCGTTGGCCGTCGGGTCCTGCAGCACCTCGCAGACCGCGACCAGGTCGGCGACCTCCGGCAGCTGGAGCAGCCCGCCGAGCCCGACCACCTCGACCGGCACCTCCCGGGCGACCAGCGCCGCGTGGATGTCGGGGAAGGCCGCACCGCCCCGGCAGAGCACGGCGATCCGGCCCGGCGCGGTGCCGGTGCGGACCAGGTGGGCGATCGAGTCGGCCAGCCAGTCGATCTCCTCGGCGTGGGTGGGCAGCAGCGCGCAGCGGACGAAGCCCTCCTGTTCGTCCCCCGGCGCCGGGCGGAGTGCCTCGACGCCCTGGTGCATGGCGCGCAACGGGTGCGCCAGGTGGTTGGCGAAGGCGAGCAGCCGGCCGCCGCTGCGGCGGTTCTCGCTGAGCGAGTAGCGGACGGCGGGGGTGCCGTCCCGGCGCGGGAAGTGCCGGGGGAAGTCGTCCAGGTTGGCGACGGAGGCGCCGCGCCAGCCGTAGATCGCCTGGCACGGGTCGCCGACCGCCGTGACGGGGTGGCCGGAGCCGGAGCTGCCGCCGAACAGCCCGGACAGCATCAGCCGCTGGGCGACCGAGGTGTCCTGGTACTCGTCCAGCAGCACCACCTTGAACTGGCCGCGCATCAGCTCGCCGACCTCGGGCCGCTGCTGGGCGAGCCGGGCGGAGGCGGCGATCTGGTCACCGAAGTCCATCAGGTTGGCAGCTTGCTTGCGGCGGCGGTACTCCTCCACCAGCTCCAGCAGCTCCAGCCGGGCGCGGGCGGTCACCGGCAGGGCCCGCAGGTCGTCGTTGCTCAGCCTGGCGCCGGCCAGCTCGTCCAGCAGGCCAGTGTCGAAGGCCCGCAGCTCGGCCGGGGCCACCAGGTGCTCGGCCAGCTCACTGTCCAACGCGATCAGGTCGGCGACCAGCCCGGAGAACGCCCCGGTCAGCCCCGGGAAGGGCCCCCGGGCGGAGCGCAGCACCTTGGCGGCCAGCTGGAACCGGGTGGCGTCGGCGAGCAGCCGGACGTCCGGCTCGACACCGATCCGCAGGCCGTGCTCCTTGAGCAGCCGCCCGGCGAAGGCGTGGTAGGTGGAGATCTCCGGCTCCCCGAGCGACTCCTCGTCCGGGTCGATCACCCCCGCCCGCAGCAGCGCCGTCCGGACCCGCTCGGCCAGCTCCCCCGCCGCCTTGTTGGTGAAGGTGAGCCCGAGCACCTCCTCCGGCCGGGCCGCCCCCGACCCGACCAGCCAGACCACCCGGGCCGCCATCACCGTGGTCTTCCCCGACCCGGCCCCGGCCACGATCACGGCAGGCTCCAGCGGGGCGCCGATGGCAAGCATCTGCTCCCGGTTGAACGGAATGCCGAGCAGCTCCTTGAGCTGCTCGGGCTGGGTGAGTACGCGCTGCACGCCGCCAAACCTAACTGTTCGGGCCGACACAACAGGGGCGCGGCGGACTGCGCGAACCCGGGAGTGACGGCGCCGCACCTACCGCTTCGCGCAGTTCTCCCCCGGCCTTCGGCCGGGAGGTGCCCCCACGCGCCCCTGACGATGGCCGGCGTCAATCGAGAAGCTGACGGCCGTCACGTTGCGCCGAGCAGCTGCTGCGGAAGGAGCAGCGCGCGCAGCCGTCCCCGGTGGTGGGCAGGAAGCGTTCGGCGAGCACCCGGCCGGCCGCTTCCGCGAGCATGTTCTCGATCCACGGCTCGCCGTCCGGAGCGCCCTGCTGCTGGACCTTCGGCGCCTCGACGGCGCCCTTCGCGGGCTCCCGCAGGTGCACCAGCTCGGCGCCGCCGGACACCGCTCCGTCCTCGAAGCCCGGCAGGTCGGCGAGCGCGCCGCTGCGGACGGCGAGCTGGTAGACCGCGAGCTGCTTGTGCTCCGGCAGGGACTTCTCGGTCGGGATCTGCTTGCCGGTCTTGAAGTCGACCACGTACGCCCGCCCGGCCTCGTCCCGCTCGACCCGGTCCATCGAGCCCCGGATCCGGACGTCGATGCCGCCGACCGGGATGGTCAGGTCGAAGCCGTGCTCGGTGGCCACGGTGGTCCGGCCCCGCTCCAGGACGTGCCAGTGCAGGAAGCGCTCCAGCGCGGCCCGCGCCTGCTCCTTCTCCTGGTGGGACTTCCAGGGCGCGTCGAAGGCCAGCGCGTCCCAGACCGTGTCCAGCCGCCCCATCAGCACCGCGAGGTCCGCCGGGGTGCGGCCGGAGCCGACCTCGTCGGCCAGCGCGTGCACCACGTTGCCGAAGCCCTGGGCGGCGGTGGTGGTGGTCGCCGCCTTGACGTCCTTGTCCAGGAACCACTGCAGCGAGCAGTTCTCCAGCTGCTCCAGCCCGCTGCCGGAGAGCCGGACGGGCAGCCCGGGCTCCCGCAGCGGCTCGGGGACGTCCGTCCGGTCGGCCAGGCCCCACCAGCGGTCCGGATGGGCGGCGGGCACCAGCGGCACGCCGTCCTCGTCCAGCGCGCCGGCCAGCAGTGCCAGCCGCTCGGCGGCGGCCCGCCGCAGCTCCGGGCTGCGGCCGGGGTCCACCGTGACGGCCCGCAGCTCCGCGACCAGCGCGGAGACGGCCAGCGGGCGGCGCGGGCGGTGGGTGACGTCCTCGACGACCACCTGCGGGGTCCGGCTGCGCACCTTGCCGGTCCGCGGGTCCAGCTCCTCGCGGTAGAGCTCGCGCAGGAAGCGGGACGGCTCGTCGCCGTCCTCCGCCGGGGCCTTGACGGCGGTGACGATCAGCCGGTCCTTCGCCCTGGTCGCGGCGGTGTAGAAGAGCCGGCGCTCCTCGCCGAGCAGCGCGGCCGGGGTGAGCGGCTCGGCGAGGCCGTCCCGTCCGATCCGGTCGGCCTCCAGCAGCGAACCCCGGCGCCGCAGGTCGGGCCAGAGCCCGTCCTGCACCCCGGCCACCACGACCACCCGCCACTCCAGCCCCTTGGACCGGTGCGCGGTCATCAGCCGGACGGCCTCCGGGCGGACCGCCCGGACGGTGAGGGTGTCGGCGGCGATGTCCTGCGCCTCCAGCTCGGCCAGGAAGTCCAGGGCGCTCCGGTGGCCCGCGAGCTGCTCCTCCGCCCGCGCGGCGGTCTCGAACAGCGCGCAGAGCGCGTCCAGGTCCCGGTCGGCGTTGCGGCCGGCGGAGCCGCCGCGCAGGGCCGCCCGCTCCAGCCGCTCCCGCCAGCGCCGGCTGCCGTCCCAGAGCTCCCAGAGCGCCTCCTCGGCCCCGCCGCCGCCCGCGAGCCGCTCGCGCACCTTCCGCAGCAGCATCCCCAGGTCACGGGCCCGCCGGCTGTACGAGGGATCCATCGCCACCAGCCGCTCGGGCTCCAGCAGCGCCTCCCGGATCAGCTCCTCGGCCGACCGCACGGTTTTTTCAGGGGCGCGGGGAACCGCGCCGGACGGAAGGTCCCCCTCCGTCACCGCTTCGCCGTCCTCCGGAGGCACCCCGGCGCGCTGCTTGCCCAGGGCCTGCCGCTCCTCCTCGCGCAGGGCGCGTCCGAGCCGCCGCAGGTCCGACCCGTCCAGCCCGCCGAGCGGGCCGGTGAGCAGGGTGCGGGCCAGCTCGGCGGTGCAGAGTTCGGCGGGTTCGGCGCAGACGCGGAGCGCGAGCAGCAGCGGGGCGACCGCGGGCTCCTCCCGCAGCGGCAGGTCGTCGCCGTCGATCTCCAGCGGGACCCCGGCGGCGCCCAGCGCCCGACGGACGCCCGGGATCGAGCGCGAACCGGCCCGGACCAGGACGGCCATCTCGCCCCACGGCACGCCGTCCTCCAGGTGCGCGCGGCGCAGCAGGTCGGCGATGGAGTCGAGCTCCGTGCCGGGGGTCGGGTAGGTGTACACCTCGGCCCGGCCGCCCTCCCGGGAGGGCAGCAGCGCGCGGTGCTGGGCGAGCTTGTCGGCGGGCAGCCGGCCCATCGGCATCCGGCGGGCCAGCTCGCGGGTGGCGGCCAGCAGCACCGCGCCGGAGCGGCGGGAGACCCGCAGCACCTTGACCTCGGCCGGGCGGCCGTCGGCCTGCGGGAAGGACTGCGGGAAGTCGAGGATGCCGTTGATGTCGGCACCCCGGAAGGCGTAGATCGACTGGTCCGGGTCGCCGACGGCGACCAGGTCCCGCCCGCCGCCCGCGAGCTGCCGCAGCAGCCGGACCTGCGACGGGTCGGTGTCCTGGTACTCGTCGACGAAGACCACCTCGTACCGCTCGCGCAGCGCGGCGCCCACCTCGGGCCGCTCGGCGAGCAGCACCGCGCGGTGCACCAGCTCGGCGTAGTCGAGCACCCCGCGCAGATCGAGCACGTCCAGGTAGTCGGCGAGGAAGTGCGCGGCGGCGGCCCAGTCCGGGCGCTGCACGCCGTCGGCGAAGCGACTCAGCTCCGCCTCGCCGAGGCCGAGCTCGCGGCTGCGGGCCAGCACGGCGCGGACCTCGTCGGCGAACCCGCGGGTGGTCAGGCAGGCGCGCAGGTCGAGCGGCCAGCTGATCCGGCCGGCTCCCTGCCTGGCGTCCTCGGCGTCGCCCGCGAGGAGCTCGCGGACCATCACGTCCTGCTCGGGGCCGGAGAGCAGCCGCAGCGGCTCGGCGTAGGCCTCCGGGTCCTGGTGGGCGCGCAGCAGCGCGTAGCAGAACGAGTGGAAGGTGGTGGCCTGCGGCGAGGCCCCCGCGCTGCCGAGCCGCCCGGTGATCCGGTCGCGCAGCTCCATCGCGGCCTTGCGGCTGAAGGTGAGCACCAGGATGCGTTCCGGGTCGGTGCCGCGCTCGATCCGGCGGACGACGGACTCCACCAGCGTGGTGGTCTTGCCCGTCCCCGGACCGGCGAGCACCAGCAGCGGCCCGCCCGGGTGCTCGGCCACCGCCCGCTGGTACGGGTCCAGGACGGGCGGGGCGGGCTGCGCGAGCGGGCTGCGCACCAGACGGAAGGGGGAGGTCACGGACGTCCTGGGCTGGGGAGGCGGGTGGGCCGGGCGGTGCCCGTACGCATCGAGCCTACGATCCTGCCCCGCCGCTGCGGACGCCGCACCCGGATCGGCCGGAGCGGGGGCGCGCCGCCGGCCGGACGCGCCCGGTGGCAGGCATACGGCGGGGCGGACCGGTGCAGATTGGTGAGGTGCTACTTGCCGTCCCAGCGGGCGCGTTTCAGGTCCACCCGGGGCTCGCCCCCGACGGTGCGCAGCGGCGTCCCCTCCACCCGGTAGTTGGCCAGCGCCCGGTCCTCGTGGCCGGGCAGCGGCCGCCCGTCGGCGCGGACCACCCGCCACCAGGGCACCGCGCTGCCGTACAGCGCCATCACCCGGCCCACCTGCCTCGGGCCGCCCCGGCCGAGGTACTCGGCGACGTCCCCGTAGGTCATCACCAGGCCGGGCGGGATGCGTTCGGTGAGGTCGAGTACCGAGTCCGCGTACGGTTGGGGCCCGTCCGGGGGCACACTGTCTTCCATCTGCGGCATTTTTCCTCATCCGGTCCAGTCCGGGGCGCCGTGCGAGGGATTCGCCGCGCCCGATACGGCCCCTGTCCAGCACGGGCGGCCCGGGCATGCCACCATCTTCGGGGCGGTGAGTGGTGATACGAGGACAAGACCAGATGACCGGGACGGCAGACGTGGACGTGGACAGGGGCTCGGACGAGCCCGCCACCGACCGGTCTGCGCGCTCGGAGCAGGTCCCGCCGCCGCAGCGGATCTCGCTGGACAAGCAGCCGCGCGGCGAGGAGTCCGGCGCCCCGCACGCACAGACCGGCCCGGCTCCGGGCCGGGACCTGCCCGCAGGTCCGTCCGGAGCCCCGCACGGCGATCCGCGCAGGGACACCTACAGCGACAGCCGCAGAGATGCCTACAGAAATCCGTACAAGGGGGAGAAGGGCGTGCCGGCCGACGAGCCACCGACCGGCGACCACCTCGCCGTGGACGAGCCGCTGCTCGCGGCCCGAGCACACCGGCCGTCGGACCTGATCCGCTTCCTGGCCGGGGTCATGGGCATCGTCGCGCTGTTCCTGGTGGCCAGGTTCGCGGTCTCGACCACCTCGGGCCTGGAGACCGACATCTCCACCAACGCCCAGCGCATCCCCGGCCTGCTGAGCACCGTCGCCGCCCTGGTGTCGAGCGTCGCCGTACTCGCCGTACCGCTCTCCTTCGCCGTCGAGCGCCTGATCAAACGGGACGGGCTGCGGGTGGCCGACGGCGTGCTCGCCTCGGTGCTCGCCTACGGGGTCTCGCTGGGCGTCGACTGGTGGGTCGCGGTGGGCGCGCCGAACCTCCTCCGGGAGACGCTGACCCAGCTGCCGCCCGACGGCGCCCGGACCCTCACCGACCCGGTGCACGGCTATCTCGCGCCGGTGATCGCCTACATGACGGCGGTCGGCATGTCGAGCCGGCCACGCTGGCGGGTCGCGCTCTGGGTGGTGGTGATCCTCAGCGGCGTGACCGAACTGGTCAGCGGCTACACGACGCTGCTCTCCCTGCTGCTGACCGTGCTGATCGGCTGGTCCGTCGCGTACGGCACGCTGTACGCGATCGGCTCGCCGAACATCCGCCCGACCGGGAATCACCTGATGCTCGGGCTGCGCAAGGTCGGCTTCGCGCCGGCCGGCGCGCACCGGGCCTACGACGCCCCCGGCGGCACCCGCCGCTACTACGTCGAGCAGCAGGACGGGCCGCCGCTGGACGTCCACATCATCGACCGCGAGCAGCAGGCCTCCGGCTTCTTCTACCGGGCCTGGCGACGGCTGCGGCTGCGCTCGGTCGCCGTCCGGCGCAGCCCGCAGTCCCTGCGCCAGGCGCTGGAGCAGGAGGCGCTGATCGCCTACGCGGCGGCCGCCTCCGGCGCCCGCGCGCCGCAGCTGGTGGCCACCTCCGAGCTGGGCCCGGACGCCGCGATCCTGGTCTACGAGCAGGTCCCCGGCCGGACCCTGGACGAGCTGCCGGGCGAGGAGATCACCGACCAGGTGATGGCCTCGCTCTGGGAGTCGGTCGGCGCGCTGCACGAGCGGCGGATCGCCCACCGGAGGCTCACCGGCGAATCGCTGCTGGTGGTGGACGACAAGACCGGTTGCCTGGTCAACCTGTCCGGTGGCGACATCGCGGCCGGCGACCTGACCCTGCGGATCGACGTCGCCCAGCTGCTCACCACCTTCGCGCTGCGGGTCGGTCCGGAGCGGGCGGTGGCCACGGCCAACGCGGTGCTCGGCGCCGACCGGGTCGCCGCCTCGCTGCCGCTGCTACAGCCGGTCGGGATGAGCCGCAGCACCAGGATCGACCTGGCCCGGCTGGGCAAGGAACGCAAGGCCGCCGCGCAGGCGCTGGCGCTGGAGCAGGTCGCGGCCGGCGAGCGCACCCAGCAGCAGGCCGAGGAGGACATCGCGACCGCCGGCGAGGACCTGCTGAGCCGGATCCGCGGCCAGATCCTGCAGATCGCGCCCGAGGCCCCGATGGCCCCGGCGAAGCTGGAGCGGCTCAAGCCGAAGACCCTGATCATGGTCATCGCGCTGACCTTCGCCGCCTACCTGGCCCTCACCACCGTCAAGCCCGCGCAGCTCAAGCTCTCCCAGATGGACTGGGCCTGGGCGGCGGTCGCGTTGGCCGCCGCCGCGATCAGCTACGTCGCGGCGGCGATGAGCCTGACCGGGTTCGTGCCCGAGCGGCTGCCGTTCCGGCGTACGGTGGCGGCCCAGGTCGCCGGGTCGTTCGTGAAGCTGGTCGCGCCCGCCGCGATCGGCGGAATCGCGCTGAACACCCGCTACCTGCAGAAGGCGGGCATCCGGTCCGGCCAGGCGGTCGCCAGCGTCGGCGCCTCGCAGCTGGCCGGTCTCGCCGGGCACCTGCTGCTGCTGTTCTGCTTCGGCCTGATCACCGGCAGCCAGACCAACGGGGACCTCGGCGCCTCCCGAGCAGTGATCATCGGGGTGCTCACGGCCGCCGTGCTGGCACTGGTGGTCGCCGCCGTCGGCCCGCTGCGGCGGTTCGTGGTGACGCGGGTACGGTCGCTGTTCTTCGGCGTCGTCCCCCGGATGCTCGACCTGATGCAGACCCCCAGCAAGCTGGTCACCGGCTTCGGCGGGATCCTGCTCCTGACGCTCAGCTTCACCGCCTGCCTGGACGCCTCCGTCCGGGCCTTCGGCTACTCGATGAGCTTCTCCGCCGTCGCGGTGGTCTTCCTGACCGCGAACGCGGCCGGCTCCGCGATCCCGACCCCGGGCGGGATCGGCCCGGTGGAGATCGCCCTGGTCGGCGCGCTGACCCTGTCCGGCGTACCGCCGGTGGCCGCCACCCCGGCGGTCTTCCTCTACCGGGCGCTGACCTTCTGGCTGCCCGTGCTCCCGGGGTGGATCTCCTACAACGTGCTGCAGCGCAAGGGCACGCTGTAGCCTGCGGCTCACTCGGCGGGCACGGCCAGGGGGCTGCCGGGGAACCGTTCGTACGCCTCTGCCCCTGGGCGGCGGACCGGTCGGGAGGTGCCCCCACGTGCAAGGGCAGACGAGGCCAGGGGCGCGGGGAACTGCGCGAAATCGGAAGTGACGGCGCCGCACCTTCCGACTCGCGCAGTTCCCCGCGCCCCTGGCCGTGGCCGGTCTCTAGTAGATGGGCTTCTCCGGCTCGATCTGGTTGACCCAGCCGACCACGCCGCCGCCCAGGTGGACGGCGTCCGAGAAACCGGCCGCCTTGAGGACGGCCAGCACCTCGGCGGAGCGGACACCCGTCTTGCAGTGCAGCACGATCTTCTTGTCCTGCGGCATCAGCTCCAGCGCGGTGCCCATCAGGAACTCGCCCTTCGGGATGAGCGTGGCACCCGGGATGCTGACGATCTCGTACTCGTTGGGCTCGCGGACGTCGACGAGGAAGATGTCCTCGTTCTCGTCCTGCCAGGCCTTGAGCTGCTTGGAGGTGATGGTGGAACCCGCGGCGGCGGCCTGGGCCTCCTCCGACACGACTCCGCAGAACGCCTCGTAGTCGATCAGCTCGGTGACCGTCGGGTTCTCGCTGCAGACCGCGCAGTTCGGGTCCTTGCGGACCTTGACCTGGCGGTAGGTCATCTCCAGGGCGTCGTAGATCATCAGGCGGCCGACCAGCGGGTCACCGACACCGGCCAGCAGCTTGATCGCCTCGGTCACCTGGATCGAGCCGATCGAGGCGCACAGCACGCCGAGCACGCCGCCCTCGGCGCAGGACGGGACCATGCCTGGCGGCGGGGCCTCCGGGTAGAGGCAGCGGTAGCAGGGGCCGTGCTCGGCCCAGAAGACGCTGGCCTGGCCGTCGAAGCGGTAGATCGAGCCCCAGACGTACGGCTTGCCGAGCAGCACCGCGGCGTCGTTCACCAGGTACCGGGTGGCGAAGTTGTCCGTGCCGTCGACGATCAGGTCGTAGCCGGAGAAGATCTCCATCACGTTGGAGTTGTCGAGGCGCTCCTCGTGCAGGATCACCTCGACGTACGGGTTGATCTCCTTGACCGAGTCCCGGGCGGACTCCGCCTTGGAACGACCGATGTCGGAGTGGCCGTGGATGATCTGGCGCTGGAGGTTGGACTCGTCGACGGTGTCGAACTCGACGATGCCGAGCGTGCCCACACCGGCGGCGGCCAGGTACATCAGGGCCGGTGATCCGAGGCCACCGGCGCCGACGCACAGCACCTTCGCGTTCTTCAGCCGCTTCTGCCCGGCCATCCCGACATCGGGAATGATCAGGTGGCGGGAGTACCGGCGGACCTCGTCAACGGTGAGCTCGGCGGCCGGCTCGACCAGGGGTGGCAGCGACACGGGGACTCCGATGGTCGTCGTCATATCGGTTTGAGCTTCGATTCAGCTACGCCAACAGTGTCACGCCCCCTCGGTATTCCGAGACAGCTGGTCCAATGGGCGAGACGGTCGGCGCCGGATGGTGGGATCGGGCCGCCACCCGGCCCGCGGCCCGCCCCACCCGGCCCGATCCGCCTGGTTGAGCCGCGGCGGGGTGCCGGAGGACTCCGCCGGGCGCCGCCGGGGTGTCTCAGACCCGGCAGGCGGTCTCCATCCAGATGTCGCCGAGCGACTCCTCCAGCGGGACCTGTGTCCGCCAGCCGAGACGGTCCCGGGCCGTCCGGACGTCCGCCTGGCGCCACTGGACGGGCTCCATGACGGGACGCGGCTCGTGGGTGCGGTGCTGGTCCGCACCCCGGTGGCCATGGTGCTCGGCGGTGGCCGCCGGCTGGCTCGGGAGCAGGACCTGCCGGGCGTCCTCGCTGATCGTGCCCTCGAAACCGGAGGCCCGGACGAGCAGCTGGGCCGCGTCCCGGGCCCGGACGGCATGGCCGCTGCCGATGTTGATCACCCCGGTGGCGGCGGACACCGCCGCCGCCTGGATCGCCCGGGCGACGTCCCGCACGTCCACGAAATCCCGGTATCCGGACAGGTCCGGCATCCGCACCTGGTGCTCGCCGTGCTCCAGGGCGCGCCGCAGACCCTCGGAGAGCCGCCCGAACAGCGAGGCCGTCGGCGAACCGGGACCGACCACGTCGAAGACCCGCAGCACCGCGGCGTCCAGCCCGGACGAGATCACCAGCTCGGTACCGGCCAGCTTGGACACCCCGTACGGGCCGACCGGCCGGGGCTCGGCGGTCTCCGCGATCGGGGCACCGGCCGGCATCGGGCCGTACTCGGCCGCCGAACCCACGTGCACCAGCCGGGCCGGCTCCCGGCTGCGGCGGATCGCCTCGCAGACCGTGGCGACGGCCAGCGTGTTGGCCTTGATCAAGGCGCGCGACGTCCCGTACGTCACCCCGGCGCAGTTGATCACCACCTGGGGGGCCACCGCGTCCAGGAACCTCGACAGTGCGCCGGGGCTGCCCGCCGTCAGGTCGAATCGGATGTCGGCGGAGTCACGTCGGCCGAGCACGGTGACCTGGAGTTCCTGGTCGGCCAGGAGACGGTCGGCGACCCGGCGGCCGATGAAACCGTCGGCGCCCAGCAGCAGCACCCTCATCGGGGGTGTCCTTCCACGAAGCCCGGCCCGTGCGGGCCCGGCGGATTGCGAGTGATCGGGCGGGGTCGGGAGCGGGTGGGGGTCAGGAACGGGTACGAGTCGGGAGCGGATGGAGGTCAGGGAACGGCGGTCGGGCCGAGGTACCCCGGGACGCGCCCGAGGACCGCCCAGGCGTAGGGGAGCAGCAGGGCCGCCGCCGCGCCGCAGCAGAGCAGCTGCGCCGTGCCGGGGTCGTACCGGAGGGCCGTCAGCAGCGCGCTGCCCGCCCCGGCGCCGACCAGCCCGGCCGCGGCCGGAGCGGACCGGCCGCTGTACCGCAGGACGGCGGCGGAGACCAGCAGCAGGCCGAGCGCGGCCGCCCCGGCCCACTGCGCACCGGAGGCCCGCAGCGCCGCCTGGTGCAGCAGCCCGCCCGGCCCGGGCCGGGGCGCGAGCACGGTGAGCACGGACAGGGCGGCGAAACAGAGCACGGCGAGCACAGCCAGGTGCAGCAGTACGGCCACCGGCAGGGCCGGCCGCATCCGGGCCCGGAACTCGGCCAAGGTCCTGGCCGAGCCGAGGTGGTCGCGGGCAGCCTGCCGGAGCCAGCCGGCCGACCACTCGACCGATCCGACGCCCAGCGCGGCGGCCAGACCGAATGCGGCCTCGGGCTCCCGCGCCCGGAGCGGCACGGCGAGCAGCAGCGCGACCCCGAGCCCGTAGCCGAGCCCCGCACCGAGCCCGGAACCGACCCCGGCTCCGTATCCGGAGCCGGACCGCCGGTCGGGCCGGGGCCGCTCCCGTCTGCCCGCGGCAACCCGGGCCAGCCAGGCGCCGCAGACGGCGAGCAGCGCCAACGCGACCGGTGGCGGCAGTGCCCGGGAGCCGAGCAGGACGGCGCAGGGCAGCGCGTGCAGCGCGGAGCTGCGCAGCGCCCGGCCCGTCCGCCGCTGCCAGTGGGTGCCGCGCGCGGGCGGCTGCGGATCGGGTGGGCGGCGCGGGACCCGGGCGTACAGCTCCTCGGCCAGGGCGAAGACGTCCACGTGCCGGTAGCGGGCGGCCTCGGCCGGGCCGAGGCCGCTGTCCTCCAGCCCGGCGGCGATGTCCAGTGCGTCGACGGCCTGCTCGCAGAGGGCGCGGTGCCGGTCCATCAGCTCGCGTACCGGGTCGCCCGGCAGGCCGGCCGGCCGCTCGGTGCCGGAGCCCGGCTGTTGGCCGGCCATCAGACCGCCTCCGCCAACGCCCCCGGCTCGGCGACCCCCGGCTCGGTGTCGGTCACAGCCTCGGACAGGCGCTGGGGCGGGCCCTGCGACGGCCGCTCGGCGGGCGACTCGGCGGCCGCCCGCACACCCCGCACCCAGTACTCGACCGGCCGGGCGAAGGGACGCAGCGCGTCCACCGCCGGGCCGTCACCGGCCGGGAAGGCCGGCCACTGCGAGAGCAGCTCCAGGTAGATCTCGCGGAAGGCCGCCACCACCGGCTCGACGGCGAAACGCTCCTGCGCACGCAGTCTCCCGGCCAGGCCGAGCCGGGCTCTGCGCTCCTCGTCCCGCAACAGGGCCAGGCAGGCGCCGGCCAGCGACTGCGGGCTGCGTGGCGGGACCAGCAGACCGGTCGGGCCGACCACCTCCCTCGCGACGCCGACCTCGGTGGAGACCACCGCGCGCCCGCTCAGCATCGCGTCGGCGAGCAGGCGGGGGCTGCGCTGCGCGAGCGCCGAGAAGACCACCACGCTGCCCGCCTCCCACGCCCGGGCCGTACCGGCCGGCCGGCCCTCGAAGGTGACCGAGCCGCCGAGCCCCAGCCGGTCGGCGACCGCCCGGCAGTGCGCGAGGTACCCGGGCACGCCTTCCTCGCCGTACATCCGCAGCCGGGCCCCGGGCAGCTCGGCGCGCACCCGGGCGAAGGCGTGCAGCATCAGGGCCGGATCGCGGCCGGGCTCCAGCGCCCCGGCCCAGACCAGGGTCGGCTGCTCGGGCTCGGGCCCGGCGGCCGCGCGGGTCACCGCCGGGGTGCCCTCGTGGACCACCCTGGTCCGGGCCGGGTCGGCGCCGCAGCGCAGCTGCCAGTGCTGGTCGTAGGCGCTGCCCGGGGTCAGCACGGCGGCCTGCCGGTACGTTTCCTCGGCGAGCAGCCGGAAGAAGCCGAGCAGCAGGGCCCGGACGGGCCAGCGGTAGGGCGCGGTGCGGTAGCTGCGGTACTGCTCGCGCAGGTGCAGACCGTGCTCGGTGAGCACGAACGGCACGCCGTGCAGGTGCTTGGCCGCCAGCGCGGGCAGGGCGGCCGGGCCACCGCCGACCACGTGGCAGAGGTCCACCCCGCCGAGGCCCTGCTCGCCGGTGCCGTACCAGGGGGCGGAGAGCGGGCGCAGGCACTGCTCCAGCAGATCCCCCGCGACCAGTACGTCGCGGACCTGCGGCTGCCCGGCGGCGGTGTCCGCACCGGGCGAGCCCCACTCCTGCTCCAGGGTGCGCCGGGCCTGGCCGGAGGCGAGGAAGGCGGGCAGCGCGCCGTCCTCACGGGCGAGCGCGGCGAGCCGGTACAGCCCGTCGGCGAACCCGGCGCGCTCGCCCGGCAGCACCAGTGCGCGGACCAGGTCGCGGTAGGCGCGGACGTAGAGCCGCCGCCGGTGCAGCGAGGGGCCCCGGCCGGCCGGCCGCCGCCCCCACATCGGCAGCTCGTGCACGACGCCGGGGGGCTCGGCCCGATCGGCCTCGTCGGCCCGGTCGGCCGCAGCGCCCGTGGACAGCAGGTACAGCCGGAAATCGTGCTCGGCCAGCCCTTCGACGAGCCGGCCGCACCAGCCGCCACCGGTACGCGGTGCGTACGGATGAACGCCCTCGGTGAGCAGAGCAATGCGCACGACGACCTCCAGAGCAGAGCAGAGCGGAGCGGTTCGATGGACCAGGAGTGCAACTTCGTCACGACCGGGAGCCTGATCAGCCAGTACGCCCGTACTCAGAAGGCCAGTACTCAGAAGGAGGGCGCGGCCCTCGACGGGCTCGGCAGCGCCGCCCGGGCCGCCGACCGCTCTCCCTGCGGCCGTGACCCCGGGCGTAGCGCTCGACGCCCTTTCTCGCAGCCGCCCCTTGGGCACCCGACGGCTGCTGCTCCCCCACATCTGTTCGGTCCGACATCACGAAGGTAGAGCGAGGGGCCGACAACTCCTCGCTCACGTGCCTGGTTGCCACCTGAACGAGTGAACCAGCGTGACCTACCCCGCCAACCCGCGTTGGCGACCCCTGCGCCCGCTCCCGGGCAGCCCTGCCCGGCCCTGTCCAGCCACTCCGGCCTGGACGGCCTGTCCGGCCTGTCCGGCCTGGACGCGGCCTCTCCAGCTCCTCCGGCCCGGCCCCGCCCGTCCTCCCGCCCGTCCCGCCCGGACGCTCAGCCCCGCGCCAGCAGCTCCCGCGCCGCCCGGGCCACCTGGACCGGGTGTTCCATCATCGCGACGTGCCCGGAGTCCGGCAGGACCAGCAGCCGGGCGTCCGCGAAGGCGGCACAGGCCCGGCGGGCGGAGCGGTACGAGACCAGCTTGTCCTTCAGCCCGTACACCAGCAGCACCGGCACCCGGACCTGCTCGGCCTGCCGCCAGAGCGACTGCTCACCGCGCTCGGTGTAGGCGGAGACGATCCCCCGCGCGCTGCCCACCAGGACCTCCAGCGCGTACGGCAGTGCCGCCCGGCGCCGGTACTCCGCCACCGCACGCTCGCGGCGCTCGGCCGGGACGCCCGGCGCGTCGCCGTACACCAGGCGCAGCAGGCCCTCGGTGGCCTCCTCCGCGCTCCGGCCGGCGGCCGGGACGCGCTGGAGCAGCGCGGGCACCCCCGGCACCGCGATCAGGCCGGTGGGCCAGGCGGTGCGCTGCGGGGGCAGCTCGGGCAGGGCGGGCGAGATCAGGGTCAGGCTGCGGACCAGGTCCGGGCGGAGCGCGGCGAGGCGGACGGCCACCGCACCGCCGAGCGAGTTGCCGAAGAGGTGCACCGGCCCGCGCCCGGACTGCTCCAGGTACCCGATCACCGCCCTGACGTGCCCGGACACCGAGAGGTCGCCGTCCTGCGGGGGCGCCGACCAGCCGAACCCGGGCAGGTCCACGGCTTCACCCGCGACCACGTCGGCGAGTTCCGCCATCAACTCGGTCCAGTTGTCGCCCGAGCCGCCGAGACCGTGCACGAACAGGGCCGGTGGCAGCCCCTCCGTCCCGGCGGGGGGCCCGGTGACCGCGAGGACGGCCCCGGGTACGGCGACGGTACGGAAGTCCTCGGTACGGAGAGGGTCGGCCGGGGCCGCCACCTGCTGCTCAGCGCTCATGGAGGACGATGGTAGTGAGGCCCTGGCAGGCCCTGCCGTCCCCGGTGCCATCTCACGCTCTGGACAGCACAGGCCAGCCCCGTATTGTGGGCTTCCGACAAGGGCGTGCCGTGCTTTTCTCGCCTCCGACCGGCGCAGATCCGGTTACTCGAAAGTAGAATCGGCCACCTTGCCAGCTATGCACGGCACACCGTCCAAACCGTGGGCGCGCCTGCCGCAGACCGTGAAGTGAGGAGCGCCCGTGACGGCCATCCAAGAGGCGCAGGAGCGCCCGCGCGGTGCCCGCCTGCCGCGAAGCGCCCGCCGCGAACAACTGCTCGGAGCCGCGCAGGAGGTGTTCGTCGCCCAGGGGTACCACGCTGCCGCCATGGACGACATCGCCGACCGCGCCGGGGTCAGCAAGCCGGTGCTCTACCAGCACTTCCCCGGAAAGCTGGAGCTCTACCTCGCACTGCTCGACAAGCACTGCGAGGCGCTGGTCGACGCGACCCGCAACGCACTGTCCGCGACCACCGACAACAAGATGCGCGTCGCCGCGACCATGGAGGCGTACTTCAACTACGTCTCCAGCGAGTCCGGCGCCTTCCGACTGGTCTTCGAGTCCGACCTGACGAACGAGCCCGCCGTCCGCGAGCGGGTCGAGCGGGCCTCGGACGCCAGCGCGACGCTGGTCAGCAAGGTCATCGCGGAGGACACCGACCTCCCGGAGCACGAATCCAAGCTGCTCGCGGCCGGGGTCTGCGGCCTGGCCCAGATCACCGCGCGCTACTGGCTCTCGCAGGGTCTGGAGATCCCGCGCGACGAGGCCGTCCGGCTGGTCGCCAGTCTGGCCTGGCGCGGCCTCAAGGGCTTCCCGATGCACCCGACCGACCAGCCCGAGGAGCAGTCCGCCGAGGACTCGGACGGCGCCAGCGCCGAATAGGTGATCAGCTGACCTTCCTCGCACGGCGACCCAGGTGCTCTATGGTGAAGCCGTACGGCGCGGTCGCCGCGAACACCGGTTCGAGACTGTCGCGCATGGATACCTGCAACCCCGGAGGGACGGAAGCCGTGGAGGTCAAGATCGGCGTGCAGCACGCGCCCCGAGAGATCGTTCTCGAGAGCACGCAGACTGCCGAAGAGGTCGAGAGCGCGGTCGCCAAGGCGCTGGAGGGCACCTCGAAGCTCTTCACGCTGACCGACGAGCACGGCCGCCGCGTGATCGTCCCGGCCGAGCGCCTGGCGTACGTGGAGATCGGCGAGCAGACCGTGCGCAAGGTCGGCTTCGGCAACCTCTGAGCCGCCTGCACCAGCAGGACTGTGCCCCGCCCTTTCTGATGAGGGGCGGGGCACAGTCGTTTCGGCAGCGGTGGCCGCTGGGTATGGCCGAGGTACGACAGGACCGCGCCAGCCCCGGGAGGCAGCCCGTGCTCATCGAGTCGATCGGCTTCGCGTTCATCGGTCTGGCCGTCGGGATCGGCGCGCTGCTCCTGCTGCCCGAGTTCTTCCCGGGCGCCCGGGGGCTGACCGTCGCGACGGCGCTGGTGACCGCCCTGCTCGGCGGGTGGATCACCCACTACGCGCTGGGCGGACGCCTGCCGGGGGTCTCCCTGGGGGTCTCGGCGATCGCCTCGGTCCTGCTGGTCTCGGTACTGGCCCGGCCCGACCGCGCCGCGGGGCGCTCTCGGGGGCGGCACCGCCACGCGTGACCTGCTCCGCAGGGGTTGCGCGGCTCACCCCGGTCAGCTGTGCAGCTCGCCCGAAATTGCGCTGTCCCAGGGGCGCGGGGAACTGCGCGAAAGCGGAAGGTGCGGCGCCGTCACTCCCGGTTTCGCGCAGTTCCCCGCGCCCCTGGGGTTGGCCCCTACCTGTCAGTTCGCCTTAGCTATCAGGGGGCGGCCCTGCCTGTGCCCGGGTCAGGAGGCCAGGCCGAGGACGGCCATGCGCTTGGTGTGGGCCTCGGTGATGCGGTTGAACATCTTGCCGACCTCGACCAGGTCGAAGCCCTGCACGGCGCCGCCGACCAGGAGGTTGGAGAGCGCGTCGCGCTCGGCGACCACCCGCTGGGCCTGGCTGAGTGCCTCGCCCATCAGCCGGCGGCCCCAGAGGGCCAGCCTGCCGCCGACCCGCGGGTTCTCCTCGATCGCCTGCCGCACCCGGTCCACGGCGAACTGCGCGTGCCCGGTGTCGGACATCACCCGCAGCACCAGGTCCCGGGTGTCGTCGTCCAGCCGGACGGCGACCTCGCGGTAGAAGTCGGTCGCGATCGCGTCACCGACGTACGCCTTGACCAGGCCCTCCAGCCAGTCCGCGGGCGCGGTCATCCGGTGGAAGGACTCCAGCGGCTCGACGAACGGGGTCATCACCTCGGTCGGGTCGGCGCCGACCTCGACCAGGCGGTCGTGCAGCAGCTGGTAGTGCTGGAACTCGGCGGACGCCATCCGGGCCAGCGCCGCCTTGTCGGGCAGCCCGGGGGCGAGCTTGGCGTCCTCCGCGAGCCGCTCGAACGCGCTCAGCTCGCCGTACGCGAGGGCGCCGAGCAGGTCCAGCACGGCCGCGCGGTAGCCGGGGTCGGCCGCGCAGCTCGTCCAGTCGCCGATCGAGGTCCCGTCTGCCTGCGCGTCTGCCTGAGTCTCCATGGCTCGCCACCCTAGACCCTCCGGCCGGGCTGCTCCGCGCCCGCCGGGAGGCGGCCGCCGAAGGAGGTAGGACGCGTCACATGTTCGAGTCGTCGCCTGACTGTATGGTGGTAGTGAGGCCCGATGTACCCAGGCGCACGAGCGTGCGCCCCACGGACACCGGGCACTCACGTACGCGGATGCCCGGTCGGAGACCCGATCGGCTCCGACCTCGGCTTGGACTTCAAGCCTAGGCACCGCATCAGTGGCCGAGCGAGGGTCGCCGCGGACCGCGCCTGCAACGGCGGAGGTCCCGCGCATGGCCCCGCAGGGAATCCTCCCCCGCGCCGCCGGACGACGCGCCCGCTACCGGGCCGCTCGTGACGGCAGGCCGCAGGGGCCGGCGCGGTTGTGCGACCCCGTAGCTGTGCCCCCGGCCCCAACCGGCCCGGACGCCGCGACGTGGCTGCCCGCCGCCCTCTCGCTCTCGGTCCCCCCACATGGAAGAGGCAGCACCCTGTCCACCACCGCTGAACCCGCCAAGACCACCTTCCGAGAGCTCGGGATCCTGTCGGAGACCGCCGAGGCCCTGGAGGCCGTCGGCATCATCCACCCCTTCCCGATCCAGGAGATGACCCTCCCGGTCGCGCTGACCGGCCACGACGTCATCGGCCAGGCCAAGACCGGCACCGGCAAGACCCTCGGTTTCGGCCTCCCGCTGATCGAGCGCGTGATCGTCCGCGCCGACGTCGACGCGGGCCGCGCCACCGAGGAGCAGCTCACCGAGAGCCCGCAGGCGCTGATCGTCGTCCCGACCCGCGAGCTCTGCACCCAGGTCACCAACGACCTGCAGACGGCCGGCAAGGTCCGTAACGTCCGCGTGCTCGCGATCTACGGCGGCCGGGCGTACGAGCCGCAGGTCGAGGCGCTCAACAAGGGCGTCGACATCATCGTCGGCACCCCCGGCCGCCTGCTCGACCTGGCCGGACAGCGCAAGCTCGACCTCTCGAAGGTCCGCGCGCTGGTGCTCGACGAGGCCGACGAGATGCTCGACCTGGGCTTCCTGCCCGACGTCGAGAAGATCATCACGATGCTGCCCGCCAAGCGGCAGACCATGCTGTTCTCGGCCACCATGCCGGGCCAGGTCATCAGCCTCGCCCGCCGGTACATGAGCCAGCCGACCCACATCCGGGCCACCGCGCCGGACGACACCGGCCACACCGTGGCCAACACCACCCAGCACATCTTCCGCGCGCACTCGCTCGACAAGGTCGAGATGGTCTCGCGCATCCTGCAGGCCGAGGGCCGTGGCCTGGCGATGATCTTCTGCCGGACCAAGCGGACCGCCGCCGACGTCGCCGACCAGCTGACCCAGCGCGGCTTCGCGGCCGGCGCCGTGCACGGCGACCTCGGCCAGGGCGCCCGCGAGCAGGCGCTGCGGGCCTTCCGGGCCGGCAAGGTCGACGTGCTGGTCTGCACCGACGTCGCGGCCCGTGGCATCGACGTCGAGGGCGTCACGCACGTCATGAACTACCAGTGCCCGGAGGACGAGAAGACCTACCTCCACCGGATCGGCCGCACCGGCCGCGCCGGGGCGTCCGGCACCGCCGTGACGCTGGTCGACTGGGACGACATCCCGCGCTGGCAGCTGATCAACAAGGCGCTGGACCTGAAGTTCCCGGAGCCGGAGGAGACCTACTCGACCTCCCCGCACCTCTACGAGCTGCTGAAGATCGCCCCCGGCACCACCGGCGTGCTGCCGCGCGCCGAGCGGACCCGGGCGGGTCTGGGCGCCGAGGCCGTCGAGGACCTGGGCGAGACCGGCGGGCGCGGTTCGCGCTCGGCGGGCCGTCCGGCCCGTGGCGGTCGTGGCGGCGCCGCACCGGCCGCCGCCGAGCAGCCGGCCGAGCGTCCGGCGCGCCAGCCGCGTGAGCGTCGGCGCACCCGTAGCGGCGGCGCCGAGGGCGCGGCCGCCGTGGTGGAGACCGCCGCCACTGCCGTCGCCGCGCCGGCCGAGGCGCCGGCCGAGGGCGAGGCCCCGCGCCGCCGCCGTCGCCGCCCGCGCAACGCCGCAGCGGTGGAGGCCGTCCAGACCGCCGAGGGCACGGCGTCCGCCGAGGCCGCTGCGGTCGTCGAGGCCGTCGCCCCGGTCAGCGCACCGGTCGCCGAGGCCGCACGGGTCGCGGAAGCAGCCCCGGTCGTGGAGGCCGCACCGGTCGCCGAGGCTGCCCCGGTCGCCGAGGTGAAGGCGCCCCGCAAGCGCGCGTCCCGCGCCAAGGCGAAGGCCCCCGAGGCCGAGGCCGCCGTCGAGGCGGCCCCGGTCGCCGAGACCGCCGAAGCCGCCGTGGTGAAGGCCGCGCCGAAGAAGCGCGCGTCCCGCGCCAAGGCCAAGGCCCCCGAGGCTGCGGTCGAGGCCGTCGCCGAGGCCCCGGCCGAGGACGCCCCGGCGGCCCCGCGCCGTCGTACCCGTACCCGCCGCCCGGCGGGCGCCGAGACCGAGGCCACGCCGGAGAGCTGAGCAGTCCGGCACGTACGGGCGGGCCGGATCACCACGATCCGGCCCGCCCGTCGGCGTACCGGGCCTCGTCCACCCCGGTCGCGCCCGCGCCGTCGGCGCCCACCCCCTTCGCAGCGCCCCCTTCCCGCCACTGCCTACGCACGGCGACCGCCCGCCCCGACACCCGCAGGAGTCCGCCCGATGAGCACCCCGCCGTTCCTCGCCCTGCCCGCCTGCGCCGAGGCGCTGCGCCTGACGACCGCCCGGGGCGAGTTCGCCGCGCTGCTGGCCGTACCGGCCGGGCCGCCGCGCGGGACGGCACTGCTCGTGCCCGGGTTCACGGGCAGCAAGGAGGACTTCATCGCGCTGCTGGAGCCGCTCGCGGCGGCCGGGTACCGGGTGGCCGCCGTCGACCAGCGCGGGCAGTACGAGACGGGCGGCGGCGCCGACCGGGCCGCCTACGCGATCGAGCAGTTCGCCGACGACGTGTCGGCGCTCTCCGCCGAGCTGGCCGACGACGGCCCGCTGCACCTGCTCGGGCACTCGTTCGGCGGGCAGGTGGTCCGGGAGACGGTGCTGCGGGAGAGTGTGCTGCGGGCCGGGCGGGAGCTGCCCTGGCGGTCGCTGACGCTGCTCTCCTCCGGGCCCGGTGCGATCGATCCGGCCGAGGCCGTCCGGACGAAGCTGCTGGCCGACGCGTTGCAGTCGATGGACCTGGAGTCGATCTGGCAGCTGATGCGGCAGCTGGAGAAGGAGCCCGCCGTCCCGCTGCGCCCGGAGATCGCCGACTTCCTGCACCGGCGCTGGGTGGCCAACGTCCCCGAAGCCCTGGCCGCCATGGCCGGGCATCTCGTCGCGGCGCCCGACCGGGTCACGGAGCTGGCGGCCGTACCGCTGCCGAAGCTGGTGCTCTCGGGCGTGCAGGACTACGCCTGGCCGGTCACCGAGCAGTCCGCGATGGCCGAGCGGCTGGGCGCCCGCCGGGTGCTGATCGACGACGCGGGCCACTCCCCCAACGCCGAGCAGCCCGCCGCCACGGCCGCCGCGCTCGTCGACTTCTGGGCCTGATCCGCGAACGCCCCGACCTGCCCCACCCCGCCCGACGCCGGCCCGCCCCGCCCGGCTCCACCCGTCCCGACGCCGGCCCGCCCCGCCCGGCTCCACCCGTCCCGGCTGCGGCCCGCCCCGCCCGGCTCCACCCGTCCCGGCTGCGGCGACGGACCCCGGTGCGCCGGGTCCGACGCGACCCGCACGTGACATAACACGGGACAAAATTCTTTAGCTCGGGTAATATTTGACTCTGTCCGGGAATCATTGCGCTCAGTAGCCCTGTTGACCTGAAGGTGCCGGTCAGCCGAAACCGGGACTTCACGGACGGGCAACCGCCCGGAAGCAGGACCGGGGCACCGTAGCTCCCAGGACACCGCAGCACCCCGCACCACCGACCGAACCGAACGAGCCCCGGCCAGTGAACCGCCGGGGCAGAAAAGGAGAGGCCCATGCGTTTCGAGATCCTCCGACTGGACGACGTCCAAGGCGCCGCAACCGACACCCTCATCGCCGACGCCGCAACCGTCCGCAAGCTCGTGGAGGCCGCCGCCCGTACCGGCGAGCGCCTCTACATCCGACCGTGCAAGACGGTCTGAACCGGGGCGGACCGGCTCACCCCGCGTTCGAGGCTCCAGCACCCCACTGACGCCCTGTCATCCTCCGGCCGCCGGCCGACGAGTCGATGCCGGGGCGTCCGTGCGTCCGGCAGCCCCCGGCCCACCCCGAGCGCCCCGGCCGCCGGACCGCCGGACAGGCCGCCCGCCGGACCGTCCGCCGAGCGTCCACTGCGCCATCCGTCGCGACGCCCACCGCGCCGTCCGTCGACCCGTCCGTCGAGCCGCCCATTGCGCCGTCCGGCCGAGGGCACGTTTGCCGGTGCGCCGCACGGGACATCCCCTAGCAGGACTTCCGCCGTCTTCCGGGCCGACCGGGGCAGGTGACGCGACCCGCTTCCTACGGGTGATCGTCCTTGACGCGGCGGGCCGGAGGGAGGACCGTTGTCGGCTATGAGGGGCGAGCCAAGCTGCCCGAGGTGCGCCGGCCGGGTCCGGGCACCCGGTCTCTTCTCCGACACCTGGCAGTGCGACCAGCACGGCGCCGTGCACCCGATGCAGCCGGTGCTGCCCCCGAGTGTCGAGGCCCTGGGCGTCGCGGTCGCCCGCTCCCAGGTGCCGGTCTGGCTGCCCTGGCCGCTGCCGGTCGGCTGGCTGTTCACCGGCATCGCGCACGCGGGGGACGACGTCTCCGGCGCCAGGGCCACGGCGGTGGCCTGCTCCGGCCCGGCCCCGCTGGGCGGCTTCGGCGAGCTGGTCCTGATCGCCGAGGAGCTCGGCGTCGGCCTGGGCGCCCGGTACGCGGGCCTGGCCGGCCCCGACCCGGGCGACTCCGTCTCGCTCTACAAGCCCGCCGACGCCAAGCTGCTCGCCGCCGGGCGCCCCACCCCGATGTTCCACGTACCGGAAGCGCCCAGCGACCGCGCGGTCTTCGTGGGCGAGGCACGCGGGCTCTGGCTCTGGGCGATCGTCTGGCCCGAGACCTCGGCCCTGATGATGTACGACGAACTGGTCCTCACCGACCTGCGGGACGCCGGCGCCGAGCTCGAACTGCTGCCCTGCGGGGCCCTCTCGCCGCGCCTGCTGGGCTGACTATCCTGGGCTCACCCGCCCAGCCGCCAGCACAGCCGTCAGGAGCACCCGAGATCGTGCGCATCGACCTGCACGCCCACAGCAACGCCTCCGACGGCACGGACACCCCCGCCGAACTGGTCGCCGCCGCCGTGGCCGCCGGGCTGGACGTGGTCGCCCTGACCGACCACGACACGGTGTCCGGCCACGCCGAGGCGGCCGAGGCGGTCCGGGCGCTGCCCGTCGGCACCCGGCTCACCCTGGTGCCGGGCGCGGAGCTGTCCTGCCACGTCGACGGCATCAGCATGCACCTGCTGGCGTACCTCTTCGACCCCGCCGAACCCGCCTTCGCCGAGGAGCGCGAACTCGTCCGCACCGACCGCTTCCGGCGCGGCCGGGCCGTGGTCGAGCGCTGCCGCGCGCTGGGTGCCCCGATCAGCTGGGAGCAGGTGCAGCGGATCGCCGGCGCGGGCTCGGTCGGCCGGCCGCACATCGCCAGCGCCCTGGTCGAGGCGGGAGTGGTCGCCACCGTCTCGGACGCCTTCACCGCCGACTGGCTCGCCAACGGCGGGCGGGCCGACGTCCGCAAGCACGAGACCGACCCCGTGACGGCCGTCCGGCTGGTCCGGGCCGCCGGCGGCGTACCGGTGTTCGCGCACCCGGGTGCCGTCAAGCGCGGCCGGACGGTGTCCGACCAGGTCGTCGCCGAGCTGGCGGCGGCCGGGCTCGCCGCGCTGGAGGTGGACCACATCGACCACGACGAGCCGGCCCGGGCTCACCTGACCGGCCTGGCCGCCGAGCTGGGCCTGCTCACCACCGGCTCCAGCGACTACCACGGCGGCCGCAAGACCGTCCGGCTCGGCGAGCACACCACCGACCCGGCCGTGTACGAGGCGCTGCTCGCCCAGGCCACCGGAGCCTCGCCGGTCAGCCGCTGACCGCCCGGCACAAGGCCACACTCCACGCCCCACGCCCGCACCCGATCCGCACCCGGCCGCCGTCGGCGTGCCGGTGTTCGCGCTGCGCATGCGGCCCGCCCGACCCGGCCGGACAATCCTGATCATGGGCTTCTTCGACGCCACGACCTTCGGGTCACTCTTCGTCACGCTGTTCGTGATCATGGACCCGCCGGGCACCATCCCGATCTTCCTCGCCCTCACCTCGGGCCGGGCGCACCGGGTGCAGCGCCGGATGGCCTGGCAGGCGGCCGCGGTGGCCCTGGGGGTGATCACCACCTTCGGGCTGTTCGGGCAGCAGATCCTGGACTACCTGCACGTGTCGATCCCCGCGCTCCAGGTCTCCGGCGGCATCCTGCTGCTGCTGATCGCCCTGGACCTGCTGACCGGCAAGATCGAGGAACCGACCCAGACCAAGGACGTCAACGTCGCGCTCGTCCCGCTCGGCACCCCGCTGCTGGCGGGCCCCGGCGCGATCGTCGCCGTCATCCTGGCCGTCCAGCGGGCGCACGGCGAGTCCGAGAAGCTGGCGGTGTGGACGGCGATCGTGGTGATGCACGTCGTCATGTGGCTGACGATGCGCTTCTCGCTGGTGATCATCCGGATCATCAAGGAGGGCGGCGTGGTGCTGATCACCCGGCTGTCGGGGCTGCTGCTCTCGGCGATCGCCGTCCAGCTGGTCGCCAGCGGGGTGTACGGCTTCATCCACAACTACAAGTGACGAAGCGTCGGCGGGCGGGAGGCGTCAGTCAGTCGGCCGGCCGGCCGGCCGACGGGTCGGCCGACGACGTCACCACGGACGTCGTCACTGTCAGTCGAGCGGGACGCCCCGCCGCTGCGGGTCCCGCAGGTCGGTGCCGTGCCGCAGCCAGCGCTCCTCCAGGGCCGCCGCGCCCTGCACCCGCTTGTGCGCCGCCTCGTTCGGGGTCATCGGCAACAGCGGGAGGAACCGCACCGGCTCGGCCGGCTCGGCGAGCTCCAGATCCGGGACCAGACCGCCCGGCTCGGCGGCGAGCACCGAGGTGAACGGGGCGCCCTCCCAGAGCGGCGCCCCCAGGTCGAGCGAACCGCCGGGTGCCAGCACCAGCCCCTCCACCTGCGGCGTCGCCGCGAAGGTGGCCAGCGTACGGAGCACGTCGTCACGCCCCCCACGGACGGTGAGCACCAACTCGACGCGCGGTCCGCGCACCGGGTCGGCGGTCATCGAGGTCGGGTCCGCCATCGGGGCCGCCGCCATGCCGAGCGTGGCGTACCGCACCAGGCCCTCGGCGTCCGGGCCGAAGCGCAGCACCTCGATCCGCTCGGCGCCCAGGAAGGTGACGGCCGCCCGCCCGCTGGGTTCGCCGAAGGCGGTCAGCAGCCGGGCCTCGACGGCGGTCAGGACGGCCTCGCGGGAGAGCTCTGCGGCACCACCGGAGGCGGAGCCGTCCGAAGGGTCGCCGAAGAGCGGGAAGTCGTGCGCCATGGCCCCGACCCTACCCGCTGGTACCGGCCGGCCGGCCTCGGCCGCCCCGGGCACGGACGGTCAGCGTCGGCCGCCCCGGGCGACCAGGACCAGGCCGAGCAGGATCAACCCGACCGCCGGGTACGCGGCCACCGGCGGCAGCTGGCCGAGCCAGACCGCCGCGATCAGGGCCGCCCCCGGGGTTTCCAGCAGGATCGCCGTCGAGGTGATCGAGGGGCCCAGCGTCCGGACCACCCGGTTGCTCAGCGAGTGGCCGAGCAGCTGGGCCGCGACCATCAGCAGCGCGATCTGCCACCACACCCCGGCCGACCAGCCGGACAGCCGGGTCCCCGCCACCAGGCAGATGCCCAGCAGCACCACGGCCGTGGTGGCGTAGCAGACCAGCGTGTAGGCCGTGGTGCTGACGGTCCTTCGGACCTCCGCGCCGAGCAGCATGTACCCGGCCGCCGCCAGGCCCGCTCCGAGCGCCAGCGCGTCACCGAGCAGCGCCCTCGGCGAGAGCGACAGGTCGACGCCGGTCAGCACCAGCACACCCGCGAAGGCCACGCACATGCCCGCCCAGACCAGTCGCGGCGCGCGCCTGCCGAAGAGCCGCATCAGCAGGATCGTCCAGAGCGGCGTGGTGGTCACCAGTGCCGTCGCGGAGGCCACCGAGGTCATCCGCAGACTCGGCATCCAGAGCGCGAAGTGCACCGCGAGCAGCGCGCCGGCCGCCGTCGCCAGCAGCAGCGCCCGCCGCCCGATGCCGCGCAGCTCGGCACGGTGCCGCAGCAGCGCGTACGGACCGAGCACGCCGACCGACATCACGTTGCGCCAGAGCGCGATGGCCAGCACCGGCGCGGCGGTGGCGCTGATCAGCGGGGCGGAGAGCGAGATGCCCGCGATGGAGACGGCCAGCAGCAGGAAGTCGAGCCGGGGCAGGGCGTGCGGGGCGGGCTCGGCGGCGACCCTGGGCGGGGCTGTCGTGTCGGGCCGGGCGGCGGTGGGCACGGCGACTCCTCCGGAGAGCGTCGGGACGATGAGGGCACTACAGGCAAATGGGGCGCTCCTACGGTAAGGCCACTCACCGCTCCATGGAACTGTCGTCCTGAGCACTGAGACACCGGACGGCCCCGCCGGGGCCCGAAGCCGTACGCTGGTGCGCCATGGAGCCAACGACGACCGACGCCGCCGACTTCCTCGACCGGGCGCTCCTGGAGGAGGCCGCGAAGAAGTCCGGCCTGCTCTGGGTACGGGCCGACGGCGAGCAGCAGAGCCGGGCCCTCTGGCACGCCTGGCACGACGGCGCGGTGGTGGTGGTCGGCGACGGCGCCGAGCAGCCGCTGCACGGTCTCACAGCGGGCTCCGGAGCCACCGTGACGGTGCGCAGCAAGGACAAGTGGGGACGGCTGACGAGCTGGCCGGCCCGGGTCGGCGAGCTCGCCCCGCAGAGCGAGGCCTGGCTCGGCGCGGTCGAGGAGCTCAAGGGCAAGCGGCTGAACGCCCCCGACACCGACACCATCGGCGACCGCTGGGCCCGGGAGTGCCGCGTGCTCCGGCTGGAGCCGGCCGGCCCGCTCGCCGAACAGCCCGGCGCGATGCCCGAGGACTCGCACGCCGCGGTGCCGATGCCCTCCACGGCGACCACCCGCAAGCCGATCCCGGCCGGACTGCCGAAGCTGCTCCTGAAGCGCCGCAAGTAGGCAGCTCGCCCGCCATGCACCACCCAGGGACGCGGAACAGCTGTGCAGCTCGCCCGCCATGCACCATCCAGGGGAGCAAGGCAGCTCACCCGAACTTGCACTATCCAGGGGCGCGAGGAACTGCGCGAGGCGGAAGGCACCAGGCCGTCACTCCCGATTCGCGCAGTTCTCCCCCAGCCTTCGGCCGGGAGGTACCCCCACGCGCCCCCAGGGGTTGCCCCTACCCGTCGGGGGAACCCAGCGGAGCGTGCCGCCCCCAAGGGGTTGACCCTCACACCGTGTCAGGCCGTCGACTGGACCCATCATGTTCACCATCGGAGACTTCGCCAAGCACGGCCGCGTGTCGGTCCGGATGCTGCGCCACTACGACGCCATCGGGCTGCTGCGCCCCGCCCGGGTCGACCCCTTCAACGGCTACCGCTGTTACGAGGCCGCCCAGCTCGCCCGGCTCAACCGGGTCATCGCCCTGAAGGACCTCGGCTTCACGCTCCAGCAGGTGCAGTCGATCCTGGACGAGGACGTGAGCGCCGACGAGCTGCGCGGGATGCTCAGGCTGCGACGCGCGGACCTGGCGGCGGCGGTGGCCGAGGCGGCCACCCGGCTGACCAGGGTCGAGGCGAGGCTCCGGACGATCGAGAGTGAGGGGCACATGCCCGTCGACGACGTAGTGGTCAAGCGCATCCCGGCGGTCCGGGTGGCCGAACTGACCGGCACCGCCGCCGGATTCGAGCCGGAGCACATCAGCCCGGTGATCGGCCCGCTGTTCGAGGAGCTGTGCCGCCGGGTGACCACGGCCGGCCTCACCCCGACCGGCCCGTCCATCGCGTACTACACCCCGGCCGGCCCCGACGGCGGCGAGGCGGTGACCGTGCACGCCGCCCTCCCGGTGGCAGCCGCACCGCAGGACGGGCACGACTTCGCGGTGGTGGACCTGCCCGCCGTCGAGAACGCCGCGACCATCGTGCACCGCGGGTCGATGGACGCCGTCCTGTCCACCGCCCAGACCCTGGCCCGGTGGATCGACGGCACCGGCCACCGCTCCACCGGCTACGCCCGCGAGCTCTACCTGGAGGCCGACGGCGACCCGGAGACCTGGGTGACCGAGCTCCAGGAGCCGATCTCGGCGCACTGACGCCGCCAGGGGTGTGTGGCGCACCGTCACACACCCCGGGGGCTCGGCGGGCTGCGGGGTTCCGGCCCAGGTAGCCTTGGCCCGGAACGTCCAGAGAGAGGGAGTCCATGGCAGGGCCAGGCAGCCGGGTCTTCATCTCCCATCTCGCCGGGATCTCCGTCTTCGATCCGAACGGCGACCAGGTCGGCCGGGTCCGCGACGTCGTGGTCTCGCTGCGGATCGGCGGCCGCCCGCCGCGCGTGCTCGGCCTGGTGGTCGAGGTGGTCGGCAGGCGGCGGATCTTCCTCCCGATGACCCGGGTGACCAGCCTGGAGTCCGGGCAGGTCATCACCACCGGCGTGATCAACATGCGGCGGTTCGAACAACGCCCCTCCGAGACCCTGGTCCTCGCCGAGCTGCTGGACCGTACCGTCACCCGCACCAAGACCACCGAGGACGTCACCGTCCTGGACATCGCGATGGTGCAGACCCGGGTGCGCGAGTGGGAGATCAGCAAGGTCTTCGTCCAGGTCGGCAAGGTCGGACGGCTGCGCAAGGCCAAGGGCGAGACGCTGACGCTGGACTGGTCGGCGGTGACAGGCTTCGCGCTGGCCGAGGAGGGCCAGGGCGCGGCCAACCTGCTGGCCACCTTCGAGCAGCTGCGCCCGGCCGACCTGGCCAACGTGATGCACCACCTCTCCCCCAAGCGCCGCGCCGAGGTCGCCGCCGCGCTGGACGACGACCGGCTCGCGGACGTCCTGGAGGAGCTGCCCGAGGACGACCAGATCGAGATCATCGGCAAGCTCAAGGAGGAGCGTGCGGCCGACGTCCTGGAGGCGATGGACCCGGACGACGCCGCCGACCTGCTCTCCGACCTGCCGGAGGCGGACGCCGAGCGGCTGCTGCTCCTGATGGAACCCGAGGACGCGGCCTCGGTGCGCCGGCTGCTCTCCTACGAGGAGGACACCGCCGGCGGTCTGATGACCACCGAGCCGATCGTGCTGGAGCCGGACGCGACGGTGGCCGAGGCGCTGGCCCGGGTCCGGATCGCCGACAACAAGCCCGCGCTGGCCGCCCAGATCTACGTCTGCCGCCCGCCGAACGAGACACCGACCGGCAAGTACCTGGGCACCGTGCACTTCCAGCGGCTGCTACGCGAGCCCCCGTACATCCTGGTCGGCTCGATCGTGGACGACGACCTGGACCCGCTGCCGCCGGACACCCCGCTGCCGCTGATCACCAGTTACCTGGCGACCTACAACATGGTGGCCGCGCCGGTGGTCGACGAGGCGGACCACCTGCTCGGCGCCGTCACCGTCGACGACGTGCTGGACCACCTGCTGCCGGAGGACTGGCGCGAGTCGTCCCTGCACGGCGGCGACGCGGCCGCGATGGATCACGGGCACGAGAGCGAGGAAGCCGGTGGACGCTGACCGGAAGGGGCGCCGGGACGAGAGCCCGCGCCAGCGGCTCCAGGGCGAGCTGCGGGAACTGCGGCAGCTGCGCGAACTGCGGGTGCGCGAAGGCACCACCCCGCGCACCGAGGCCACCGGCGGCACCCGCACCAAACTGGACCAGCCGCGCACCTCGCGCCCCGGGCTGATCTCGCTCCCCACCTACGACCCGGAGGCGTTCGCCAAGCTCTCCGAACGGATCGCGCGCTTCCTCGGCACCGGACGCTTCATCGTCTGGATGACGGTGGTGATCGTCATCTGGGTGATGTGGAACACGATGCTGCCGGGCAGCTACCGGTTCGACAACTACCCCTTCATCTTCCTGACCCTGGTGCTCTCCCTCCAGGCCTCGTACGCGGCGCCGCTGATCCTGCTGGCGCAGAACCGGCAGGACAACCGGGACCGCGTCAACATGGAGCAGGACCGGGCCCGCAGCGACCGCAACATCGCCGACACCGAGTACCTCGCCCGGGAGGTCGCCGCGCTGCGGCAGGGCCTGGGCGAGGTGGCGACCCGTGACTTCATCAGGTCCGAACTGCAGGCGCTGATCAAGGAGCTGGACGGCCAGCGGGAGGCCTCGGAGCTGCTGTGACCGGCAGCACGCTACTGGCGGGTCGGCACCGCTGAGGCGCGCCGTACCATCAAGGCATGGCCAACGAGACAGAGGTTGCGGTCGGCGTCACGGAGGAGTCCGTACGCGAGGCGCTGGCGACCGTCAACGACCCTGAGATCAACCGACCGATCACCGAGATCGGCATGGTGAAATCGGTCGAGATCGGTGACGGGGGCGCGGTGCGGGTCGCCGTCTACCTGACCGTCTCCGGCTGTCCGATGCGCGAGACGATCACCAACCGGGTGACCGAGGCGGTCTCCCGGGTCGCCGGGGTGACGGGCGTCGAGGTCGAGCTCGACGTGATGAGCGAGGAGCAGCGCAAGGAGCTCTCCACGCTGCTGCGCGGCGGCGCTCCCGAGCGGGAGATCCCGTTCGCCAAGCCCGGCACGCTGACCCGGGTGTACGCGGTCGCCTCCGGCAAGGGCGGCGTCGGCAAGTCCTCGGTGACCGTCAACCTGGCCGCCGCGATGGCCGCCGACGGGCTGAAGGTCGCCGTCGTGGACGCCGACATCTACGGGCACAGCGTGCCGCGCATGCTGGGCGTCGAGGGGCGCCCGACCCAGGTCCAGGACATGATCATGCCGCCGTCCTCGCACGGCGTGAAGGTCATCTCGATCGGCATGTTCACCCCGGGCAACGCCCCGGTGGTGTGGCGCGGCCCGATGCTGCACCGCGCCCTCCAGCAGTTCCTGGCCGACGTCTACTGGGGCGACCTGGACGTGCTGCTGCTGGACCTGCCGCCGGGCACCGGCGACATCGCGATCTCGGTGGCCCAGCTGGTGCCGAACGCCGAGATCCTGATCGTCACCACCCCGCAGATGGCCGCCGCCGAGGTGGCCGAACGGGCCGGAACCATCGCGCTGCAGACCCACCAGAAGATCGTCGGCGTGATCGAGAACATGTCGGGCATGCCGTGCCCGCACTGCGACGAGATGGTCGACGTCTTCGGCACCGGCGGCGGCCAGACCGTCGCCGACGCCCTCACCCGCTCGGTCGGCGCGACCGTCCCGGTCCTCGGCTCCATCCCGATCGACATCCGCCTGCGCGAGGGCGGCGACGACGGCAGCCCGGTCGTCCTCTCCCACCCCGACTCCCCGGCCGGCACCGCCCTGCGCGCCATCGCGGGCAAGCTCGGCGGCCGCCAGCGCGGCCTCTCGGGCCTGTCGCTGGGGCTGACCCCGAAGAACAAGTTCTGACCTCTCGGCAACGTCGGCCGGCAGCGGCTCAGCTCGTACGGCCCCAGACGGCCCCGGACCTCACCGTCCGGGGCCGTCTGCGTCCGCTTCACGCAAGTGCTGACGCCGTTACAGGGTCGTCGGACGACGTGCCCAGGTCCGATCCACAGGCGTCTACGCCTCGTCGCCGGGCCACGCCGTAGGACCGCCGAGTTCGAGGGTGGCCCGACCGGACTCCTCGAAGACCTCGGCCAGGCGTGCGCCGTCCGGGTTGCCCGGCGCGAAGAGGCCGTGTCGGTCCGCTCGGACGGTCAGGCGGTCGTGGCGGTCGATGACCTCCGAGATCCCACCGGTCTCGATCGTGTCCCACCAGGCGTCCAGGTTCCGGCCGAACCACTCCGGCAGGCCGCAGGGGACGGCGACGGCGTCCCAGAAGTCCGCGGACGACCTGATCTGCCGCCCTCTGAGATCGACCACCAACTCCGTCTGTGTCACCCGGACAGCCTATCGAGCAGGTGGCGGCGGCACGGCCTCGAAGGGAACAGCCCGCGCCGCCGCTCCCGTTCCCCGGCGGAGCCGCTCAGCGGCGGGTGTACGCCGTGAGGTCCGGGACAGCGCTGAAGCCCGTCCCGTAGGCGCTGACGCCGCGTCCGTAGGCGCCGAGCAGGACGCCCGGGGCCTCGCCGGCCAGCACCCAGCCGTACTCGGACTCGCGGTAGCGGAAGGGCTGCGGGAGGCCGTTCACCGGCAAGGTGAGCGAGGACCAGCCGGGGCCGTCCAGGTCGTCGGCCAGGTCCCAGGCCAGGGCGGTCTGCTGGTCCAGCCAGTCCTGCCGCAGGGCCCGGTCCAGCTGGCCGGGCCAGGTCGCGGCGAGCAGGCCGGAGCCGGCCAGCCAGGCGGCGGAGGAGGCGGTGGTGGCCTCCAGCGTCCCGGTGTTGTCGGCACTGCGCCGCACCTCGCGGCGGGCCATCGTGACCACCACGGCGAACCGCCGGACGTCCCTGGCCTCGTACTGCTTGGCGGGCTCCTCGCCGTGCCCGAGGGTGCCGTAGTCCACGCTGCCGCGCTGGGCCGCGCGGTTGTTGCCCGCACCGGCCTGCATCAGCCAGCGGCGGCCCGTCCAGGCGTCGTCCAGCCCGTACCAGGGGAAGTCGGCCGCCTGGTACGGCGCCAGCGGGTCAGCCGGCGGTCCGGGCTGGGCGCCGACCACTGCCCCGGCCGGCTCCCCCGCCGTGGCCGTTCCCATCGCACGACTCGTCGCGTCCATCCCCGGGCCTCCTCAACGCACTGTCCCCTGCGGTAGCGCGCTCCATCGTGGCGCACGCCGGCACCCCGGCGGGTCGGGACGCCACCGAGACCTCGGTGACCTGCGGCACAGCGGAGCACTCCAGCACAATAGCGGCGCACACGGCGAAGCCCCGCACAGTAGAGCTACCGGCGGGGCGTGGTGCCTGGAAGGTCAGGTCGCGTCGGGGTCGAAGGGGGGACGCTCACCCTCGTGCAGCGCCGGGCCGCCGGTGGCGGGCACGGGGCCGGCCGGCTTGGTCAGACCGACCGAGGCGGACGGGGCCGGCTCGTCGTTCAGGACGGACCGGAAGTCGAGACCGTCGCGGATCTCCTTGAAGCCGAGCGGGTCCTCGTTGCCGCCGAGCAGCTGCTTGCGGACGAAGGTCTTCGGGTGCAGGTCCTGGAACTCGAAGTCCTGGAACTCCGGGCCCAGCTCGCTGCGGATGTCCTCCTTGGCGCTGTCCGCGAAGGTCCTGACCTTGCGGATGAAGCCCATGGTGTCCTGGATCAGCTTCGGGAGCTTGTCCGGCCCGAAGATCACCACGGCCAGGATGACCAGCGTGACGACGTCCAGAGGGCCTATGCCTGCAAACACGTAAGCTCCCAGCTCCTGATGACGAACCCGACGAGCTCCAAGGACGGCGGTCACTACAGCGTAGTGGCCGCCGACCGGTGTTCGGGCCCGGAGTCTGTGAAGCAGTAGGTGAAGCCGGGGCGAAGATCAGCCGATGGCCGCACGTCGAGTGGGCCACCGGCGGGGCCCGGCCCGGCCGGGCCGGGCCCCGCGAGGCCTAGCGCAGCTGGTGCCAGGGCACGGCCTGGTACGCGTTGGGCTGGGACGCGGCGGGTGTCGGCAGAGCGGCGCCGACCCCGTGCGGCCCCCGGACGGGGTACACCGGGAAATCGACCGACAGTTCACCCGATACGGGGACGACCACCGAGCCGCCCGGGCCCCGGACGGGGTTGACCGCCGTGCCGTGCTGCGGGTCCTCGCTGGTCAGGGCGGAGATGTTGCCGACCCCGCCGAGGGTGACGGCGGCCACCGAGAAGGCGCCTGCGGCGGCGAAGACCAGCCGACGCCCGCGCGGGGCGGGCGGGCGGACCACCGGCACCTGCAGCAGGGCCGCCAGCGGCCGCTGGACGCGCTGGGCCGTGCCGCGGGAGTCGTCCGAACGGTCCGAGCGCCGGCCGCCGAAGAAGCCGGGCTCGGCCCGGCCGGCCCGGGGGTCGACGCCGGGCACCGGGGCCTGCGCACCGAGCGCGCCCGCGCCGAACGAGGCGCCGGCGCCGCGCCCGAAGGAACCGCCGGTCAGCCGGCTGCCGCCGAGGGTGCCGACCGCCGCGGAGGGGCCGGACGCGGTGGCACCGGGGCCACCGCCGTCCTGCGGCTCGTCGTCGGGCAGCGCGGCGACCGCCATCAGCCGGGACATCAGCATGGCGGACGGGCCCGGGGTGACGGTGTGCGTCAGCAGGTGCTTGACCGCGCGGCCGTCGTCGGCCTCCGCGAGGCACTCGGGGCAGGTCGCCAGATGGGCCTGGACGCGCTCGCGCGAGTCGTGGCCGAGCTCGCCGTCCACGAAGGCGGACAGCCGCTCCCCGAGGTGGTGCTCCTCGGCGGGCTGCTCGGCGGCACGGACCGGGACGGCCCGCAGCGCGGTGGACTGCTCGGGCGCGGCGGCGGGCTCGGCACGACGGCCGAGCTGCGCCCAGCCGGGGCCGCGCCGGGACCGGCCCGGTGGTTCGTACCCGGCCGGACCGGGCGGGGTGGCGCTGGTCACGAGCGCCCCCGTTCACTCCCGCCGGAGGGGCCCGCCTCGGCGCCGACGGGCACCGGCTCCGAAGTCCCGCCCCGCCGGACCCGGCCGGGGGCGGCACCGGGGGCCCGGTGCTTGAGGGCGGCCCGCAGGTGCGAGCGGCCACGGTGGATACGGCTGCGCACGGTGCCGAGCTTGACGCCCAGCGTGGCGGCGATCTCCTCGTACGAGAGGCCCTCGATGTCGCACAGCACCACGGCGGCGCGGAACTCGGGCGCGAGGGTGTCCAGCGCCTGCTGGACGTCGGCGTCGAAGTGGGTGTCGCTGAAGTGCTGGGCCGGGCTCGGCTCGCGGCTGGGGAGGCGCTCGGCCGCGTCGTCACCCAGGGCGTCGAAACGGATCCGCTGGCGGCGGCGGACCATGTCCAGGAAGAGGTTGGTGGTGATCCGGTGCAGCCAGCCCTCGAAGGTGCCCGGGGTGTACGTGGAGAGCGAGCGGAAGACCCGGACGAAGACCTCCTGCGTCAGGTCCTCGGCGTCGTGCTGGTTGCCCGTCAGACGGTAGGCCAGGCGGTAGACCCGGGCACTGTGCGCCTCGACGATCTCCTCCCAGCTGGGGGGCGTCCAGGTCTGCGCGTCGGGGCCCTCGGCGAAGGTCGCGAGCGGGGCGGGGGCGCCGGCCACCGCGTCGTCGGCTGCGGTCGTCTTGTCCAGGGGGGTCTGCGCGGACTTGTTCATCACGGGCTTCGGCGTACGGACCGACGCAATGCCACGGAAGTGCCGCAGCACAGGAGCGTCGCCCTCGGCCACACCTCCTCGGTCGGCTCTTCTGCCCAGCAGGGCCACCACCATATCCACCTCACCCGTCAGATCTGGATAAAAGTGCTCGACCGCCCTTGCGGCAGCCCGGTGGGCAACCCACCGGGATCGTGCGTGAGCCGATCACCCGCTCTCTTCTGGACCAACGGCCGGTCATCGAACGCGGTTCCCGGTCGGCCAGTAATCTGTGGCAGGAAATATCGACATCAGGATCAACGCGCTCCGGAAGAGGCAGCCATCAGCGAGTTCGGGCCCGCGCATGCGGCACTCGCCGACACCTACGTCGGGGAGGACGCGGTGCTGACCTACGCCAGGGCGCAGTCCGCCCGGACCGGGATCCGGGCGATCGGGCCGAGCGGCGGGGCGTGCCTGCGACTGCTGGCCGCGGCCGTGGACGCCAAGGCCGTGGCGGAGATCGGTACCGGCACCGGCGTGTCGGGCGTCTACCTGCTGCGCGGGATGCGGCCGGACGGGGTGCTGACCACCGTGGACTCCGAGCCGGTGCACCAGCAGTTCGCCCGCGAGGCGTACCACGCGGCGGGCTTCGCCCCGAACCGGGCGCGCTTCATCCCGGGGAAAGCGCTGGACGTGCTGCCCCGGCTCGCCGACGGCCAGTACGACCTGGTGTTCTGCGACGGCGACCCGGCGGAGTCCGCGTCCTACCTCGCAGAATCGTTGCGGCTGCTCCGCCCCGGCGGGATGGTCTGCTTCGAGGGCGTGTTCCAGGAGGGCCGGCTGGCCGAGCCGCAGCACCAGGACGAGCAGACCCACGCCGTCCGGGGGCTCGTCCGGGACGTCCGGGAGAGCGACGTGCTGCTGCCCGCCCTGCTGCCGGTGAGCGACGGGCTGCTCTGCGCGGTCAAGCGCTGAGCGCACCGCCCAGGGCCCGTACGCGGCCGCCCTGCGGCGTCCCGGTCGCGCGACGCGCCCCCCGGTACGACGCACGGTCGTGACGGGCCCCCGGCCGGCGTCCGGACGTGACAGAGCCCGGGCCGGGGCCCGGGCTCTGTACGCAGCTCCAGGAGATCAGGGGAGCACCTGCTGTCTCAGCCGACAACCTTCTTCAAGGCATCGCCCAGGGCTTCGGCCTCATCAGGCGTGAGCTCCACTACGAGGCGCCCGCCGCCCTCGAGCGGAACTCGCATGATGATGCCCCGCCCCTCTTTGGTGACCTCGAGCGGGCCGTCACCCGTCCGCGGCTTCATGGCCGCCATGCTCGTTCCCCTTCCTGCAACCGCAAAGCTACGTACCGGCAAGTCCGTCCACCGCCGGTATCGAACGCATTGATCGGAAGCCATTATCCCGCATGCGGCGGCCCGATGACCAACGTCACTCTCTCCGCAAGCACGACCAGACCCGTCCGGACCGCCGCAATACGTGCCGGAAGCCCCGCCCGCACGGGACTTCACGGGCCACCGGAAGGTGCCGTACCTCACACTCCCCACCCGCTGCCGGGCTCGGGCATGCTGACACCGTCGCACCTTGCGTGCCGTCTTCCGTCCCACCCGACGAACCCCCGGGGAGCCATCACCCATGTCCGATTCCGTGCTGTACGAGCTCGACGGCGGCCTGGCCGTCATCACCATCAACCGCCCGGACGCGATGAACGCGCTGGACACCCCGACCAAGGTGGCCCTGCGCGACACGGTGACCGCCGCCGCCGAGGACCCGGCCGTGCGGGCCGTGCTGCTCACCGGAGCGGGCGGGAAGGCCTTCTGCGTGGGCCAGGACCTCAAGGAGCACCTGGGACTGCTGGAGCGGGCCCGGGAGACCGGAGAGGGGGCCCTGAAGACCGTGGCGGAGCACTACAACCCGCTGCTGCGGGCGCTCGCCGGGATGCGCAAGCCGACCGTCGCCGCCGTCGGCGGGGTGGCGGCGGGCGCCGGCGCCTCGCTCGCCTTCGCCTGTGACTTCCGGATCGTCGCCGACACCGCCGGGTTCAACACCTCGTTCGCCGGTGTCGCGCTGACCGCCGACTCGGGTGCCTCGTGGACGCTGCCCCGGCTGGTCGGGCACGCCCGGGCGACCGAGCTGCTGATGCTGCCGCGCACCGTGAAGGCCCCCGAGGCGCTCAGCCTGGGCCTGGCCACCCAGGTCGTCCCGGCCGACGAACTCGCCGCGACCGCACGCGAGTTCGCCAAGCAGCTGGCCGAGGGGCCGACCGTCGCCTACGGCGCGATCAAGGAGTCGCTGGCTTACGCCGCCTCCCACTCGCTGAGCGAACTCCTCGACAAGGAGGACGAGTTGCAGACCCTGGCCGGGGCGAGCGAGGACCACCGGATCGCCGTCGCCGCCTTCGTCGCGAAGGAGAAGCCCCGCTACCTGGGCCGCTGACCCCGGGCGTGACAGTCGGCCAGGTGGTCGTCCACCAGGCCGCAGGCCTGCATCAGCGCGTACGCCGTGGTCGGGCCGACGAAGCGGAAGCCGTGCTTCTTGAGCTCCTTGGCCAGCGCCGTCGACTCCGGCGTGACGGCCGGCACCTCGCCCAGTGTGCGGGGCGCCGGCCGGGCCGGGTCGCCCGCGAAGCGCCAGACCAGCTCGTCCAGCCCGCCTTCGGGGAGTTCCAGCGCGGCCTTGGCGTTGGCGACGGTCGCCGCGATCTTGGCCCGGTTGCGGATGATGCCCTCGTCCTGGAGCAGCCGCTCGGCGTCCTCGGGCCCGTACGCGGCCACCTTCGCGATCTCGAACCCCGCGAAGGCCGCCCGGAAGCCCTCCCGCCTGCGCAGGATGGTGATCCAGGACAGCCCTGACTGGAACGCCTCCAGCGAGATCCGCTCGAACAGCGCCTGGTCGCCGTGCACCGGACGGCCCCACTCGGTGTCGTGGTAGACCCGGTAGTCGTCCGACGAGTCGCCCCAGCCGCAGCGGCGCAGGCCGTCGGCGCCGAGGACGGCGCCGGTCACCTCCGCGGCGCTCACTGGTCCGGCACCGAACGGCGGTCGCCCTGCTCGGCAGACGTCCCGTCGCCCGTCCCGTCAGCCGTCCCGGCGTCCGACGCCCCGGCCGCCGACGACCCGGCGTCCGCGTTCCCCCGGTCGGCGCCGACCACCTTCGCGAAGTCCTCCAGCCCCGGCAGCGGCTCCAGCCCGGGCTGCGGGCCGGGGGCGGCCTGCACGGCGCCGCGGACGGCCTCGGCGGCCTCCAGCTCGGCGATCCGCGAGTCCCGGTACGCCAGCTCGGCGCCGAGGCGGTCGAGGACGTCGTCCACCTCGTCCATCCGATAGCCGCGCAGCGCCATCGGGAGCCGGATCTCGTCCACGTCGTGCCTGCTCAGCGGGCGGTCCTGCGGCAGCCGGGCGGCGATCCGGTCGTGCACGGCCTCCGGCAGCACGCCGCCCGAGCCGAGCGCCACCAGCGCGGCGCCACCGACCACCACCGCCATCGCCGCCACGATGATCCAGAACACGAACTGTCCTCCCGAGGCTCCTGGTCGGCCCGGTCATGGGTACCAGAACTGGAAAATGCGAGCATGGTCCCTGAGTAGCCGGGGCCCATCATTGCACCCGGTGGAGCTGTGGAGGAGAGACCGGTGGCACTGCGCCTGGGCCCACGTGAGTTCGGCGACGACGAGCTGGTGATCATGGCCATCGTCAACCGGACCCCCGACTCGTTCTTCGACCGGGGCGCGACCTTCGCCGACGAGGCCGCGTTCGCCGCCGCCGACCGGGCCGTCGCCGAGGGGGCGGCCGTCCTGGACATCGGCGGGGTCAAGGCCGGGCCGGGCGAGGAGGTCACGGTCGAGGAGGAGCTGCGGCGTACCGTGCCGTTCGTCGCCGAACTGCGCAAGCGCCACCCCGGGGCCGTGATCAGCGTCGACACCTGGCGGCACGAGGTCGGTGAGGCGGTCTGCGAGGTCGGCGCCGACCTGCTCAACGACGCCTGGGGCGGGGTGGACCCGAAGCTCGCCGAGGTCGCCGCCCGGTACGACGCCGGGCTGGTCTGCACCCACGCGGGCGGCGCCGAACCCCGGACCAGGCCGCACCGGGCCGGGTACGAGGACGTGATGGCGGACATCCTGCGGGTCACGGTCGGGCTCGCGGAACGGGCGGCCTCGCTCGGGGTCCGGCGGGACGCGCTGCTGATCGACCCCGGGCACGACTTCGGCAAGAACACCCGCCACTCGCTGGAGGCGACCCGGCGCCTGCCGGAGATGACCGCGACGGGCTTCCCGGTGCTGGTCTCGCTCTCCAACAAGGACTTCGTCGGCGAGACGCTCGACAAGCCGGTGGACGAACGCCTGCTCGGCACCCTGGCCACCACCGCGGTCTCGGCCTGGCTCGGCGCCCAGGTCTACCGGGTCCACCAGGTCGCCGAGACCCGCCAGATCCTCGACATGGTCGCCTCGATCCGCGGCACCCGTCCCCCGGCTGTCGCCCGCCGGGGACTCGCCTGACGGCGGGTATGGAGAACCGTACGCAACTGGGTACCCACAGGGGCGCGTGGGGGCACCTCCCGGCCGAAGGCTGGGGGAGAACTGCGCGACCAGGGCACGACATACGTGCACGGTTGCGCGCGCAGTTCCCCGCGCCCCTGCTGTGGTTGCCCTCAGATGTCCCCGTTGGGGCGGCGGCTCTCCTCCAGGATCTTGAGGACCTCGTCGATCTCGTCGGTGACGTGGAACAGCTCCAGGTCGGCCGGGGAGGCCTTGCCCTGGGCGACCAGGGTGTTGGTGAGCCAGTCGACCAGGCCGCCCCAGTACGCGGTGCCGAAGAGGATCACCGGGAAGCGGGTGACCTTCTTGGTCTGGACGAGGGTGAGCGCCTCGAACAGCTCGTCCAGCGTGCCGAGCCCGCCCGGCAGCACCACGAAGCCCTGGGAGTACTTCATGAACATCGTCTTGCGGACGAAGAAGTAACGGAAGTTCAGCCCGAGGTCGACGTACTCGTTCAGGCCCTGCTCGAACGGCAGCTCGATGCCGAGCCCGACCGAGAGGCCCCCGGCGTCCGAGGCACCGTGGTTGGCGGCCTCCATCGCGCCGGGGCCGCCTCCGGTGATCACCGCGTAGCCGGCCTCGGCGAGTGCCCGGCCGATGGCCACCCCGGCCGCGTACTCGGGCGAGTCGACCGGTGTCCGGGCCGAGCCGAAGACGCTGATCGCGGCGGGGAGTTCGGCCAGGGCGCCGAAGCCCTCGACGAACTCCGAGGTGATCCGCCAGACCCGCCACGGGTCGGTGTGCAGCCAGTCGGTCGGGCCGGTGGTGTCCAGCAGACGCTGGTCCGTGGTGCTGGTGCCGACCTGGTCCCGGCGGAGCAGCACCGGGCCCTTCTGCTTCTCCGGCACGGCCTTCCGGCGCTCGGGCGCCTCGACCCGCTCGGGGCCGTGCCCGTAGTGGGCACGGTCGTGTCGCTTTTCGTCTCCGGTGCCTGTCATGACGAAACCCTACGCCCGTCACTGGGCGATTTCCGGGAATAGCCAGGGAAACGGAAGGTGACGGTCAGGAGCCGGTCAGCCAGGCCCGCAGCCGGTCCTCGACCTCGGCGATGGCCGAGAGCGAGCAGTGCTCCTCGCGCTTGTGCGCCAGGTTCGGGTCGCCCGGGCCGTAGTTGACGGCGGGTACGCCCAGCGCGCTGAACCGGGCGACGTCCGTCCAGCCGAACTTGGCCCGTGCCCGGCCGCCGGTGGCCGCCAGGAAGGCCTGGGCGGCGGGCTGGGCGAGCCCGGGCAGCGCGCCGGGGGCGGAGTCGGTGACCAGCACCCGGTACCCGGCGAAGACCTCGCGCAGGTGGTCCTCGGCCTCGGCCTCGCTGCGGTCCGGGGCGAAGCGGAAGTTGACCGTCACCACGCACTCGTCGGGGATGACGTTGCCCGCCACGCCGCCCTCGATCTTCACCGCGTTGAGCCCCTCGCGGTACTCCAGGCCGTCGATCTCCACCCGGCGCGGTTCGTACGAGGCGAGCCGGCCGAGCAGCTCGGCGGCGTGGTGGATGGCGTTGTCGCCGAGCCAGCTGCGGGCCGCGTGGGCCCGGGTGCCGGTGAGCGCGATCTGGGCCCGCATGGTGCCCTGGCAGCCGCCCTCGACCATGGCGCCGCTGGGCTCCATCAGGATCGCGAAGTCCGCCGCCAGCCAGTCGGGGCGGTGCTTGGCGAGGTGGCCCAGGCCGTTGCGGGAGGCCTCGATCTCCTCGCAGTCGTAGAAGACGAAGGTGAGGTCGTGGTTCGGCTCGGTCAGCGTGGCGGCGAGCCGCAGCTGGACGGCGACGCCGGACTTCATGTCCGAGGTGCCGCAGCCGTAGAGCAGGTCCCCGTCGACGTACGACGGCACGTTGTCGGCGATCGGCACGGTGTCCAGGTGGCCCGCCAGCAGCACCCGCTCCGGCCGGCCCAGGTTCGTCCGGGCCACGACGTTGTTGCCGTACCGGTCGACGGCGAGGTGCGGGAGGGCCCGCAGCGCGCTCTCCACCGCGTCGGCGAGCGCCTGCTCGTCGCCGCTGACGGAGGGGAAGTCGACGAGCCGGGCGGTCAGCGCGCCACCGTCGAGGGACAGGTCAAGGGGGGCGTCGGAGCTGCTCATGGTCGCCAAGCGTATCGGTGCGGCCGGGCCCGGGACGCAGCGGCCGGGGGTGCTCCCGCGTGGCACGGCACACTCGCAACCGCGCTCCCCGTACAGCCGTCCGAGTAGGTACGGTGTGCGAGCGACAACGCGAGGGCGAGAGGGAGTGCGGTGGCCGGGAGCACTGAGAACGGGCCGAACGGCTCCGGGTACGACGGGCACGACCAGCCCGGACACGACGGACATGACGGCCACGAAGGGCCCGGGCACGACGGGTACGACCGGCAGCAGGAGCAGGACGGGTACCAGGAGTACGACGAGTCCGAGGACTACCGGGTGCGTCCGCGCCGGCCGCTGCGCCGCAAGGTGCTGACCGGTCTGCTGGTGCTCGCGGTGGTGGCGGCCGTGGTGCTGTTCATCAACCGGAAGCAGCTGATCCCGCTGCCCGAGGGCTGCAAGGTCAACACCACGGCCGGGCAGGGTTCGCTGGACATCGCGCAGGCCTCGAACGCGGCGACGATCACCGCCGTCACCATCGCCCGCGGCCTGCCCGAGCGGGCCGCGACCATCGCCCTGGCCACCGCGATGCAGGAGTCCAAGCTGCGCAACCTGGCGGGCGGCGACCGCGACTCGGTCGGTCTCTTCCAGCAGCGGCCCTCGCAGGGCTGGGGCACGGCGGAGCAGATCCAGGACCCGGTGTACGCCACCAACAAGTTCCTCGACAGCCTGGTGCGCGTCCCCGGCTACGCGAGCCTGCCGCTCACGGACGCGGCCCAGGCGGTGCAGAAGAGCGGCTACCCGCAGGCGTACGCCAAGCACGAGACCAACGCGACGCTGCTGGCCTCGGTGTTCACCGGCCGCTCGCCGGCCGCGCTGGACTGCGTGGTGCACGAGTTCGTCGCCGCGCCGGCCGCCGACGGCACTCCGGCGGCCGACGCCGCCGCCGCCTCCGCCGCCCCCGCGAGCGCGCAGTCGCCGGGTGTCGCCGACCGGGTGCGCCGCGAGTTCGGCCGGGCCGTCGTCGCCGCGCCGGCCGCCAAGGCGGACAAGGACCCGCGCACCGTGCTGGCCGTCACGCCGCAGGCGGCGGCCGGGACGGCCTCCGGGCCGGACGCGCAGCGCCAGGGCGGCTGGGCGGTGGCGCAGTGGGCGGTGGCGCACTCGCAGGAGCTCGGCATCGGCGTGGTCGCGTACGACGGCAAGGTGTGGAGCTTCGACAAGCCGGGGGACGGCTGGCAGGCGAAGACCCCGGCCGCCTCGGCCGACCAGGTGCTGATCACCGTGGGCGCGCCCGCGAAGCACTGATCCACGGCTACCCGCACGGGCGGAGCGCCCGGTTGACGCACTGGTGGGCGAGTTACCGCCCACCGGGTGATTCCTGTCAACGTACGTGGACGGAACGAGCCCCCCGCCCCACCCCGCCACGGCCGGGTGGGGCGGTTCCGTGCTCCCGTTGCCCGCCAAGGGGTGTGACGTTTCCTCGGCGCTCGATCAGCTGGGCGAAATGTCCGTGATGTCGGAAAAAGGATCGTCTGATCTTTAGAAACCCTTTACCTTGTTCGAGCGAAACCTTCTGGCTGCTCCGGCGGTAATCACTCCGTCCGCCCGGCCGTGCCCTGCGCAGGAACCGACAGGAACCGCAGCAGCGCCCGGCCGGGCAACCTCACCTCTTAGGAGCACCATGTCTCACCCCCTCACGCGCCGGATCGCCCAGGCCGCGCTGCTCGTCGCGGCCGGTGCGACCCCCTTCGTCGTAGCCGGGTCCGCGTCCGCCGCCGACCTGCTGCCGAAGAGCGACCTGGGGGCCGGCCTGACCCAGCTCGACGCGCCCTCCGGCGCCTCGACGGTGCAGGGAGCAGCCCACGACGTCGGCCAGGCCGCGGGCACCACGGGCGCGGCCACCGTCCAGGCCGGTGTCCCGGCCACCGCCGACGCGGCCGGCCACACCGTGGCGGCCGCGCTGCCGGACGCCAACAAGACCCTCGGCGGCGTGACCGGCCCGGCGGCCAAGACCGCCGCCATGACCGGCACCCTGACCGAGGTCGCGGGCCGGCTCGCCCCGGCGCTGGTCGACCGGGCCGGCCCGGCCATCACCGGCAAGCTGGTCCCGATGGCCGGCGGCGCCCAGCGCTCGGCGACCGCCAGCAACCCGGTCGGCAGCCTGACCCAGGGCCTGCCCACCGCCGGTCTGACCAGCGGCCTGCCCGGCGGTCTGAGCGGCGGCATGCCGAACGCGGGCAACGTCACCAAGTCCCTGCCGGCCCTGCCCGGCCCGCTGGGCGCGCTGACCAGCCACCCCGACGGCAACCGCCTGGGCGGCAGCGCCCCGCAGCTCGGCGGCGGCAGCCCCACCGACGCCCTCAGCCACCTGCTCGGCGGCCTCGGCGTGGCCGGCCTGAACGGCGCCTCGCTGGGCGGCGGCACGCTGCCGGTCTGATCCGGGTTCGGTCTGGCCCGGGGTCGGTCCGACCCGGAGTCGGTCGGCCGACGGGCCGACGGGCCGTCCGGCGCGCGAGACCCGCGCGCCGGGCGGCCGGGTACGGCGGAGGGCCGCCGGGGAGCAGCACAGCTCCCCGGCGGCCCTCCGTCGGTCGTTCAGCGGGTCGGCGGCCCGGTCGGTCCGGCAACCCGGCCGTTCAGCGGGTCAGCCGCTGCACGGCCGCCTGCACCCGCTCGTCGGTGGCGGTGAACGCCACCCGGACGAAGCGGTCGCCGGCCGGTCCGTAGAAGTCCCCGGGCGCCACCAGGATGCCCAGTCCGGCAAGCTCGGCCACGGTCTCCCAGCAGGGCCGGTCCTGGGTCGCCCACAGGTACAGGCTGGCCTCGGAGTGCTCGATCCGGAAGCCGTACGCCTCCAGCGCCGCGCGCAGTGCCGCACGGCGCGCGGCGTAGCGCTCGCGCTGTTCGACGACGTGGGCGTCGTCCGCGAGCGCCGCGACGGTCGCCGCCTGCACCGGGGCGGGCACGATCATGCCGCCGTGCTTGCGGATCTCCAGCAGCTCCCGGACCACCTCCGGGTCGCCGGCCACGAACGAGGCCCGGTAGCCGGCCAGGTTGGACCGCTTGGAGAGCGAGTGGACGACGAGCAGGCCCTCGTGCCGGTCCGGGCCGGTGCCGCAGACGTCCGGGTGCAGCACCGACACGGGGTCGGCCTCCCAGCCCAGCTCCAGGTAGCACTCGTCGCTGACCAGCAGCACCCGGTGCTCCCGCGCCCACTCCACCGCCCGGCGGAGCTCCGCGACGGACAGCACCCGCCCGGTCGGGTTGGAGGGCGAGTTGAGCCAGAGCAGCCGGACCCTCGCCGGGTCCAGCTCCGAGACGTCGTCGTACTCGACCGCCTCGGCCCCGCAGAGCCGGGCCCCGACCTCGTACGTCGGGTAGGCCAGGCGCGGGTAGGCCACCTGGTCGCCCGCGCCGAGTCCGAGCTGGGTCGGCAGCCAGGCCACCAGCTCCTTGGAGCCGACGGTCGGCAGGACCGCCTCGGGGCCGATCTCGGCGCCGACCCGGCGGTTCAGCCAGCCGGCGATCGCCGACCGCAGTTCCAGCGGGCCCCAGACGGTCGGGTACCCGGGGGTGTCCGAGGCGGCGGCCAGGGCCTTCTGGATCACCTCGGGGACGGAGTCCACCGGGGTGCCGACCGAGAAGTCGCAGAGCCCGCCCGGGTGGGCGAGCGCCGTCCGCTTGTAGGGCTCCAGCTTGTCCCACGGGAAGGTGGGGAGCAGGTCCGACACCTTCGACTTCAGGAACGGGCGCCGCGCCGCCCCCGGTTCACCCGGGAGCGGCGCGTGCGGAGCGTTGTCCGTGCTCACAGCTCAGCTGCCACCGATCAGTGGTCGGCGTTCTGCGGCGGGAGGGCCGCGATGAACGGGTGGTCCTTCTCGATCAGGCCGAGCTTCGAGGCACCACCGGGCGAACCGAGGTCGTCGAAGAACTCGACGTTCGCCTTGTAGTAGTCCTTCCACTCCTCGGGAGTGTCGTCCTCGTAGAAGATCGCCTCGACCGGGCAGACCGGCTCGCAGGCGCCGCAGTCGACGCACTCATCCGGGTGGATGTAGAGGGAGCGCTCCCCCTCGTAGATGCAGTCGACGGGGCACTCTTCGATGCACGCCTTGTCCTTGACGTCGACACAAGGCTGCGCGATGACGTAGGTCACGCTGTCGTTCCTCCTCGGAAGGGCTGGCGCCCAAACTATTGGTTGCGTGCGCGGTTGCGCGCGGCGTCGTCGATGCCCGCCCCTAGTATCGCGGGTCAGAGACCGCGAATGCACAGGAGGTTCCCCAGATGATCGCCGAAGCCCCCCTGGGACACCGTCCCGAGGTGCGGATAGACCGCTCTGACGTGGGACGACGGGTGTCAGCGCGGCGCATCTCGGAGCTCGTGGACGGGCGTCCGGTGTTCCGGGATGTGATCGGTGTGCTCACATCCTGGGACGATCATGCCCTGACGGTGGTCCCCCGTAACTGCGAACCGGTCTCATTCGCCGAGAAACTGCTGGTCGCGGGGAAGACGGTACCGCTCTTCCCGGCCCGGCGTGCACCCCTCCCGGCGGCCGGTCCGGCCGAACTCCAGCGGCTCGCCGCGCGCTGCTGGCCCGCCCTGGAGCAGGAGCCGCTCGGCGGCTGGACGCTGCGCGCCTCGGCCGGGTACACCCGCCGCGCCAACTCGGCGCAGGCCCTCGGCGATCCGGGCCGGCCGCTGCCGGAGGCGCTCGCCGCCGTCCGGGACTGGTACGCCGCCCGCGGCCTGCCCGCCCTCGTCGAGGTGACCGTCCCCGGCTCGTCCGAGGACCTCACCGCCGAACTCGACCGGCAGGGCCCCCGGCTGGCCGCCACCCTGGTCCGGACCGCCTCGCTCGCGCCGCTGGTCCGGCTCGGCGGCGGGTACGAGCGCGTGCGGCTCTCCCGGACGGCCGGCCCGGCCTGGCAGTCGCTCTACCAGCGCGCCGCCGGAGCCTCCCCCGAGGTCGAGCAGGCCGCCCGCCGGGTGCTGCACGGCGGCCCATCCATCTGGTTCGCAACCGTCCCCGCGCCGGCCGGCTCGCCCGAGGGGAGCACGCCGGCCGCGATCGGCCGCTGCGTGGTGGACGGCCCGTGGGCCTTCTTCAGCGCGATCGAGACCGCGCCGTACGCCCGGCGCACCGGCCTGGCCACCACCGTGACGGCCGTGCTCGCGGCACGGGCCGCCGAGGAGGGCGCCACCGGCGGCTGCCTCCAGGTCGAGGCGGAGAACACGGCCGCGACGGCGCTCTATGACAGGCTCGGCTTCACGACCAGTCACACTTACCACTACGCCCGCCTTTCCCAGCCGTAGCGAGCCTCCCAGCCGTAAGAAGCCAGCCGTAAGAAGCCCGCCGTAAGAAGCCGGCGGTAACACCCACCCCGGACAGACGAAGGCTGCTGTGACCGAGCAGAGCAGAACACGCTTCCGTACCGAGGCCAGGGCCGAGCACCCGGACCCGGTGCTGCTCTGCCTGCTCGCGGCCGCCGAGCACCTGCTGACCGCGCCGGCCCCGGCCGCGCCCGGTGCGCCGCCGGCCCCCGGCCCGGGCGCCGAACGCGAGGAACCACCCACCCTGGACGCGCTGCTGGCCGCCTGCCAGGCCGCGCTGGACCGGCACGCCGCCGCCGTCCGGCTGGCGGTGGCCGAGCGGGCGCCCGCCAACCCGGAGGAGACGGCCGCTCTGCTGGCCGCCATGCTCGGCGGGCGGGAGCGCTACCACGGGCGCCCGGCGGACTACCGGCGGCTGGAGTCCTCACTGCTGCCGGACGTACTGCGGCGGCGGCGCGGGCTGCCGATCATGCTCTCCCTGGTCTGGACGGCGGTCGCCGCCCGCGCCGGGCTGAGCGTGCGCGGGGTCGCCCTGCCGGGCCACTTCATCGTCGCGGTCGGCGGCCCGGCCGAGGACAGCGACTACGTGCTTGCCGACCCGTACCACGGCGGGCGGCTGCTCGACCTGCCGGACGTCGCCCGGCTGGTGCTCGCCGCCGGCCACCACTTCACACCCGAACTCCTCACCCCCGCGGCACCGCTGGACATCGTCCTGCGGGTACTCGGCAACATCCGCGGCTGGGCGGCCGACCGGCCCGAACACGCCCGCACCCAGCTCTGGGCCACCGAGCTCTCGCTGCTGCTCCCCCGCCACCCGGCCCAGCTCCGGCTGGAGCGCGCCGAATTGCTCGTCCGCACCGGCGACTTCCTCGCCGGGGCGGGCGAGATGGAGGCGTACGCGGAGATCCTGGACGCCTTCGACCCGGAGACCGCCTCCCGGGTCCGCCACGACGCGCGGGCGGCCCGGCACCGCCTCAACTGAAGCCCTGCGGGCCGCGCCACGACGCGCGGGCGGCCCGGCACCGCCTCAGCCGAGCCCCTGCGGGCCTACAGCCAGCCCTTCTCGCGGGCGACCCGGACCGCCTCGGCGCGGTTGCGGGCGGAGGTCTTCTGGATCGCCATCGAGAGGTAGTTGCGGACGGTGCCCTCCGAGAGGTGCAGCCGCCGGGCGATGTCCGCGTTGACCGCGCCGTCCGCCGCCGCCGCGAGCACGTCGCGCTCGCGGGCGGTCAGCGGGTTGGCGCCCTCCGCCAGTGCGGCGGCGGCCAGCGTCGGGTCGATCACCCGCTCACCGGCCAGCACCCGCCGGATGGCCTGGGCCAGTTCGGCCGCCGGGGCGTCCTTGACCAGGAAGGCGTCCGCGCCCGCCTCCATCGCCCGGCGCAGATAGCCGGGCCGGCCGAAGGTGGTGGCGATCACGACCTTCGTCCCGGGCCGGCGGGCCCGCAGTTCGGCGGCGGCCTCGATCCCGGTCATCCCCGGCATCTCGATGTCCAGCACGGCGACCTCGGCCTCGTGCGCGATCGCGGCGGCCACCACCTCGTCGCCGCGCGAGACCTGCGCGACCACCTCGATGTCGCCTTCGAGCCCGAGCAGCGCGGCCAGCGCCTCCCGTACCATCCCCTGGTCCTCGGCGAGCAGCACTCTGATCATTCCGGCACACTATCGGCCGCCGGGACGGAGACGGTGCGCAAGGGGACGAACGCCCGCAGCCGGAAGCCCTTCCCCCGTGCCCCGGGGCCGGTCTCCAGGCGCCCGCCGACCAGGGCGAGCCGCTCCTCCAGGCCCGAAAGGCCGTTGCCCGGGCCGGACTTGCCCGGGCCGTGGCCGTTGTCGGCGATCTCCAGGACGGCATAGCGCTCGCCCTCGCCCTCCCAGGTCTCGTCCAGGGCGACCGTGCAGACGGAGGCGCCCTCGCCGTGCCGGACGACGTTGGTGACGGCCTCGCGCAGCGCCCAGGCGAGCGCGCCGGTCTCCTCGCCGCCCAGGCCCGGGAGGCCGTCGGCGACCGCGGGGTCGGCGTGCAGGTCGATCTGGGCCGCCGTCAGGGCGGTCCGGGCTGCCGCGAGTTCGACCGGCAGGGTCGGCCTGCGGTAGCCGCCGACCGCCTCCCGGACGTCGACCAGGGACTGCCGGGCGACGTTCTCGATGTCGGCGACCTGGGCACGGGCCGCCTCCTGCCGGTCCTGGTCCATCAGCCGTCCGGCCAGCTCGCTCTTGATGGTGATCAGCGAGAGCGAGTGCCCGAGCAGGTCGTGCAGGTCCCGGGCCAGGCGCAGCCGCTCCTCGGCGGCGGCGAGGTGGGCGACGGCGGCCCGGGCCTCGCGCAGTTCCTTCATGGTGCCGATCAGCCGCTGCAGGCCGGTCATCGCGAACCCGCCGAGGAAGCACGGCAGGATGATCGACACCAGCGTGGTCGCGTCGGCGTGCACCAGCAGCGAGACGGCCAGCGCCAGCGCGGTGACCAGCGCGATCCCCGGGAGTCCGCGCTTGGGCGGCAGCACCGCGCCGACGCAGACCGAGGCGTAGGTGAAGAGCGTCAGCCAGGCCTCGCCGAGCCCGAAGGAGGTGGCGGTGGCCAACGCCAGCATCAGGCCGACCATCACGTGGTTGCCGCGCCAGTTGCCGTCCGACCGGGTCGACCGGAACGCCACCAGGCTCAAGTAGCAGGCCAGGAAGAGCACCAGCGCGACCCCGCCCGCCACCTTGGCGGCCGTCCCGTGCCGGCTCCCCGCCAGGTCGCCGATCGGGTAGAGCAGGTAGATCATCCACAGCGACATCCAGGAGAGCTTCACCAGCAGCTGGCGTCGGTTCTCGACCGGCGCCCCGGGCGTCACGCCGAACGAACGCGCGAACGAGGGACGCCTCCGGACCGCCTCCCCCGCGTCGTCGGGGCGGTGGTCCGGAGGCGTCTTGGGCATGGCGGCCATCATGCCTGCTTGGTGTCCTTGCGGTACAGGAAGGCCGCCCCCGCGACGAACAGCGCGAGGAAGCCCGCCAGGCCCGCGACCGCGGAGGTGTCCAGCGAGTGGCCGGGCTGGGTGAAGGAGGCCAGCTGGTTGTACTGGTACACCGGGTTGAAGCGGGCGAACTTCTTGAGCGACTCGCCGACCGGGAACCAGGTGCCGCCGAACAGGGCCATCAGCATGTAGACGATCATCACGACCGGCTGCACCGAGTCCGGCTGCGCGGCGTACCCGAGGGCGACGCCCAGCGCCGCGAAGACGAAGCTGCCGAGCCAGAGCGCGGCCCCGAGGCCGAGCCACTGCACCGCGCCGAGCCGGACCCCCTCGACCGCACCGATCGCGAACACCACCAGGATCGCGGGCAGCGTGGTGACCGCGCAGGCGGCGATCTTGCCCAGGGTGTACGCCCGGCCGGGCAGGGCGGTCAGCCTCAGCTGCCGCACCCAGCCGGTCTTGCGCTCCACCGAGATCCGCTGCGCGCTGCCGGTGAGGACGGCGCCGACCGCGCCGAAGGTGGCCATCGAGACCATGAAGTACGACTTCGCCGGGACGCCGCCGGCCACCGAGCCGCCGCTGTAGGCGCTGATGAAGAAGACGTAGAGCAGGGCCGGGTAGAGCACCGTGAACAGCACGTACCGCTTGTTGCGCAGGGTGCGCAGGATCTCCAACTGGATCAGGGTGGTCATCGCGCACTCTCCACAGCGGAGTCGTCGGAGCCGGAGCCGGAGTCGGGACCGAGGTCGGAGTCGGAGTCGGCTTCGCCGGTGATGGTCAGGAAGGCCTGCTCCAGCCCCAGGCTGGTGACCTCCAGGCCGTGCGGGTAGAAGCCGGCCTTGTACAGCGCCGCGACCCCCGCATCGGCGTCGGTGCTGCGGATCCGGACCGTCCGGACGCCCTCGGCGTGGCCGGTGACGTCCAGGCTGACGGTGCCCGGCAGCGTCCGCAGGGCGGCCTCGTCGAGCGCGCCGTCCGAGTTGTGCAGCTCGAAGGTGATCCGGCGGGCGCCCGCCTTGGCCTTGATCTCGGCGGAGGTGCCGTCGGCGATCAGGCGGCCCTTGTGCAGGACCAGCACCCGGTCGGCGATCGAGTCCGCCTCCTCCAGGTAGTGGGTGGCGAAGAGCACCGTCCGCCCGGCGTCGGCCTGGGCCCGCATGGTGGCCCAGAACTGGCGGCGGACACTGACGTCCATGCCGGTGGTCGGCTCGTCCAGCACGATCAGGTCGTTGGCCCCGGCGACGGCGAGCGCGAAGCGGACCCGCTGCTCCTGGCCGCCGGAGAGCTTGTCGACCTTGCGGTCGGCGATCTCGGTGATGCCGGCGCTGCGCAGCACCTCCTCGGGCCGGTGGCCGCGCGGGTGGACGGCGCAGGCGAACTTCACCAGCTCGCGGACCTTGACGTCGCCCATCAGACCGCCGCTCTGCAGCATCGCGCCGACCCGGCCGGTCTCGATCGCCTCCCGTGGCGTCCCGCCGAACAGCGAGACGCTGCCCTGGTCCGGGTCGCGCAGGCCGAGCAGCAGATCGAGGCTGCTGGACTTCCCGGCGCCGTTGGGGCCGAGCAGCGCCACCGTCTCGCCGGGGCGCAGCACCAGGTCGAGGCCGTTCACCGCCTTCACCCGGCCGTAGCTCTTGCTGACGTTCCTGAAGGCGGCGACCTCACCGCCTTCGTTGACCCGTGTACTCATCCGTCCGCGTCCTCTCCTGAAAGGCTGACCTCCCAAGATTCCCGCGAGCACCGGGGCCGTCGGCAGTGTGCGGTGTCGCCTCCTGCGCATGACGGATGTCATGTGCGGCTGCCCCGGGGGCACGGGGAACTGCGCGAATCGGAAGGCAGCGGCCCGCGGCCTCCGCCCTCCGCTCAGCTCCCCGCGCCCCTCACGGCTAGAGCGCGTTCTTCAGGAACTCCACCTGCAGCAGCAGGAGGTTCTCCGCGACCTCCTCCTGCGGGGTCATGTGGGTGACCCCGGAGAGCGGCAGCACGGTGTGCGCGCGGCCGGCCGCCAGCAGGGCGGAGGAGAGCCGCAGGGTGTGCGCGGCGACCACGTTGTCGTCGGCCAGGCCGTGCACGAGCATCAGCGGGCGCTCCAGCTTGGGCGCGTCCGGGATCAGCGAGTTGGCCTGGTAGACCTCCGGGCGCTCGGCGGGGTGGCCGAGGTAGCGCTCGGTGTAGTGGGTGTCGTAGAGCCCGAAGTCCGTCACGGGGGCGCCGGAAACGGCCGCGTGGAAGACGTCGGGGCGGCGCAGCACGGCGAGGGCGGACAGGTAGCCGCCGTACGACCAGCCGCGGATGCCGACCCGGCCGAGGTCGAGCGGGAACTCCTCGGCGAGGCCGTGCAGCGCGTCGACCTGGTCCTGCAGGGTGACGCCGGCGAAGTCGAAGGCGATCGCCTTCTCCCACTCGGGGCTGCGCCCGGGGGTGCCGCGCCCGTCGGCGACGACCACCGCGAAGCCCTGGTCGGCGAACCACTGCGAGGTCAGGTGCGGGTTGTGCGCCTGGACCACGCGCTGGCCGTGCGGGCCGCCGTACGGGTCCATCAGGACGGGCAGCAGGCCGTCGCGCTCGCGGTCGTACCCGGTGGGCAGGAACACGGCGGACGGGATGCACCGCTCGCCCGCGAACCGGAACTGCGGGCGGGCGGTGAGCAGCGGCGTCTCGGCGTGCGAGGCGATGGTGGCGATCACCTCGTCGCCCCGGAGCACCCGGACGGTGCTGCCGGGCTGGGTGGCGGAGGTGGTGGAGAGCACGGTGAGGCCGCCGCCGTGGACGGCCGAGGCGGCGCCGTCGCCGTTGTCGGCGAACCGGGTGACGCCGTCCGGGCCGGCCCGGAACAGGCCCGTCCAGCCCGGCGGCAGATCGATGTCGGAGGGCCCGGCGGAGGCGCTGAACAGGACCGAGTCGTCGGTGATCGCGAAGACCGAGCGGACGTGCAGGGTGTCACCGGTGAGCTGCCGGTCGCCGACGACCAGCGCGCGGACCTGGCTCTCGTCGTCGATCCGGACCAGCTCGCCGCCCGGGGTCCAGGCGGGGACGCCGGGGAAGAGGTCCAGCCAGACCGGGTCCTGCTCGGCGCGCAGCAGCTCGGTGGCGCCGGTGGCGGTGTCGACGGTGCGGATCTGCTGGCTGCGCTGGTCGCGGGCCTGGACCAGCAGCAGCGGGGCGCCGTTCGCCGACCAGTGCACCCGGGCCAGGTAGGGGAAGGCTTCGCGGTCCCAGACCACCTCGGTGCGGGCGCCGTCCAGGCCGAGCAGCCAGAGGGTCACCTCGGCGTTGGGCGTGCCGGCCGCGGGGTAGGCGACCTCGGCGGGCGCGGTGCCGGGGTTGGCCGGGTCGGCGATCCACCAGCGCTGCACGGGGGCGTCGTCGGCCCGGGCGACGAGCAGCCGGTCGCTGTCGGGGGACCACCAGTAGCCGCGGTCGCGGTCCATCTCCTCCTGGGCGATGAACTCGGCCTGTCCCCAGGTCACCCCGGCGCGCTCCGGCGCGACGAGCACGCGGTCCGCGGTGCCGTCGGCGCGGCTGAGCCGCAGCTCGCCGGCGGTGTTGGCGTACGCCACGTGGACGCCGTCGGGCGCCGGGCGCGGGTCGACCAGCGGGCCGGTGGCGGGCAGCTCGCGGGCGGTGCCGGTGCGCAGGTCCGCGGTGAAGAGCCGGCCGGAGAGGGCGAAGGCGGCCAGCGTGCCGGAGCCGTCCAGTGCGTAGCCGACGATGCCGGCCGAGCCCTCGCGGCTGCGTTCGCGGCGGGCCTTCTCGGCGGGCGAGAGGTCCTCCTCGCCGCCGCCGAGCAGCGCGGCCGGGTCGGCGGCGATCCGCTCCTCGCCGGTTGCGGCGTCGAGGGTCCAGAGCAGGTTGGCCCGGTCCGTCCCGGAGCGGGAGCGCAGGAAGGCGACCCGGGCGCCGTCGGGTGCGACGGCGAACGACCGGGGCGCGCCGACGGTGTAGCGCAGGGTGCGCGCGTACTGCCGGGGGAAGGTGGCGGCGGAGCTATCGGTGGTCATGACTCCAGACCCTATTGGCTGCGCTCCTCACCCGTTCGGAGCAGCTACCGGAAGTCACCCCGTCGGGCCACCGCACCCCGTCCCACCGGGGCATGCGCCCCCGGACGCTCCCGTGCCCCGGCCCGTGCGGCCTCACGGTAAGTAATGCAATCCTCACTGATCGGGTATTCCTTGACTCAGTGATGCGGAGCCGGAACGTCCCGTTCTTCCCGGCGCCGGGTCGAGAGCTTGTCCCGACCGCCGCCCTCCCCCGGGGCGGCGCACCCGAGAAGGGGTGTGAGCCGTCATGCCTTTGTCCATCTCCGCCGCCGTGCTGATGCTGGTCATCGTGATCGTCCTGATCCGCCGGTCCGGCCTGAAGTTGGCGCACGCGATCATCTGTTCGCTGCTCGGCTTCTACCTCGCGTCCAGCTCGATCGCGCCGTCGATCCAACAGGTGACCAGCAACGTCGCGGGGATGATCAATGGCCTGAAGCTCTAGGGCGTGGGCCCGTGCCCGGCAGGGGGCGCGTGGAGGCCGGTGCGGGCGGGGCGGTCGATAGGCTGCTGCCCATGACCGCTGCCACCGACCGGCCGACCCGCCGCCTGCTGCTGGTGCACGCCCACCCCGACGACGAGTCGATCAACAACGGCGCCACCATGGCCCGCTACGCCGCCGAGGGCGCCTCGGTCACCCTGGTGACCTGCACCCTCGGCGAGGGCGGCGAGGTGATCCCGCCCGGGCTGGCCTCCCTGACGGCCGATCGGGAGGACACCCTCGGCACGTACCGGATCGGCGAGCTGACCGCCGCGATGCGGGAGCTGGGCGTCGACGACGTCCGCTTCCTGGGCGGCGCGGGCCGCTACCGGGACTCGGGGATGATGGGCGTGCCGGAGAACGACGCCCCGGGCTGCTTCTGGCGGGCCGAGCCGGACGAGGCCGCCGGGCATCTGGTCGCGGTGGTCCGTGAGGTGCGGCCGCAGGTACTGGTGACGTACGACGAGCAGGGCGGCTACGGCCACCCCGACCACATCCAGGCGCACCGGGTCGCGATGCGGGCGTACCGGCTGGCGGCCGACCCCGGCTACCGGCCCGAACTGGGCCCGGCCTGGCGGATCGCCAAGGTGTACTACAACCGGATGCCGCGTTCGGTGATCGAGCAGGGGCTGCGCGACACGGCCGCGAAGGCGCTCTTCCCCGGGGTGGCCGCGACCGGCGACATCCCCGGCGTGGTGGACGACGAGGTGGTCACCACCGCGCTGGACGGCACGGCGTACGCCGGGGCGAAGGCCGCCGCGATGCGGGCGCACGCCACCCAGATCACGGTGGACGGGGAGTTCTTCGCCCTCAGCAACAACCTCGGGCAGCCGCTGCTGGCGACCGAGTACTACCAGCTCGTCCACGGCGAACCGGGGCCCGGCGCACCGGAACCCGACCTGTTCGCCGGCCTGGACGCGGAGGCGGCCCGATGAGCAGCGACCCGATGACCCGCAACCGGGCGGCCCGGACCCCGGCGGCCGACGCCCCGGCCACCCGCGGCCCGGCCGCCCGCAGCCCGATCGCCCGGGTGCTCGGCACCCGCGCGGAGCGGCTGGCCGAGCCCGGGCCGCCGCTCGGCGGGCGGATCGTCGCCTACGTGCTGCTGGCTCTGCTCGGCGCGCTGGTCTCGCTCTGCGGCTGCTTCGTCCAGTCGCTCTGGCAGCCGGGCGGGCTGCTGCTCGCGCTGGCCGCGACGGTGGCGGTCTTCTACGGCGGGCTGCGGGTCACCGGGACCAAGCTCGGGGCCGGCGCGGCGATGTTCGGCTGGTTCCTGATGCTGCTCGTGCTGATGACCCCGCGTCCGGAGGGCGACTTCATCCTGGCGGCCGACGCGACCTCGTACGTCTACCTGTTCGTCGGCTCGATCAGCGGCGTGATCTGCGCCACTCTGCCGACCAGGTCGGGCTTCGGATTCGGCGCCCCCGGCCCCAGGGGGTGAGCGGGCGGCGACGGGCAGTCAGGGAGCGGCACCCGTAAGCCCATACCGGACAGAAACCGGACGTATCAGGTTCTATCCGATGCCGTTCGCCGTGCTGGTCTTCCCAGTAAGGTGGTGCCGCGACAGGTCGGCCCCGGCGGGCGCGGAGGATGGAACAGCAGGTACCTTCCTCCCAATCGCGAGGCGGGCGGCCTGCCGCAAGCCCACGTTAAAGAGACTGGTGTCGGAGGGTTCGTCAGGTTCATCGCGCGGCGGCAGTCGCCGCCGATGAGGTCTGGCGGCCCACAACCCGCGGTCGCCGTCCCACGGCGCGGTCGCGAACCCGGAGCAGAGCAGCATTGAGCAGCCGCGAATCTGACAGCGCGTACCCGCCGCCCCGCCAGGGCGGCAACTCCGGCCGACGGCCGGGAGAGGGTGCGGACGCCTACCCGTCGGGCACCCCGCCGTACGGCACCGGGCTTCCGAACGGCTTCGGCCCCGGCTCCGGCCCCGGCCCGGTGGAGTCCACCGGGGCGCCCGAGGGCGACGACGTGCCGAAGACCGAGACCACGCTGACCACGCGGGTGCGGATCAACATCCCCGGCTCCCGGCCGATCCCGCCGGTGGTGGTGCGCTCCACGGTGAAGAACGAAGAGGCGCCCGCCGAGCCGGCCGGCCCCCGGCACCGCTCGGGCCCGCCCTCCTCCCCCGTGCTCGGCATGGTCGACGCCGGCGAGCGGACGGCGACGCCGCCGAACCTGCCGCCGGAGTGGCAGCAGCCGGAGCCCGAGGCGGCTTCGTCCTCCGAGTCCACCGGCGAGTGGTTCCGGCCGCGCCAGAAGGGCCGCCAGGACTCCGGTCCCGCCCCGGCACCGGCCGGTGCAGCCCCCCGGGCAGCGGCTCCCGCAGCCGCTCCCGCTCCCGCCCGGCAGTCCGCGCAGCCTTCCGTGCCCTCGCAGCCCACGGCCCCCGGGGTCCGGAACGGCGAGACCTGGCAGGGCGACGGGCCGGTGCCGAGCGGGGCTCCGGCCTCGCCGTTCGCCGGCAACGACGCCGGCCGCCGGGCGACCGAGGGCCCGGGCCGGGCCCAGGGCGGCCCGCAGGGCGGCACCGACGGGCGCGGCCAGGTGTTCGGGGGCGCGGCGCCCGTGAACGGCTCCGGAGACCCGTACACAGGCGACCCCTACCGCCAGGGCCCGCCGGACCCGTTCGCCACCGGGCCCGCCGACCCGTTCGCGCCCGCACCCGCACCCGCACCCGACAACGACCCGTTCGCGACCCGGCGGGGTCCGCAGGGCGGCCCCCGGCAGAACCAGCAGCAGCCGCAGCAGCCGGCGGCCCGGCGGCCCGAGCCGCCGCGGGCGACCGACGGCTCCGAGGACACCCGGATCGGCGGCTTCCCCCCGGTCCTGGACGACTTCCCGCCGACGGCGGCCATACCCGGCCTGCCCACGACCGACCGCTTCGGTTCGACGGCCCGGGCCCCTCAGGGTCCGCAGGGCCCGCAGAACCCGCAGGGTCCTCGGGCGCCGCAGGCCGCCGACCCGTTCGCCGCCCAGGGCGCCGACCCGTTCGCGACGAACCGTCAGCCCGCTCAGCCGTCCCAGCCCGCCCAACCGGATCCGTTCGGGACGGCCCAGCCGAACCGCGGCGGCCGCTTCGCCGACGTGTCGTACGAGCCCGCGCCGCCCTTCCCCGGCAGCCTCGGCAGCGCCGCACCGGGCGCACCGACGCCCCCGGGCGGCTTCACCGAGCAGCCCGGCCCTGGCCGGCCCCAGCCGGCCGGCCAAGCCAAGCCGGCGGAGCCGGAGGCGGCCGAGCCCGACGGCGCCGAGCCCAAGGCGGCCAAGCCCAAGGCGGCCGGAGCCGGGCCTGCCGACGAGCCCGCCGCGGCGCCCCGCCGCAAGAGCAAGGCACCCAAGCTGGCGGCCTACGCGGTCGGCGGTCTGCTCTTCGCCGGCGCGGCCGCGTACGGCACCGGCCTGATGCTCAACCAGGCCGACATCCCCTCGGGCACCACCGTGCTCGGGACGGAGATCGGCGGCGACGCCCGCGACCAGGCGCTCAGCGTGCTGGACGGCACGGTCGGCAAGGCCGGGCAGCGACCGGTCAAGCTCAAGATCGGCGACCAGACCGTCGACCTCGACCCGACCGCCGCCGGGCTGAGCTTCGACACCACCGCGACGGTGGACGCCCTCACCAAGCACAGCTACAACCCGGTCGAGGTGATCGGCTCGCTCGCCGGCGGCAGCAAGGCCGTCGTACCCGAGGTGAAGATCGACCAGGCCAAGCTGAAGGCGGCGCTGGACTCGCTGGGCGGCAACTCCGGCCAGGGCCTCCAGGAGGGCTTCGTCCGCTTCACCCCGGACGGGCAGACCCAGGTGGTACCGGGCAAGGCGGGCCAGGCCGTGGACGCCGCCTCGGCGCTCGCCCAGGTCGAGCAGGCCTACCGCGACCGCGCGGCCGGGCTGCCCGACGCCGTGCTGACCGTCCCGGTGACGGCGGCTCAGCCGAAGGTGTCCGCGGACGCCCTGCAGGCCGCCGCCGACAGCCTCGGCAAGTCGGTGCTGAACGGCAACGTCACGGTCTACGTCGGCGCCGTGAAGAAGTTCGAGTTCGGCAGGAGCACCGCCGCCAAGGCACTCACCCTGGTGCCGGACGCGTCCGGCGCGGTCGCCCTCAAGTGGGACTACGACAAGCTGAACGACGCGCTGGGCGGTGCCTTCGACAAGTCGAAGCAGAAGAAGAACGGCGCCCTCGCGCCGATCACGCCGCAGGACGTCGCGGACGGCATCGCCTCGGTCTTCAGCAAGACGGGGCCGAAGGAGCGGGTCTTCCACTTCCCCGTGAGCTGATCCGCCGAGCACGGGCGGGCCCGTCCCCCACGGTCCCGGCAGTCCCCCGCGCACCACCGAGCGCCCAGCAGCGGCGGCCCCACGGCCGCCTGCCGCTGGGCGCTCCGTCGTGTCGGCGGCCGGCCCACGACGGGGCCCCGAAGGGCCTCCGAAGAGCCTCCGACCGGCCCGCGGCCCGGCCCCGCAGCCCGGCGCACGGCCCGGCGCACAGCCCCGCCAGCGCTGGCCAATCCTCGCCAATGGCGGGCCATAACCGGACATTCCAGCGCAGCCAACGGCGCGCTCCGGCGCGTTACCAAGACTTGATACCCGACCCGTCGACAAGCCGTTCGCCCGTCAGCAGGATGTGCCACCAGCGAGTCCGATCCGCTTGGGGGCACTGCCCAGGGGCGGCCGCCGACGCCGAATCCTGATACGGGATCATCTGCTCCCAGGGGCAGAGGTCGATGTGACGGCCGGCGCCGGAGGGGGCTCCAAGGGATCGCAATAAGCGGCGGAAACTCGCCAGTGGCGTGAAATTGCCAGCAACGGTGAGTGACATTCAGCCAGTGGATTATGGACTCTGCCGTCAGTGGGGGCCGGGAATTCGTCAGGTGCACCCAAAAACAGGACTGTCCGATAATCGGACACTCAATTGTGCCAATCAAACCCCTGCATAACACCCAAATCGGACATCGTATCTACGCGCGTTGCGCACCCCCCGGCCCGAACCCGGCGTCCTGATAACGGAGTTCCCTGGACGCGTTACGGACGCGTGAACGCAACTTATACCGGTATGTCCGATATGACCGTCTCGCTCAGCGCTTGTCAAGATGTCTGGAACTACAAAGTGGTTGACATTCCAACACAATGCAAGAAATGCGCGGCCAGCAACTGAGGAACTCTTGACGTTCGATAAACGACTTGCAAGAGTCCGTGCGATCACTCTTTTTGCAGCCGCTACACCCCGGGCGGGAGCTCCAGCACCATGACTAACCCCACTCAGGCCCCGACCGAGGCCGACACTCTCGGGACGGCCGACACGCTCAGCCAGACCGAAGCCGCGTCTGCCCCGGTCTTCCGCGGGCTCTCCCCCGGCCAGCTCATGTGGCGCCGCTTCATGCGCGACCGCACGGGCGTCATCAGCGCCGTGATCGTGGTGCTGTTCATCCTGGTCGCCATCGCCGCGCCGCTGATCTCGATGATCTACGGCAAGGACGCCACCACGACGTACGGCCAGAACGACCCGAGCCTGCTCACCGACTCCGGCCTTCCGACCGGGGCCAACGGCGGGATGAGCGGCGACTTCTGGTTCGGCCTGGAGCCCGGCCTCGGCCGCGACATCTTCATGCAGCTGGTCTACGGCATCCGCACCTCGCTGATCATCGCCCTCGCGACCTCGGTGATCACCACCGCGCTCGGCGTGGCCTTCGGCATCGCGTCCGGCTACATCGGCGGCAAGACCGACTACTTCATCGGCCGGTTCATCGACATCCTGATGTCGTTCCCGTCGCAGATCTTCCTGGTCGCCACGGTGCCGATCGTCAACAGCCTGCTGGTCCCCAGCGACCAGGACCCGCCGGCCTGGCTGCCGTTCGTGACCGTCACCACCGTGCTCTCGGTGCTCGGCTGGATGTCGCTCTCCCGCATCCTGCGCGCGACCACCCTGTCGCTGCGCGAGCGGGAGTTCGTCGAGGCCGCGAAGGTGACCGGTGCCTCGCCGGCCCGGATCATCTTCAAGGAGCTGCTGCCGAACCTGTGGACCCCGATCCTGGTGCAGTCCACCCTCGCGCTCCCGGCCTTCGTGACCGCCGAAGCCGGTCTGTCCTACCTCGGCGTCGGTGTCACCGAGCCGACCCCCGACTGGGGCCGCATGATCGCGAACTCCGCGAACTACCTGCGGACCGACATCACCTTCCTGCTCTTCCCCGGTCTGGCGATGGTGATCTTCGTCCTCGCCTTCAACCTGCTCGGGGACTCCGTCCGGGACGCCTTCGACCCGAAGACCAAGCGCTGACCGAGCGCTGGCCGACCGGGTTTCAGCATCCGAGCGGCACCCACAGACTCCGGGGGGATCGGCACGCCCGCCCCGGGCAACCCACCGAATAATCAGCATCTTCCACATAGGCAGGATGAACATGAACGCTCGTAAGTCGCGGAGGCTCGCAGCCGCCGTCATGGTTGTCGGGGCTCTCACTGTCACGACCGCCTGCTCCAGTGCGCACACCGGCAGCAGCGCCGCCCCCAGCGAGTCCAAGGTCGCCGCCACCACGGTCGCCGTGGGCACCGCCGCGGACTCCACCGGCCCCGCCATCGCGGAGCCGAACGCGAAGAAGGGCGGCACGGTCACGATGATCGACCGCGACGACTTCTCGCACCTGGACCCGGGCAACGTCTACCTGAACTACAACTCCGAGATCTCGCTGCTCTTCACGCGTGGCCTGACCGGTTACAAGATGATGCCGGACGGCTCCTCGAAGCTGGTCGGTGACCTCGCCACCGACACCGGCACCACCACCGACGGCGGCAAGACCTGGAAGTTCACGCTGAAGGACGGCGTGAAGTGGCAGGACGGCACCGCGATCACCTCGGGCGACGTCAAGTACTCGATCGAGCGTCAGTTCGCGCCGTTCATCAAGTCCGGCCCGACCTACATCCAGAGCTGGCTGACCGGTTCGGTCGACAAGTACCGCGACATCTACCCGGGCCCGTTCAGCGGCCAGGACCTGCCGTCGGTGCAGACCCCGGACGCCAAGACGATCGTCTACAAGTTCACGGACGTCCACCCGGACGCCAACTTCACCTTCGCGATGACCGCCTACGGCGTCGTCCCGAAGGCGCAGGACACGAAGGAGGCGTACGACAAGAAGCCGTTCTCCTCGGGTCCGTACCAGATCGTGTCGCACGTCACGGACAAGTCGATCGACCTGGAGCGCAACCCCAACTGGGACCCGGCCACGGACCCGATCCGTAACGCGTACCCGGACAAGTGGCACATGGAGTTCGGCGTCCAGGCCAAGGACTCGACCCAGCGCTTCATGGCCGACAACGGCACGGACAAGACCTCGTTCAGCTTCCACAACACGGTCGACCCGAGCTTCGTCGACCAGGTGAAGGCCGACCCGAAGCTGAAGGACCGTACCCTCAACGGCCTGACGCCGTTCGTGGACTACTACTACATCAACAACACCCGGATCACGAACCCCAAGATCCGTGAGGCGCTGATCCGCGCGTTCCCGCACCAGCAGACCCGCCAGCTCCAGGGCGGCACCAGCTACGGCGACTACGCGACCACGTACATGAGCCCGACCATCCTCGGGTACGAGCAGAACGACGCGTTCGACACGCTCAAGAAGCCCGCCGGTGACCCGGAGGCGGCCAAGAAGCTGCTGACGGACGCCAACGCGCTCGGCACCACGATCGTGTACGCGTACAACAACACCCCGCTGCAGCAGAGCGTCACCGAGGCGATCCGCATCGCCCTGGAGAAGGCCGGCTTCAAGTTCGTGGCCAAGCCGCTCGACGCGAAGACGTACTACGACTCCACCGCCCTGATCGCCAACCAGTACGACCTGTACTGGGGCGGCTGGAGCGCCGACTGGCCGACCGGCTACACCTCGCTGCAGCAGGTCTGGGACGGCCGCGTCATCGCTGACGGTGCCTCCAACTACGCGCACTTCAACGACCCGACCATCAGCAAGGAGATGGACGCGGCGGTGAAGATCGCCGACCCGGTCGCGCAGGGCAAGGCCTGGGCCGCGATCGACAAGGAGCTGCAGGAGAAGGCCGTCTCCATCCCGGACGTCTACCAGCGCTCGCTGAGCCTGTACGGCTCGGGCCTCGGCGGCGTCAAGTTCGACTCCCTGATGGGTCTGCAGTACCCGCTCAACATCTTCGTCAAGTAGTAGTCAGCTTGCAGCAGTAACAGCGGGGCACCGGCCTCTGCACCACAGAGCGCCGGTGCCCCGCTGACCCGGCCCCACCGCCCCGCCCTGCTCCCGCCCACCGCACTCGCAGCCGGCGCCCCGACCAGGAGAGCCCGACCCATGCTCCGTTTCCTCGTCCGCCGTTCACTCGGCGCACTCGTCATCCTGCTGATCATCAGCATGGTCACCTTCGCGCTGTTCTTCGCCGTACCGGCGGACCCGGCGCGCCTCTCCTGCGGCAAGGTCTGCACCCCCGAGAACCTGGCCCTGATCCGTCACAGCATGCAGCTCGACAAGCCGGTGCCGGTGCAGTTCTGGGACTGGTTCTCCGGCATCTTCACCGGCCGTGACTTCGGCGGCAACGGCCACTGCAACGCCCCCTGCTTCGGCTACTCGTACGTCAAGCAGGAGATGATCACCAACACCCTGCTCGACCGCTTCCCGACCACGGTCTCGCTGACCATCGGCTCGGCCGTCGTCTTCCTGCTCTTCGGCATCGGTACCGGCATGCTCGCCGCCCACAAGCAGGGCAAGCCCGCCGACAAGATCGCCAGCTCCGCCTCGCTGATCGCCTCCTCGATGCAGATCTACGTCGCGGGGCCGCTCGCCCTCTGGGCCCTCGTCTACTCCACGGACTGGCTCCAGCTGCCGCAGTACGTGCCGATCACCCAGGACCCGGTCGGCTGGTTCACCGGCCTGCTCGTCCCGTGGATCGTGCTCTCGCTCATCTGGACCGCCAACTACACCCGTATGACGCGCTCCTCGATGGTCGAGCAGCTCTCCGAGGACTACGTGCGGACGGCGCGGGCCAAGGGCATGTCCGGTCGCTCGGTCTTCCTGCGCTACGCCTGGCGCGGTGCGATGGGCACCATCGTCACGGTCTTCGGCATCGACCTCGGTGTCCTGCTCGGCGGCGCCATCATCACCGAGTACACCTTCGGCCTCCAGGGTCTCGGCCGACTGGCCATCGACTCGATCGTCCAGTCCGACCTGTCGATGATGGTCGGCGTCACCATGGTGGCGGCCACCTTCATCGTGTTCTCGAACATCATCGTGGACGCCGCGTACGCTCTGATCGACCCGCGCATCCGTCTGGCCTGATCATCTGTCCGGCCTGACCGTCCGGCCGGCCTGATCCGCCGTCGGCCGCACCCCGCCGGCGCTCAGGCCGACACCCCGGCCGCCCCGCCGTACCGCCCCTACGTACCACGACCTCACGTACCACACCGAGGAGCCCTGTCCATGACCACCCAGGCCAAGCCCGAGGAGACGGCCGCCCCCGGCGGCAGCTCGTCCTTCCTCTCCGTCCGCGACCTCTCGGTCCGTTTCAGCACCGAGGACGGCGTGGTCCGGGCCGTGGACAACCTCTCCTTCGAGGTCGAGCGGGGCACCACGCTCGGTATCGTCGGTGAGTCCGGCTCCGGCAAGTCCGTGACCAACCTGGCGATCCTCGGGCTGCACAACCCGGCCAACACCGAGATCACCGGCTCGATCAAGCTGGCGGGCCAGGAGCTGGTCGGCGCGCCCAACCGCGAGCTGGAGAAGCTCCGCGGCCACACCATGTCGATGATCTTCCAGGACCCGCTGACCGCGCTCTCGCCGTTCCACACCATCGGCGCGCAGATCGGCGAGACCTACCGCAAGCACACCGGTGCGAGCAAGAAGGAGGCCCGGGAGCGCTCGATCGAGATGCTGACCAAGGTCGGCATCCCGCAGCCGACCACCCGGGTCGACGACTTCCCGCACCAGTTCTCCGGCGGTATGCGCCAGCGCGCGATGATCGCCATGTCGCTGGTCTGCAACCCGGCCCTGGTGATCGCGGACGAGCCGACCACCGCGCTGGACGTCACCGTCCAGGCCCAGATCCTCGACCTGCTCCAGGAGCTCCAGCAGGAGATGGGCACGGCGATCATCCTGATCACCCACGACCTCGGCGTGGTCGCCAAGACCGCCAAGGACATCATGGTGATGTACGCGGGCCGGGCGGTCGAGCGCGGCACCGTGCGCGAGGTGCTGAAGACCCCGAAGCACCCGTACACCTGGGGCCTGCTCTCCTCGATGCCCAACCTGACCGGCCCGGTCGACGTACCGCTCCGCCCGGTGCGCGGCACCCCGCCGAGCCTGATCAACCCGCCGACGGGCTGCCCGTTCAACCCCCGCTGCGACCACATGGAGCAGGTCATCGGCGGCAAGTGCACCACCGAGCGCCCGCCGCTCGCCCCCGAGGCCGGGCACGCCACCGCCTGCCACCTGTCCGCCGGACAGAAGCAGGAAATCTTCATCGACCAGATCCAGCCGCGGCTCGGCTGAGAGGGACCGGTTACACACCATGAGCAACGAACTGACCCTCGACAAGGCCGATGGCCACACCCCGACCGTCGGCGAGCCGCTGCTCCAGCTCTCCGGGCTGCAGAAGCACTTCCCGGTGATGGACGGCTTCCTGTTCAAGCGCCAGGTGGGCGCGGTGCACGCGGTGGACGGCGTCGACCTCACCGTGCACGCCAACGAGTCGGTCGGCCTGGTGGGCGAGTCCGGCTGCGGCAAGTCGACCCTGGGCCGCCTGGTCACCCGGCTCTACGAGCCGACCGCCGGCACGATCACCTACGCCGGCCAGGACATCTCGCACGCCAACCGCAAGCAGCTGGCGCCGATCCGGTCCGAGATCCAGATGATCTTCCAGGACCCGTACTCCTCGCTGAACCCGCGGCAGACCGTCGGTGCCATCATCGGCGCGCCGATGGAGATCAACGGCATCAACCCGCCCGGCGGCGTGCAGAAGAAGGTGCAGGAGCTCCTGGAGACCGTCGGTCTCAACCCGGAGCACTACAACCGCTTCCCGCACGAGTTCTCCGGCGGCCAGCGCCAGCGCATCGGCGTCGCCCGCGCGCTGTCGCTCTCGCCGAAGCTGATCGTGGCCGACGAGCCGGTCTCCGCGCTGGACGTCTCGATCCAGGCCCAGGTCGTCAACCTGCTGCAGCAGCTGCAGAAGGACCTCGGCATCGCGTTCCTGTTCATCGCGCACGACCTCGCCATCGTCCGGCACTTCTCGCAGCGCGTCGCGGTGATGTACCTCGGCAAGATCGTCGAGATCGCCGACCGCAAGTCGCTGTACGAGAGCCCCCGGCACCCGTACACCCACGCGCTGCTCTCCGCCGTCCCCGAGGCCGACCCGGACGACAACCGCGAGCGCATCCGGCTGGTCGGCGACGTCCCCTCGCCGATCAACCCGCCGTCGGGCTGCCGCTTCCGCACCCGCTGCTGGAAGGCGCAGGACAAGTGCGCCACGGAGGAGCCGCCGCTCGTGCAGCTCTCCGGCAACGTGGACGGCCACCTGACCGCCTGCCACTTCCCGGAGGAGGGCGGCCTGGCCGCCGTTCCGGAGCAGCGCGACGCCGAGTAGTACCCGTTCCGCACAGCGGGCCCCCACCTCACGGTGGGGGCCCGCTGTCGTCGCGTTCGGCGCCGGGTCAGGTCTCCTCCGGGCCGCGCTGCCGCTCCTGCGCCGTGCCCTCCACCTCGCGTTCCTCGGCGAAGTGGCAGGCCGAGTCGTGCGCCGCCAGCAGCTTGAGCCCCGGCCGGACGGTCAGCTCGGGCACCTCCACCGAGCAGATCTCCTGGGCCTTCCAGCAGCGGGTGCGGAACCGGCAGCCGGACGGCGGATTGGCGGGTGACGGGACGTCGCCCTCCAGCACGACCCGGTCCCGGGTCTCACGCGCCGTCGGGTCCGGCACCGGCACCGCGGACAGCAGCGCCTGGGTGTACGGGTGGGTGGCGTGGTCGTAGATCTCCAGGTCGGTGCCGATCTCGACCATCTTGCCGAGGTACATCACGCCGACCCGGTCGGAGATGTGCCGGACGATCGAGAGGTCGTGCGCGATGAACATGTACGACAGGTTGAAGTCCTTCTGGAGCTGGTCGAGCAGGTTGATCACCTGGGCCTGCACCGAGACGTCCAGTGCGGACACCGGCTCGTCGCAGATGATGATCTCCGGCTTGAGGGCCAGCCCGCGCGCGATGCCGATCCGCTGGCGCTGGCCGCCGGAGAACTGGTGCGGGTACCGGTTGATGTACTCCGGGTTCAGCCCGACCACGTCCAGCAGGTCCTGCACCGCCCGCCGCCGCTCGCCCTTCGGCGCGACCTCGGGGTGGATCTCGTACGGCTCGCCGATGATGTCGCCCACCGTCATCCGGGGGTTCAGCGAGGTGTACGGGTCCTGGAAGACCATCTGGATGTTGCGGCGGACGGCCTTCAGCGCGGCGCCCGAGAGCTTGGAGATCTCCTCGCCCTTGTACCGTACCGAGCCGCTCGTCGCCGGCTCCAGGTTCATCAGCACCTTGGCCAGGGTCGACTTGCCGCAGCCCGACTCCCCCACGATGCCCAGCGTCTCGCCCTGGACCAGGTCGAAGGAGACGCCGTCCACGGCCTTGACCGCGCCGACCTGCTTGCGGAAGACGACACCCTTGGTCAGCGGGAAGTGCTTGACCAGGTCCCGGACTTGGAGGATCGGCTCGCCCTGCGGCACCGGCTGCGCGAAGGCGACCTCCTCCGGCACCGCCGCGCCCAGCGCGCTCGCCCCGTTACTCGCCATGGAGGGTCTCCTTCCAGAAGAAGCAGGCGCTGCCCCGGCCCGCCAGCTCGGTCCCGTCGTCCCCGGCGACCTGGAAGAGCCTCGGGATCTCCTGCCGGCAGATCTCCTGGGCCCGCGGGCAGCGCGGGTTGAAGGCGCAGCCGGCCGGGATGTGCAGCAGGTTGGGCGGCAGGCCCTTGATCGCGTACAGCTCCTGGCCCTTCTGGTCCAGGCGCGGGATGGAGTCCAGCAGACCCCGGGTGTACGGGTGCGCCGGGCGGGCGTACAGCTGGTGCACGGGGGCGGTCTCGACGATCCGTCCGGCGTACATCACGGCGATCTTGTCGGCGACGTCGGCGACCACGCCGAGGTCGTGGGTGATCAGGATCAGGCCCATGTGGTACTCGGCCTGGAGCTCCGCCAGCAGGTCCATCACCTGCGCCTGGACGGTGACGTCCAGCGCGGTGGTCGGCTCGTCCGCGATGATCAGGTCCGGCTCCAGGGCCAGCGCCATCGCGATCATGATGCGCTGGCGCATGCCGCCGGAGAACTGGTGCGGGTAGTCGTTCACCCGCTCCTTGGCGGCCGGGATGCGGACCCGGTCCATCAGCTCGACCGCCTTGGCCTTGGCCTCCTGGCGGGAGGAGCCCCGGTGCACCCGGTACATCTCGCCGAGCTGCGCGCCCACGGTGTGCACGGGGTTGAGCGAGGAGAGCGCGTCCTGGAAGATCATCGCCATCTGGGCACCGCGGACCTTGCGGCGCTCCTCCGCGCCCATCTTCAACAGGTCGCTTCCCTTGAAGAGGATCTCGCCGCCGGTGATGTGGCCGGGCGGGCTGTCCAGGATGCCCATGATGGCCTGCGCGGTCACGGACTTGCCGGAGCCGGACTCGCCGAGCACCGCGAGCGTCTCGCCCGCCGCGACGGAGTAGGTGACGCCGTTGACGGCCTTGGCGACGCCGTCCCTGGTCCGGAACTCCACCTGCAGGTCGTTGACCTGGAGCAGCGGCGCGTCGGACGAGTCGACGGTGGCCGCCCGGGAGCCGGCCGACGAGCTGCTCACACTGGTACTCATGGCACCTCTCTCATTGGGATCAGGGCTTTCGGCGCTCCACCGGCCGGGGCCCGCTCAGGTGCGCGGGGCACCGTGCGCGCCGGCGGTCCCGTGGCGCACCGGGCCCCGCGCACCGGGGCTCCCGGCCGGCGGCGGCCTCACCGCAGCTTGGGGTCGAGGGCGTCGCGCACCGCGTCGCCGAGCATGATGAACGCCAGCACGGTCAGGCTCAGCGCACCGGCCGGGTAGAGCAGCATGTGCGGCGCGTTGCGGAAGGTGTCGGCGGCCGAGGAGATGTCGATGCCCCAGGAGACCGTCGGGGGTTTGAGCCCGACGCCGAGGAAGCTCAGCGTCGCCTCCAGGGAGATGTAGGTACCGAGTGCGATGGTGGCGACCACGATGATCGGCGCGACCGCGTTGGGCAGGATGTGGCGCAGCATCAGCCGGGCGTTGCCCGCGCCGAGTGCCCGGGCCGCCGTGACGTAGTCCTGCTGTTTGGCCGTGATGACGGCGCCTCGGGCGATGCGGGCGAGCTGCGGCCAGCCGAGGACGACGATGAACGCCACCACGATCCAGATCGACTGGCTCGGGATGACGGACAGGAAGACCAGGCCGCCCAGCAGGATCGGGATGCCGAAGAAGATGTCGGCGATCCGCGAGACGACCGAGTCGAGCCAGCCGCCGTAGAAGCCGGCCAGGCCGCCCAGCACGGTACCGGTCAGCGCCGCTCCGGCCGTGGCGCAGACGCCGACCGTGATGGAGGCGCGGGCGCCGTGCACGGTCCGGGAGTACACGTCGCAGCCCTGGGTGTCGAAACCGAAGGGGTGCCCCGACTCCGCGCCCTGCTGGGACTTCGACAGGTCGCACTTGAGCGGGTCGGTCGAGGTGAACAGGCCGGGCCAGAGCGCCATCACGACCAGGAAGATGATCAGCAGCCCGGAGATGATGAAGATCGGGTTGCGCCGCAGGTCCCGCCAGGCGTCCTGCCAGAGGCTGCGGGCGACGACCCGGTCGTCGGCCGCCGGCGCCTCCGGGTGGTCTGCCAGCCGTTCCGCTTTGATCAGACTCTGACCTTCCATGGTGCCGAGGTCGAAGGTACGGCTCTCGACCGCGCTCGGCATCTCCTCTTCGCCCGTACCGGCTTCGGCGAGCGGATCGGACTTCTTGTACCTCTCCTGATCAGGCATACCGGATCCTCGGGTCCAGGACCGCGTAGAGCAGGTCGACGAGCAGGTTGGCCGCCAGGAAGACGATGACCAGGATGGTCACGAAGCCCACCACGGTGTTGCTGTTCTGACGGACGATCCCCTGGTACAGGTAGAAGCCCACACCGTGGATGTTGAAGATGCGTTCGGTGACCAGCGCGCCACCCATCAGCGCACCGAGGTCGGTGCCGAGGAAGGTGACCACCGGGATCAGCGAGTTGCGCAGCAGGTGGTTGATCACCACGCGGCGGCGCGGCAGGCCCTTGGCCGTCGCGGTCCGCACGTAGTCGGCCTTGGAGTTCTCGGCGACGGTGGTCCGGGTGAGCCGGGCGACGTAGGCGAGCGAGACCGAGGCGAGCACGATGCCGGGCAGCAGCAGCGACTGCAGGGTCAGGGGGTCGCCCGCGGTCGCGGGCACGATGCCCCATTTCACACCGATCAGGTACTGCAGCACGTAGCCGGTGACGAAGGTGGGGATCGAGATCACCACCAGGGTCAGGATCAGCACGCTGTTGTCGGCCACCCCGCCCCGGCGAAGGCCGCTGATCAGGCCGAAGCCGATGCCGAAGACCACCTCGATGGTGAAGGCGACGGCGGTGAGCTGGAGCGTGGCCGGGTAGGCGGTGGCGAGCAGCGAGGTGACGCTCTGGCCGCTGAAGGTGGTCCCGAAGTCCCAGCGGAACAGGTTGCCCATGTACTTGACGTACTGGAGCCAGAGCGGGTCGTTCAGGTTGTACTGGGCCCGGATCTGGGCCGCGACGGCCGGGTCCGGTGCCTTGTCGCCGAAGAGCGCGTTGACCGGGTCGCCCAGGGCGTGGACCATCACGAAGATCAGGAAGGTGGTCCCGATGAACACCGGGATCATTTGGAGCAGCCGTCTGAGGACGTAACGTCCCATACGAACCTCCGGTGAACCGTCGGTCGAGCCGGGGCCGGCCCCCGGGAGGGCCGGCCCGGGCCGCCGACTACTTGACGGTGATCTCGGAGTAGACCGGGACGCTGAAGGGGTCGAGCGCCACGTTGGTGATCCGGGAGGACCATCCCGCCGTGCCGTTCTGGTACCAGAGCGGGATGGCGGGCAGGTCGTTGATGAGCAACTTCTCGGCGGTCTGGAACTGTCCGACCGCCGCCGCCTGGTCCGGGTTCGCGTTGGCCTGGCTCACCAGGCTGTCGAACTGCGCACTGGTGTAGTGCGAGTCGTTCGAGGAGGCGCCGGTGGTGTACACCGGCTGGAGGAAGTCCTGGATCAGCGGGTAGTCCATCTGCCAGCCGGTCCGGAACGCGCCGGTCATCTGCTTGGTGGTGATCTGGTTGCGGAAGTCCGCGAAGGTGCCGACCGGGCGGCCGACGCAGGACTTGGTGTCGCCGGTCGCGTTGTTGATGCTGTTGCAGACCGCGTCGACCCACTCCTTGTGCGGCCCGTCGGCGTTGTAGCTGATGGTCAGCTGGCCGCCGGGGATGCCGCCGCCCTGCTGGATGAGCTGCTTGGCCTTGGCCGGGTCGTAGTTGCAGACCGAGCCGCAGAGCCCCGACTTGTAGCCGCCGCTCTCGCCGAGCACCGGCGAGGTCCAGTCCGTGGCGGGGGTGCGGGTGTTGGTGAAGACGACCTTGGTGATGGTGGCCCGGTCGATCGCCATCGAGATCCCCTGCCGGACCATGGCCGCGCCGGGGGTGCTCCACTGCGGCTGGTAGAGCGGGAAGGAGATGGTCTGGATGATGCCGGCGGGCTCGTTGATGTACCGGCCGTTCAGGTCGGTCTGGATCGTCTTCAACGCGCTGTTCGGGATGCCGTTGTCGAGGTCCAGGTTGCCCGACTGCAGGTCGGCGTAGGCCGCGTTGGTGTCGGTGTAGACCTTGAGGTCGATGCCACCGTTCTTCGGCTTGTTGGGGCCGCTGTAGCCCGTGAAGGGCCGCAGCTGCATCTTCTGGCTCTTGGTCCAGGTCTGGATCTCGTAGGGCCCGTTGCCGATCGGCTTGTTGAGGTACGCGGCGTGGTCGGTGAAGAAGCTCTTGGGCACCGGGTAGTACGCCGAGTAGCCGAGGGTCTGGGGCCAGGTCGAGAACTTCTGGCTCAGCGCGACGGTGAAGGTGTTGTCGTCGACGACCTTGAGGCCCGACATGGTCTGGGCGGTGGGGGCGCCGGTCGCGGGCGCCACGTCGTTGTAGCCCTGGACGTACTGGAAGAAGCTGGCGTTGACCTGCTTGTTGGTGACCAGCGCGCCGTAGTTCCAGGCGTCCACGTAGGAGCTGGCGGTCACCGTGGTGCCGTCGCTGAACTTCCAGCCGGGCTTCAGCTTGACGGTCCAGTTCTGCTGGTCCGTCGAGGTGATCGAGTCGGCCATCGCGTTGCTGGCCTTGCTGGTCTTGGGGTCGTAGGAGACCAGGCCGGTGAAGATCATGTTGAGGACGGCGCCGCCGTTGACCTCGTTGGTGTTCACCGGTTCGAGCGGGTTCTGCGGGTCACCCCACCATGCCAGCACCACACCGTTCGCATTCGACCCCGAACTACTACTACTGCTGCTACTGCAACCGGTGGCCACCAGGGCCACGGACGTCGCAGCGATCACGGCCCAGCGAACGCGGGTGGCTACAGGCATGGAGGTCCCTCCTCGGAGTGTGTGACGCATCACACCCCATGAGAAGCGCCCCGTCGCGGCGGCGCGACCGCTGTAGGGCCGGATGGGTGCCCCGGGAGACCCGTAGGGCCCACAGCTCGGCTGTGGGCCCTACGGGTGAAACCGGGTCAGACCGTGACGGTCCCGCGGACCTCGGCGAAGTGGCAGGCGGAGTCGTGCGCGGCCGGCCCGTCGAGCAACGACGGGACGGCGAGCAGCGGGAGCTCGGTGGAGCACCGCTCCTGGGCCTTCCAGCAGCGGGTGCGGAACCGGCAGCCGGACGGCGGGTTGGCCGGGGAAGGGATGTCGCCGGAGAGGACGATCCGGTCCCGGGTCTCACGCGCCGTCGGGTCCGGCACCGGCACCGCGGACAGCAGCGCCTGGGTGTACGGGTGCGTCGCGTGGTCGTAGATCTCCTCGTCGGTACCGATCTCGACCATCTTGCCGAGGTACATCACGCCGACCCGGTCGGAGATGTGCCGGACGATCGAGAGGTCGTGCGCGATGAACATGTACGACAGGTTGAAGTCCTTCTGGAGCTGGTCGAGCAGGTTGATCACCTGGGCCTGCACCGAGACGTCCAGTGCGGACACCGGCTCGTCGCAGATGATGACCTCGGGCTTGAGGGCCAGCCCGCGCGCGATGCCGATCCGCTGGCGCTGGCCGCCGGAGAACTGGTGCGGGTACCGGTTGATGTACTCCGGGTTCAGCCCGACCACGTCCAGCAGGTCCTGCACCGCCTTGCGGCGGTCGCCCTTCGGCGCGACCTCGGGGTGGATCTCGTACGGCTCGCCGATGATGTCGCCCACCGTCATCCGGGGGTTCAGCGAGGTGTACGGGTCCTGGAAGACCATCTGGATGTTGCGGCGGACGGCCTTCAGCGCAGCGCCCGAGAGCTTGGAGATGTCCTCGCCCTTGTAGAGCACCTGGCCGGAGGTGGCGCGCTCCAGGTTCATCAGGACCTTGGCCAGGGTCGACTTGCCGCAGCCGGACTCGCCGACGATGCCCAGCGTCTCGCCCTTGCCGAGGGTGAAGGAGACGCCGTCGACGGCCCTGACCGCGCCGACCTGCTTGCGGAAGAGGACGCCCTGGCTCAGCGGGTAGTGCTTGACCAGGTCCTTGACCTCAAGGATGGGCTGCTCAGCCATGGAGGGTCTCCTTCCAGAGGTGGCAGGCGCTGCGGCGGCCGGCGAGCTCGGCGCCGTCCCGGTCCGTGACCTGGTGCAGCGCCGGGATCTCGGTGCGGCAGAGGTCGGTGGCGGCGTCACAGCGCGGGTTGAAGGCGCAGCCGGCCGGGACCTTGAGCAGGTTCGGCGGCAGGCCCTTGATCGCGTACAGCTCCTCGCCCTTCTGGTCCAGGCGCGGGATCGAGCGGAGCAGGCCCTTGGTGTACGGGTGCGCCGGCTCGGCGTACAGCTGGTGCACGGGGGCGGTCTCGACGATCCGTCCGGCGTACATCACCGCGATCTTGTCCGCGACGTCGGCGACCACGCCCAGGTCGTGGGTGATCAGGATCAGGCCCATGTGGTACTCGGCCTGGAGCTCCGCCAGCAGGTCCATCACCTGCGCCTGGACAGTGACGTCCAGCGCGGTGGTCGGCTCGTCCGCGATGATCAGGTCCGGCTCCAGGGCCAGCGCCATCGCGATCATGATGCGCTGGCGCATACCGCCGGAGAACTGGTGCGGGTAGTCGCCGACGCGCTGGGCGGCGGCGGGGATCCGCACCCGGTCCATCAGCTCGATGGCCTTGGCCTTCGCCTCCTTGCGGGAGGCGCCCTGGTGCACCCGGAACATCTCGCCGAGCTGGTAGCCGACGCTGAGCACGGGGTTGAGCGAGGAGAGCGCGTCCTGGAAGATCATCGCGATCTTCCGGCCACGGATCCGCCGGCGCTCCTCGGCCGACATCTTCAGCATGTCCTGGCCCCGGAACAGGATCTCGCCCGAGGCGATCCGGCCCGGCGGCATGTCCAGGATGCCCATGATGGTCTGCGCGGTCACGGACTTGCCGGAGCCGGACTCGCCGAGCACCGCGAGCGTCTCGCCCGCCGCGACGGAGTAGTTGACGCCGTTGACGGCCTTGGCGATGCCGTCGCGGGTCTTGAACTCCACGTGCAGGTCGCGGACTTCGAGCAGCGGGGTGCCCGGGACGAGGGTGCTCGTCCCCGCGGGCTTCTCGATGACTGTGGTCATGGTGCGTTCCGCCTCTCTCAGCGCAGCTTCGGGTCGAGGGCGTCGCGCACCGCGTCGCCGAGCATGATGAACGCCAGCACGGTCAGGCTCAGCATGCCCGCCGGGAAGAAGAGCACGTGCGGGGCGGTGCGGATGACGTTCTGGGCCGAGTTGATGTCGATGCCCCAGGAGATCGTCGGGTCCTGGAGGCCGATGCCGAGGAAGCTCAGCGTCGCCTCGGTGGCGATGTAGCCGCCGAGCGCGATGGTGGCGACCACGATCACCGGGGCGATGGCGTTCGGCAGGATGTGCTTGAACAGGATGCGCGGCGTACCGGCGCCCAGCGCCTTGGCGGCGGTGACGTAGTCCGCCTGCTTGACGGTGATCACCGAACCGCGCATCACGCGGGCCATCTGCGTCCAGCCGAGCGCGACGAGCGCGAAGACCACGCTCCAGACGGTGCGCGAACTGAAGGCGTTGAGCACCACCAGGGCGCCGAGCAGCAGCGGGATGCCGAAGAAGATGTCGGTGATCCGCGAGAGCAGGGTGTCCAGCCAGCCGCCGAAGTAGCCGGCCAGCATGCCCAGCAGGCCGCCGAACACCGTCACCGCGGCGGTGACGCAGGTGCCGACGATGATCGAGGCGCGGGCGCCGTAGATCACCCGGGCGTAGATCGAGCGGCCCTGGCCGTCGTAGCCGAACCAGTCGGCCTGGAACAGGTGGCCGTAGCTCGGGTCGGACAGATAGTGGTGGCGCAGGTCGCCCGCCCGCGGGTCCACCGAGGTGAACAGGCCCGGCGCGATGGTGATGACGATCAGCAGCAGGATCAGCGAGGCCGACAGCAGGAAGATCGGCTTGCGCCGCAGCTCCTGCCAGGCGTCCGAGCCGAGGCTGCGGGCCTTCTCCGGCTTCTCCGGCTGCTGCGGCCGCTCGGCGGCGCTCACGGCCGCGGTCTTCTTCTCGATCAGGTCAGGCATACCGGATCCTCGGGTCCAGGACCGCGTAGAGCAGGTCGACGATCAGGCTGGCGGCCAGGAAGACGAGCACCAGGACCGCCACGAAGCCGGACACCGTGGCGCCGTCGCTCTGGTTGATCGCGTGGTACAGCGCGTTGCCGACGCCCTTGACGTTGAAGATGGACTCGGTGACGATCGCGCCGCCCATCAGGGCGCCCAGGTCGGTGCCGAGGAAGGTGACCACCGGGATCATCGAGTTGCGCAGCAGGTGCACACCGATCACCCGGCGCTTGGGCAGGCCCTTGGCGACGGCGGTGCGGATGTAGTCGGCGCGGACGTTCTCCACGATCGAGGTCCGGGTCAGCCGGGCGACGTACGCCAGCGAGAGCGAGCCCAGCACCACGGCCGGCAGCAGCAGTTGGCCGAAGTTCATCGAGTCCTGGACGGTCGGCGTGACCACCTTCAGCTGGTCGGCGAAGACCGTCTGGAACAGGAAGCCGAGCACCGGCACCGGTATCGAGATCAGCAGCAGCGTGACCACCAGGGTGCCCTTGTCGAAGGCCTTGCCCCGGCGCAGGCCGGCGAACAGGCCGATCAGTACACCGAAGACCAGCTCGACGCCGAAGGCCATCAGGGTCAGCCGCACGGTGACCGGCATCGCGTCGGAGATCACGTCGATCACCTTGCGGCGGCCCATCGTGGTGCCGAAGTCACCGGTCAGCAGGTGGCCCATGTAGGTGAAGTACTGCTGCAGCAGCGGCTGGTCCAGCCCCAGCTGGTGGCGCTTGGCGGCGAGCTGGGCGGGGTCGGCCGCCTTGTCCCCCCACATCGCGGCGACCGGGTCACCCGGTAGCACGTGCACCATAAAGAAGATGAGCGCGGTCGTCCCCAGGAAGACCGGGATCATCTGGAGCAGTCGCCTGGCGACGTAGCGCCCCATCGTGCCCTCCATGTCGTGAAGTTGCCGGGCAGAAGAAGTCGGTGCCGGGTCCGTGCGACAACGGCCGGTGCCTGCCCCGCCCTTGACGGGCGGACGGGCACCGGCCGGATGTGCCGCTCGGAACGGTCCGGCGGTTACTTCTGCTTGACCTGGACCTGAGTGAAGATCGGGTCACCGAAGGTGTCGTACTTCACGTTGGTCACGTTGTTGGACCAGCCCGCGTTGGTCTTGTAGTACCAGAGCGGGATGGCCGGCATGTCCTTGACCAGCTGGGTCTCGGCCTGCTGGTACAGCGCGGCGGTCTGGTCCACCGTGGTCGCCGCGTCGGCGGCCTTGGCGAGCTTGTCGAACTCCGGGCTGGAGTACAGCGCGTCGTTGGAGTCGGCGCCGGTCTCGTACAGGTCGCGCAGGAAGCTGACGTTCAGCGGGTAGTCCTGCGACCAGCCGGTGCGCATCATGCTCGGGACCTGGTGCGCGGTGATCTCCTTGCGGGCGGTCTTCATGTCCGCCTTCGGGTCGCCCACGCACTCGACACCGGTGGACTGGCGGATCGAGTTGCAGACCGCGTCCACCCACTCCTTGTGGCCGCCGTCGGCGTTGTAGACGATGGTGACCTTGTTGTTCGGGACGCCACCGCCGGCCGCGATCATCGACTTGGCCTTGGTCGGGTCGAAGACGCAGGCCTCGCCGCAGATGCCGGCCTTGTAGCCGACCGCGCCCGGCGCGACGAAGCTGTCGGCGGGCTGGCGGGAGCCGTTCAGCACGGTCTTGGTGATGGTGTCGCGGTCGATCGCCATCGAGAGGCCCTGACGGACCTTCGCCTTGTCGACGGACTGCCACTCCGGCTGGTACATCGCGAAGCTGATGGAGACGATGCCGCCGAGCGGCTGGTCGACGGCGCGGTCGCCCAGGTCCGACTTGTACTTGGGCAGGTCGGTCGGGTCGACCTGGTCGAGCACGTCCAGGTTGTCCGAGGTCAGGTCCTTGTAGGCGGCCTCGGCGGCGCTGTAGTTCTTGAAGACGATGCCGCCGTTCTGCGCCTTGTCGGCACCGGCGTAGTTGTCGTAGGCGGCCAGCGTGATGGCCTTGTTGTGCTCCCACGAGACGAACTTGTACGGGCCGTCGCCGACCGGGTTCTCGCCGGCCTTGGCCGGGTCCGCGAAGAAGGACTTCGGCAGCGGGGAGAAGGCGGTGTAGGCCAGCTTGTACTGGTAGTACGAGACCGGGCCGGTCAGGTCGATGGTGAAGTGCGTGTCGTCCACGACCTTCAGACCGGACATGGTGGTGGCGGTCGGGTCGCCCTTGGCCGGGTGGACGGCGTCGTAGCCGACGATGTCCGAGAACCAGTTGCTGTTGATCTGGTTGTTCTTGGTGTTGGCCGACCAGTTCCAGGCGTCCACGAAGGAGTGCGCGGTGACGGGCGTGCCGTCGTGGAAGGTCCAGCCCGCCTTCAGCGTCACCGCGAAGTGCTTGGCGTCGGTGGACTCGATCTTGTCGGCCACCTGGTTGCGCGGCTTGTTGGTGCCCGGGTCGATGTCGACCAGGCCGCGGAACAGGTTCTTGATGACGCGTCCGCCGAGCACCTCGTTGGCGTTCGCCGGCTGCAGCGGGTTCTGCGGCTCACCGCTCTGGTAGCTGAAGACGCCCTTGGCGTCGACCGGGCCGCCCGAACCGGACGAACCGGACGTGCTGCTGCCGCAAGCGGTAGCGGCGAGGGCGACTGCGACGGCCGTGACGATCCACTTGGCCTGGCTAGCACCGCGCATGGGGGATGCCTCCTGATATCAGCGTGACGCGCCCGTGGTTCGGCGCGCACCCCTGCGCGTACCCCTTGACCCGAGCTTGACTTCAACCACTATCGGTCACGCTGAGGTATGAACTTGACGTTTAGTGATCTCATTTTGATCACATGAACGGACGATGGACTCCGAATATCGGACATTGGAGACATAGTCAGACACGGATGAAACGGACAGCCCTCGCGGATAACGTGCTGTCAGGTCCGATTAACGGACACCCCGCTTCGGACGGCGACAGCGGTGAGTAACCGGAAACGCCGTCGGCCGGCCCCCCTCGCGGGGAGCCGGCCGACGGCGCTGTGAGCGGTGGAGCGTCAGTTCTTCTTGGCGCGCGAGGCCGTACGGCCGCGCTCCTTCTGGTCCAGGACGACCTTGCGGATGCGCACGGTCTCCGGGGTCACCTCGATGCACTCGTCCTCGCGGCAGAACTCGAGGCTCTGCTCCAGCGAGAGCTTGCGCGGCGGCACCAGGTTCTCGGTGGTGTCGGAGGAAGCGGCACGCATGTTGGTGAGCTTCTTCTCCTTGGTGATGTTGATGTCCATGTCGTCCTGGCGCGAGTTCTCGCCGACGATCATGCCCTCGTACACCTCGGTGGTGGGCTCGACGAAGAGCGTGCCGCGCTCCTGGATGCCCATCATCGCGAACGGCGTCACGACGCCCGCGCGGTCGGCCACCAGCGAACCGTTGTTGCGCATCCGGAGCTCGCCGAACCACGGCTCGTGGCCCTCGAAGATGGAGTGCGCGATACCCGTGCCACGGGTGTCGGTCAGGAACTGGGTGCGGAAGCCGATCAGGCCGCGCGACGGGACGATGAACTCCATGCGGACCCAGCCGGAGCCGTGGTTCGTCATGGTCTCCATGCGGCCCTTGCGGACGGCCATCAGCTGGGTGATCGCGCCGAGGTACTCCTCGGGGCTGTCGATCGTCATCCGCTCGACCGGCTCGTGGGTCTTGCCGTTGACGACCTTGGTGACGACCTGCGGCTTGCCGACGGTCAGCTCGAAGAGCTCGCGACGCATGGTCTCGACCAGGATGGCGAGCGCGAGCTCACCACGGCCCTGGACCTCCCAGGCGTCCGGGCGCTCGGTCGGCAGGACGCGGAGCGAGACGTTACCGACCAGCTCCTTGTCCAGGCGGTCCTTCACCATGCGGGCGGTGACCTTGTGGCCCTTGCCGCCCTTGCCGACCAGCGGCGAGGTGTTGGTGCCGATGGTCATCGAGATGGCCGGCTCGTCCACCGTGATCAGCGGCAGCGCGATCGGGTTCTCCAGGTCCGCCAGGGTCTCACCGATCATGATGTCGGGGATACCGGCGATGGCACAGATGTCACCGGGGCCCGCGACCTCGGCCGGCTTGCGGGTGAGCGCCTCGGTCATCAGCAGCTCGGTGATCTTGACCTGGGCGATCGTGCCGTCACGCTTGATCCACGCGACCTGCTGGCCCTTGCGCAGCTCGCCCTGCTCGACGCGGCAGAGCGCGATACGGCCGAGGAAGTTGTCGGCGTCCAGGTTGGTGACGTGCGCCTGGAGCGGAGCGTCCTCGTCGAAGGTCGGGGCCGGGACGTGCTGGAGGATGGTGGAGAAGAACGGCTCCAGCGAGTCGCTGTCGGCCGGGACCGTACCGTTCTCCGGCTTGGTCATCGAGGCGACGCCGTCACGCGCACAGGCGTAGACGATCGGGAACTCGATCTGCTCCTCGGTGGCGTCCAGGTCCAGGAAGAGGTCGTAGGTCTCGTTGATGACCTCGTCGATCCGGGAGTCCGGACGGTCGGTCTTGTTGATGCAGAGGATGACCGGCAGCTTGGCCGTCAGGGCCTTGCGGAGCACGAAGCGGGTCTGCGGCAGCGGACCCTCGGAGGCGTCGACCAGGAGGACGACCGCGTCCACCATCGACAGACCGCGCTCGACCTCGCCACCGAAGTCGGCGTGGCCCGGGGTGTCGATGATGTTGATCGTGATCGGCGCGCCACCCTCCTTCGGGTGGTACTTCACGGCCGTGTTCTTCGCGAGAATGGTGATGCCCTTCTCGCGCTCCAGGTCATTCGAGTCCATCATCCGGTCGTCGAGGTGCTGGTGGGCAGCGAAAGCGCCGGCCTGCTTCAGCATGGCGTCGACCAGGGTGGTCTTGCCGTGGTCGACGTGGGCGACGATGGCAACGTTGCGGATGTCATTGCGCGTGGGCATGCTGAGCGGATTCTCCCGAAATCGTGGGTTACGGCGCCCGGCTGCGTGACGCCGACCGGCGATCGCTGTTGATCGCCGCCGCCCGTTCCGCCTGCTACTACCGGTCCACCCGCCGGGCACGACATGCCACGGCTTACTCCTATGGTACGTGGAACATCCCAAGGGAGCAGAAACGGGCCGGTCGGGACGGCGGACAGCGTCCAAGATCACATCGCTCGCGGGGTCCCTGGGCAAGCCCTCCGGGACCTGCGGGGTCCCTGGGCGGGGCCTCTGCGGCACTCGTGCTTCCAGGGGCGCGTGGGGGTACCTCCCGGCCGAAGGCTGGGGGAGAACTGCGCGAGGCGGTAGGTGCGGCGCCGTCACTCCCGATCCGCGCAGGCCCCCGCGCCCCTGGGTGGGCCGTTCATGAGCGGGCACGCGGCCCCCGCCGCTAGGCGGGTTTGCGGAAGCCCAGGTCCTGGAAGCGGGGCGCGCTGAAGCCGAACGCCCCGGCGCCGGCCACGGTGGTGCGGACGGCGACCAGGTCGGGGCGCTGGAAGAGCGGGACGGAGTGGGCGAGCTGCCAGATCCGGGTGTCCGCCTGCTGGAGCAGCGCGCGCTGGGCGGCGGGGTCGAGTTCGGCGGTGGCCTGGTCGAAGAGGCGGTCGATCTCCTCGGTGCCGGTACGGGCGTAGTTGCGGCCGATGACGGGGATGCCGTCCGGGCCCGGCTGGGGCTTGGCGTAGTAGGCGCGCTCGTCGCCGGCCGGGCTGCCGGTCGCGGGCCAGGAGAACAGGGCCAGGTCGTAGTCCCCGGTGGCCAGGTGGTCCTTGACGAAGGCGGCGGCCGGGACGGGCTGCTGGTGGACGGTGACACCCGCCTCGGCCAGCTCGGCGGTCAGCGCGTCGGCGGTGCGGCGGGCGGTGGCGGAGCCGTCCGGGATCAGCAGGCCGAGGGTGAGCTCCTTGCCGTCCTTGGTCCGGGCGCCGGTGCCGGACTTCCAGCCGGCCTGGTCCAGCAGCTGGGCGGCGGTGGCGCTGCCGGCCGAGCCGCTGTTGTCCTGGTAGCCCTCCTGGTCGGCCATCAGCAGGTGGTTGCCGAGCGGCACGGCCGCCAGCCCGAGCGGGCCGAGGGCGGCGGTGGCGGTCTTCTGGCGGTCGACGGCCCGGGCGACGGCGCGGCGGACGTTCAGGTCGGTGAGCGGGCCCCGGGTCGCGTTCAGGGTGAGCTGGGTGAAGGCGGGGGCCGGGGCGCGGTGCAGGGCGAGGCCCGGTAGTGACTCGGCCCGCCTGAGCGCCTGCACCGAGGCCTGGACCATGGCGGCGGCGTCCGGCGGAGCGGCGGCGGCCACCCCGCCGGGGGCCGCGTGGTCGACGGTGTCCGTGAGGGCGGCGACGTCCAGCTTGCCCTGGTCCAGCGCGTCCAGGCGGGCGGCGGCGGGGGTGGCCAGGAAGTCGATCTCCGTGGCCTTCGGGGCGTCGCCCCACCAGGCGGGGTTGCGGACCAGGGAGACCGTGCCGCCCTGGGCGTCGTACCCGTGGACGGCGAACGGGCCGCCCGAGGTCTTGAAGCCGGCGGCCAGCGGCCGGCCGAACGCGGCCGCGGTGCCGGTCACCGTGGCGGGGTAGAGCGGGCTGAACAGCGTCCGCCAGGGTGCGTACGGCTGCTTGAAGGTGACCTTGACCTCGTGGCCGTCGGCGCCCTGGGCGACGGCGGCGATCGCGGCGTACCCGGCGGGGTGCTCGCCCTGGTAGGCCGGGTCCGTGCCGGAGAGGGCGTGCCACTGGGCGGTGAAGTCGGCCGCCGAGATCGGGGTGCCGTCGCTCCAGACCGCCTTGGGGTTGAGCCGGTAGGTGACGGTCTGCGGGGACTGGCCGGCCGGGGCCACGTCGGCGGCGGCCAGGTAGTCCGGGTCGGCGACGGGGTGGGCGTGCTGGTCGAGCCGGAACAAGCTGGGCAGCAGGGCGTGCGCGAGCAGCGCGGAGTCCGCGGTGGCGGCCGGCTGGAAGACGTTGAGCGTGGCGGGTACGGCGTCCACCGCCCAGCGCAGGGTGCCGCCCTCGCCGACCCGGGCCCGGTCGGCGGCGCTGATGTCGGCCCCGGCGAGGGGGGCCGCCCGGTGCTCCGAGCAGCCGGCCAGCGCGCCGGCCAGCAGCAGGGCAACGGCTGCGGCGGTGAGCCGATTGGCGCGCATGCGCTCCTCCGTCAGTTCGTCAGCTGACCCGAAGATCGGGCTAGTTGACCACTGAAGAGCATCGGCGGGCCCCGGTGCCGTGACGCGGCCGGGCCCGGGCGCAGAAGCACCCGGGCGGCGTACTCAGAGCGTCAGTTCGAACCAGACGATCTTGCCGTTGGGTGTCCGCCGGCTGCCCCAGCGCTCGGCCAGCAGGCTGACCAGCTGGAGCCCGCGGCCGCCCTCGTCGGTCTCCTGCGCGCGGCGCTGGCGGGGCTGCGCGTAGCCGTCGTCCCAGACCTCGCACATCACCGTCCGGTCGCGCAGCAGCCGCAGCCGGATCTCGCCCCGGCCGTGCCGCAGCGCGTTCGTGACCAGCTCGCTGACCAGCAGCTCGGTGGTGTCCACCAGCTCGTCCATGCCCCGGACCAGCAGCCAGCCGCAGGCCAGTTCGCGGGCCTTGGAGACGGAGGTGGGCTCGGACGGGAGCTTCCAGTCCCCCACCGCGTCCTCGGGGAGGGTCTGCACCTTGGCCATCAGCAGGGCGATGTCGTCCTCGCCGTGGTGCGGGATGAGCTCGTCGAGGACCTCGTCGCAGAGCTGCTCCAGCTGCTTCGAGCCGTTCGACAGGGCCGTCCGGAAGGCCCGCAGGCCCTCGTCCAGCTGGTGCTTGCGGGACTCCACCAGGCCGTCGGTGTAGAGCCCGAGCACCGCGTCGTCCGGGAGGGTGACCTCCACCTCCTCGAACGGCTCGCCGCCCACGCCGAGCGGCAGGCCGGGCGGGACGTCCAGCATCCTGGCGGGCTCGCCCGGGCTGAGCAGGACGGGCGGCAGGTGGCCCGCGTTGGCGAAGACGCAGCGCTGGGTGACGGCGTCGTAGACGGCGTACACGCAGGTCGCGAGGTACAGCTCGGTGGAGTCCGCGCCGGGTGCGCCGCTGTCGCCGCCGAGGCCGCGGGCGATCTCGTCCAGCTGGGTCAGCACCTCGGCCGGGTCCAGGTCGAGCATGGCGAGGGTGCGCACCGCCGTCCGGAGCTGGCCCATCGCGACGGCCGCGCGCAGGCCGCGGCCCATTACGTCGCCGATCACCAGCGCGGTGCGGCTGCCGGGCAGCGGGATGACGTCGAACCAGTCGCCGCCGACCTCGGTGTTGTTGTTGCTGGGCAGGTAGCGGCGGGCGATCTCCAGGCCGGTGGCGGCCGGGTTGCCCGGGGGCAGCAGGCTGCGCTGGAGGATCAGGGCGCGCTCGTGTTCGCGGCGGTAGAGCCGGGCGTTGTCGACGCAGACGGCCGCGCGGGCCACCAGCTCCTCGGCGATCGCCACGTCCCGGGCGTCGAAGGGCTCGCTGCCGATCGCCCGGGCGAGCTGCACCAGGCCGAGCACCTGCTCGCGGGCGACCAGCGGGACGACCAGGGTGGAGCGCAGCAGCGGGTCGGGCCCGGGCTGCGGGACGACGCTGCGGCCGGTGCGCAGCGCGCGGGCGTGCGGGGAGCGGCGGGGGTAGCAGAGGGTGCCGCCGGCCTCGGCGACCGGGACGGAGCCCTCGGCGCCGAGCACGCTGGAGGCCCCGCCGACCACGCTGGAGACGGCCACCCGGCGCAGCTCGCCGCAGCCGTCGGAGAGCCCCGGGCGGACGGCGATCGGGCCGGAGTCGCCGCTGAGCAGGGCGGTGTACAGGTCGACGCTGGCGAGGTCGCAGAACTGCGGGACGATGACGTCCAGCAGTTCCTTGGCGGTGGTCTCCAGGTCGAGGGTCGAACCGATGTGCGTACTGGCCTCGTTGAGCAGCGCCAGGCTGCGCCGCACCCCGGCCGCCTCGCGCTCGGCGACATGGCGGCTGGTGACGTCCAGGACCTGGCCGGCGATGCCCATCGGGAGGCCGGCCGAGCTGTTCAGGCGGTAGAGCGAGATGGCCCAGCTGCGGACGGCGTCCCGGGCCGGGGCGGCGACGCCGCGCGGCACCGCGCCGGTGAAGCGCAGGTCGAGCATCGGCTCGCCGCCGGCCAGCACCTTGCGCAGCGCGATCACCAGGCGCTCGGCCTCGCCCGGCAGGAAGAGGTCGTGCGGGGTCAGGCCCTCCAGTTCCGCGTGCGGGAGCCCGAGGCCGGCCGCGAAGGCGTCGTTGACGCGTTGCAGCCGCAGATCGAGGCCGAACAGGAAGAAGCCGGTCGGGGTCTGGCCGAAGACCGCCTCCGAGGCCGCGAGGTCGGTCTCGATCCGGCGCAGCCGGCCCAGGTCGACGGCGAGGCAGGTGGCGCCCGGGTTGCCGCTGTCGGGCATCAGGTAGACCTCGGCGAGGCCCTCGCCGCCGTCTGCGTCGCGGTACGGCGCGGTGCCGACCCACTCCTCGCCGGACAGGATGCGGTCCAGCCGGGCCCGGCCGCGCTGCCAGAGCTCGCGCGGTACGAAGGCGGTGACCGGGTCCGCGCCGACGGCCTCGTGGGCCGGGACCCCGAAGAACTCGGCGGCCCGGCTGCTCCACTGGCTGATCAGCCCGTCCGGGCCGATCGCGAAGGTGGCGACCCGGATGTAGTCGTAGATCGACCCGGTGGGGCCGTGCCCCCAGCCGATGGGACCGTCACGATCCGCTGCATGGCCTGTCACCGGGCCCGGCTGTCCGGGCACGGCGGCATGGCCGCTGCCACTCGGCACACTCCGCGCCGGGATGCTGTTCAACGGACCGACCCCTCCAACCCGCGCCCATCCGGATGTCGAGATACCCGAGTATTCATCATCGGAGCGCAGGCGCACACGTCCCTGACATCACAACATCGAATCGGCTGCTCCCTTCCCCGGGTTTCCATACCCGGCCGGGCCTGTTCGAACCACGCAGGGCGCCGCCAAGATCACACTGTGCAGCAGCCGTCCCTGCACTGCAACAGCTCTGCTACAGGGGGCTATCCGTGCACACAGACGGGGTGATCACGTGATTATCTGATGGCACATCACCACGGCAGATCACCATCTCGGGGGAAGACCTTCCATGCGTACCGCACGTATCGCCGCAGCCGCCGCACTCGTCCTGTCCATCGCGGGCATCCTGCCGGCCGCCGGAATCGCGCAGGCCGACACCGGCCGGACGACGTCGCACTCGGTCACCGCCCAGGCTGCGAACGTCGCCGACAGCGGCCTGGTGTACCGCAGTGTCGCGCCGACCCGGATCGTGGACACCCGCAACGGCACCGGCGTCCGCTACGGCCACCTCCCCTCCGGCGAGACGCTGACGGTCCGCGCCCCCCAGGGTGCGTCTGCGGTCGTGCTCAACGTGGCCACCGTCAACATCGGCATGGACACCTTCCTGACGGTCTACCCCGGCGGCACCAAGCGGCCCACCGTGTCGAACCTCAACAACGCGTACTTCGGCGCGACGGTCTCCAACCAGGTCGTCGTCCCGGTCGGCCCCGACGGCACCGTCGCCTTCTACAGCCAGGGCGCGGGCAAGGTCGACCTGATCGTCGACCTGATCGGCAGCTACGCCAAGGGCCCGCAGGCCGGCGGCGAGCACCAGGGCGCCGCTCAGCAGACCCGGGTCCTGGACACCCGCAACGGCACCGGCGCACCCGTCGGGCAGGTCGGCCAGCGCGGCTCGGTGAAGTTCAAGGTCGCCGGCCTGGGCGGCGTCCCGGCGGACGCGAAGGACATCGTCCTGAACGTCACCGTGGCCGACAACTTCTACGCCACCTACGTGACGGCCGACCCCGACGGCAACCCGCCGAGCTTCGCCAGCCTCAACGCCCGCTTCAGCGCGGCCACCGCCCAGCAGGTCAACGCGAAGATCGACGACCAGGGCTACGTCACCCTCTACAACCACACCGGGTCCGTCGACCTGATCGCCGACGTCCAGGGCTACTACAGCAGCGGCGCGGGCAGCAGCTTCGTCCCGACCACTCCGACCCGGCTGCTGGACACCCGTGACAGCGGCGCGGGGATCGGCCCCGCCAAGAGCCTGCGCCTGAAGGTCACCGGCTCGGCCGGCGTGCCCGAGGGCACGCGCAGCGTTCTGGTGAACCTGACCGCGCTGCCCGGCGGCAACGGCTTCCTGACCGCCTACGCGGCGGGCAGCACGCGACCGAACACCTCGACGGTCAACTTCGACTGGTCCGGCACCACCGCCAACCTGGCCTGGGTGCCGGTCTCGGCCGACGGCTCCATCGAGATCTACAACCACAGCGGCAGCAGCACCGGCCTGCTCGTCGACGTCCAGGGCTACCTGGCCGGCTGATGCTCCTCCGGGCGGCGGTGCGGGGCTCTCCCCCGCGCCGCCGCCCGACTCGTCGTCGGACCGGGCGGCGGTGCGGGGTCACTCCCCCGGGCCGCCGCCCGCTTCGTCGTCGTACTCGCGTTCCAGCTCGTAGATCTGCTCGACCAGCGGCAGGTCGAACCAGACCACCTTGCCCATGCCCTCGGCCCGGGTGCCCCAGCGCAGGGCCAGCCGGCGGACCAGCTCCAGCCCACGGCCGCCCTCGTCCGCCTCGGCCGCGTGGCGCTCCCGGGGCGGGTCGGGCAGCGGGTCGGAGATCTCCACCAGCAGGGTGTCGCCGAGCGTGAGACGGACACCGATCGGGGCACTGGCGTACCGGACGGAGTTGGTGACCAGTTCGCTGACCAGCAGCTCGGCGGTGTCGGTGAGGTTCTCGGCGCCCCACTCGGCGAGGGTGCCGCGGACCAGGCGGCGGGCCCGCGAGACGGCGGTGGGCTCGGCCGGCAGCGTCCACCCGGCCGTCGGGATGCCCGACTGCCCGCGCCCGAGCCGGGCCAGCAGCAGGGCGACGTCGTCGGGCTCCCGCCCCTGCTCCATGGTGGCGAGCACCGCCTCGCAGGCCTGCTGGATCGACGCGTACGGCTGCTCCAGGACGCTCAGCAGCCTGCCGAGGCCGACGTCCAGGTCCTTGTCCCGGGACTCCACCAGGCCGTCCGTGCAGAGCGCCAGCAGACTGCCCTCGGGGATGTCCAGTTCGATCGACTCGAACGGGACGCCGCCGACCCCGAGCGGCGCGCCCGAGGGCAGGTCCAGGATCTGGCCGACCCCGCCCGGCAGCGCACTGCCGATCTTGGCGGACTCGTCGGCCGGCTCCTTGGGGACGATCAGGACCGGCGGGATGTGGCCCGCCTTGGTCGCCGTCAGCCGGCCGGTCGCGGGGTCGAAGACCACGTAGACACAGGTGGCGAGCAGCGCCTCGTCCGGGCCCTGGGCCAGGTCGTCGGCCAGGTCGTGGACGTGCCGCAGCAGGACGTCCGGCGGCAGGTCGAGCCCGGCCAGGGTGCGGACGGCGGTGCGCAGCCGGCCCATCGTCGCGGCGGCCCGCAGCCCGTGGCCCATCACGTCGCCCACCACCAGAGCCGTCCGCTCGCCCGGCAGCGGGATCACGTCGAACCAGTCGCCGCCGACCTCGGTGCCGCTGCTGCCGGGTACGTACCGGTAGGCGACCTCGACGCCGGGGGGCTGCGGCACCTGCTGGGGCAGCAGGGTGCGCTGGAGGGTCAGCGCGGCGGTGCGCTCGCGGGCGTACAGGCGCGCGTTGTCGAGCGAGCTGCCCGCCCGGTCGGCGAGCTCGACGGTGAAGGCCAGGTCGTCCCGGTCGAAGCCCTCGCGGTAGCCGGACCGGCTGAGCGCCAGCAGGCCGATCACCAGGCCCCGGGCGCGCAGCGGGACAACCAGCCGGGAGTGCACGCCCAGGTCGTGCGCCGCCTGCACCTTCGGGTCGCCGGGGTAGGTGAGGTCGCTCAGCTCGGCCGGCCCGGAGAGCAGCTCGGGCACGCCGGTGCGCAGCACCCGGCCGAAGGAGGAGTCCTCGGCGAAGGTGATCCGGGCACCGCGCCGGAGCATCACCTCCACCTCGGCCCCGTCCTGGACGGCGGCCACGCCGAGCTGGAGCAGCGAGGTACGGCGGTCGTGCCCGTGCCGGGGCAGGTCGTCGCCGTGGGCGACCGCCTGGAGCAGGATCACCGCCGCGTAGTCCGCCAGCCGGGGCACCACCGAGCCCGCCAGCTCCTGGGCGATCCGGGTGGCGTCGAGCAGGTCACCGACCCGGGAGCCGAACTCGTTGAGCAGCGACAGCCGGCGGCGGGCGTTCTCGACCTTGGCGACGGCCCGGTAGCGGTCGGTCACGTCCATCACGGTGCCGGAGATGCCGAGCACCTTGCCCGAACGGTCGGTCATCCGGCTGTACGAGATCGAGCGGAACCCCGACCGGGCGGTGCTCGGCGAGGCGAGCGTGACGTCGATGACCGGCTCGCCGGTCGCCAGCACCTGCCGCTGGATGGCGGTGATCTCGTCGGCGGCCCGCTCCGGGAGGGTCTCGCCGGTGGTGCGGCCGACGTGGTCCTCGGCGGGGAAGCCGTTCATCTCGGCCAGCGTCCGGTTGACGGCGGTGTAGCGCAGCTCGGTGTCGAGGATCGCGATGCCGAGCGGCGACTGCTCGAACAGTGCGTCCCGGACGGCGAGGTCGCGCTCGACCGCCTGGAGCGTCCGGGCCTCGGCGAGGGCGACCTGGAGGAACGGGGTGCCGTCGCCGTCCACCAGCAGCGAGATCCGGGCCTCGACCGGGACCTTCGGGCCGTCGCGGTGCCGGAGCACCGTCAGACCGCGCCAGTCCCCGTTGCGCAGCGTGTCCTGGATCGCCGCCCGGGCCTGGGCGGCCCGCTCCTCCTGGATGATCAGCTCCTCGATACCGCGTCCCACCAGCAACTCGCTCGGCCAGCCGAGCAGCTGCTCGGCGGCCGGACTCCACAGCACCACCCGGCCGGCGGTGTCGAGGATCGCGATCGCGACCTTGACGATGTCGAACAGGCTGCCCTGGGCATGCTTGCCGATGAGCGGGGCGGGCGCGGCGGCCGTACCGGGGAAGGGCGCGGCGGGCAGGCCGCGCACGGCGGGCGCGGCGAAGGCGTCCGGGACACCGGGCGCGGCCGGGGCGCTGCCCGGCCGGCGGCGGCTCTGCTGCTCCCGGGCGGCCTGAGCGGCCTGCTCGCGCGGACCGGCGGCGAGCGGGGGCGTGCGGGCAGACGTGTGCGAGGGCGCGCCGCGCCGCAGGCGCGCGCGGGCGGCGGCGCCGCCCCGGACGCCCCCGATGGCATGGGGACTCGCGCGAGGCGGGTCGCCGCCCACACCGGGGCCGGTCGCACGCTGCGACCCCCGCCGGGGCAGGCCCCGGGACGGTCGCTCTCCCCCGCCGTTACCCGTACTCGACACCGACAGGGCCTCCGGCTCTCGGGCTGCTCGGGCTGCGCACCTCGGGTCGGGGTGCCGGTGGTGGGGTGTCGGCGACCGCCCGACGCTGCCTCACCGTGTGTCCGGCCCCGCCTCACCGATGGTGACGAATGCTGTCGAACAGTGACATACCCAGCAAATTGCCCGGCTATCCCGGCATTCGGGGTCGTCTTTTCCGATTGACCTACCTGGCCTAAGCCAGGCATAGGCCAGGCCTGAGCACGGTCTCGGCGCAGCCTGACCGGATCCGTGGGACTGCGGAACCGTGGAACCGCAGAACCGTGGAACCGCTGCCGGTCCGCCGGGCTCGGATCCCGTGGCGCGGGGAGCCGGGCGCGGCGGCGGGCACGGCGGCGGGCACGGCAGGCGGGGCGCCCCGGGTGCTACGAGCCGCCGGGCTGGTCGGTGAGCAGCCGGGCGACGTGCGGCAGGACCTCGCGGTCGTGGTCGAGCCAGTCGACCTCGGCCAGCTGCTCCGGCCCGAGCCAGCGCAGCTCGGAGTGGTCCTCCAGCGGCTGCGGGTCGCCGGAGAGCAGTTCGGCCGTCCAGATCCGCAGTTCCAGCCCCGGCCGCACCGGCCACCGGCCGGGCAGCTGCGCCACCGCGCGGGCCCGTACGCCGAGTTCCTCGTACAGCTCGCGCTCCAACGCCTGCTCGGGCGTCTCGCCGGGTTCGGCCTTGCCGCCCGGGAACTCCCAGTACCCCGCCACCTCGGGCGGCGCGCTGCGGCGGGCGGCCAGCACCCGGCCCTGGTGGATGAGGGCACCGCCGACGACAATCCGGGTCTCCATGACCGAGACCCTATGCGCCCGCGGCGACGGCTCCGTCCCGTTCGACCCAGTACAGCTGCTTGTGGCCGCGTGCCTCGAACTCGGCTGCGAGCTCCTCCGCCGCCGGCCGCGTCAGCCCCTTGGCGACCAGGAACCGGTTGCCGTTGTCGTCCTGCCGCATCACGCGGTACGCCGTCTCCATGCGGCCGACGGTAGCGGACACGGCCGGCGGCGGGCTCGCGAATTGACGGCAGACCCTAGCGGTCGGCCTCCCCGGGGACCCGGCACAGCACCTCGCCGTGCAGGACGGCGAACCAGCCGTCCGGGTCGGCCGCCCAGTGCCGCCAGCCCGCCGAGATCCGCTCCAGGTCTGCCGGGGTCGCGTGCCCGTCGGCGACGGCGGTCTTCGCGAAGTCGGAGCCGACGACCCGGTCGGCCCACAGGCCGCCCCACCAGTCACGCTGCTCCGGGGTGGCGTACGTCCAGGTGCCGGAGGTGCTCGTGATCTCGGTGAACCCGGCGGCGCGGGCCCAGGACAGCAGGCGGCGGCCCGCGTTCGGCTCGCCGCCGTTGCCCCGGGAGACCCGCTGGGTCAGGGCCATCCACTCGTCCAGTTCGGGCAGTTCGGGGTACCAGGTCATCGCCGCGAAGTCGGCGTCGCGCGCCGCGACCACCCCGCCGGGCGCCGTCACCCGGCGCATCTCGCGCAGCGCCGACACCGGGTCGGCGACGTGCTGCAGTACCTGGTGGGCGTGCACCACGTCGAACTCGCCGTCCCGGTAGGGCAGTCGGAACACATCGGCGGCCTCGAAGACCACCTGGGACAGCCCCCGCCCGGCGACGTACCCGGCGGCCTGCGCCAGCACCTCGGCGGAGGTGTCCACGGCGACCACCCGGCCGGCCGGGCCGACCAGCTCCGCCAGGTCGGCGGTGATCGTGCCGGGCCCGCAGCCCACGTCCAACAGGGCCTGGCCGGGCCGCAGTTCGGCCAGCAGATAGGCCGCCGAGTTGGCGGCGGTGCGGGAGCGGTGCGAGCGCAGCACCGCCTCCTGGTGGCCATGGGTGTAGACAGCCCGCCGGTCCGTCATGACGGTTCCCCTCACGTCGTCCTGAGTCTCCGGCGGCCTTCCGCCGGCATCTCCGAGCCTACGCATCGTCTCGCTGGTCGAGAAGATACGTCTCAGATGGCGATACCCATTCTCATCGGCTCCCCATTCCCCACCGGATTGGCCACACTTGGGGTCATGGGAAAAACATATGAGCGAATCGACGGCCGCCTGCGGAAGTTCATCGAGGACCAGCCGGTCTTCTTCACCGCCACCGCCCCGCTCGCCGACGACGGACACGTCAACGTCTCCCCCAAGGGGCGCTCCGGAACGCTGCCGGTGCTGGACGAACTGACCCTCGCCTACCTGGACTTCGGCGGCAGCACCGCCGAGACCATCGCCCACCTGCGGGAGAACGGGCGGATCACGCTGATGTGGTGCGCCTTCACCGGCCCGCCCACCGTGGTGCGGGTGCACGGGCGCGGCGAGCCGGTCTTCCGCGACGACCCGCGGTTCGACGGCCTGATGGCCCGCTTCGACCCGGCCGTGGACGGCGCCGGGCTGCGCGCGGTCGTCGTGGTGCACGCCGAACGGGTCAGCGACTCCTGCGGCTACGCCGTCCCGTTCATGGACTTCCGCGAGGACCGCGGCCTGCACGCCGAGTACTTCGACCGCAAGGGCGAGGACAAGTTCTCGGCCTACTGCGAGAGCAAGGAGTACATCGGCAGCAGCCTCGACGGCCTGCCCGCGCTCCCGCTGCCGGTGCCGCCCCGCAGCGGCTGACCGGGCCGCGGCACGGGCCGGCCGGCCCGCCCGGCGTCGTACTGTGGCAGCTCCCGAGAGAACGGACCCTCCCGTGGCAGCTCGCCGCCCGTACGTCCTGCTCAGCGCCGCGATGTCGATCGACGGGTACCTGGACGACGCCTCCCCGGAGCGGCTGCTGCTCTCGGGCCCCGAGGACTTCAACCGGGTGGACGAGGTGCGCGCCTCCTGCGACGCGCTGCTGGTCGGCGGCAACACCCTGCGCCTGGACAACCCCCGGCTGCTGGTCAACTCGCCCGACCGGCGGGCCGCGCGGGTCGCCGCCGGGAAGCCCGCGTACCCGCTCAAGGTCACCCTGACCGGGAGCGGCTCGCTCGGCGCCGGGCTGAACTTCTGGCACACCGGGGGCGAGAAGCTCGCGTACACCACGCTCGCCTCGGCTCCCGGGCTGCGCGCCGAACTGTCCGGCCTGGCCGAGGTGGTGGGGGTCGGCGAAACGGTGGACCTGGGCGCGGTGCTGGACGACCTGGGCCGGCGCGGCGTCGGGCGGCTGATGGTCGAGGGCGGCAGCGGCGTGCACACCCAGTTCCTCGCCCAGGGACTCGCCGACGAGTTGCAGCTCGCCGTCGCCCCCCTGCTGGTCGGCCAGGCCGCCGCCCCGCGTTTCGTCGGCCGGGCCGCGTTCCCGGGCGGGCCGGGCCGGCGGATGCGGCTGCTGGGGGCACGTACTGTGGGTGATGTCGTCCTGCTCAGGTACGCCCCCAAGGAGTACTCCCCGTGACCGCCTCCGATCTGTTCTGGCTGGCCCGCGCGGTCGAGCTGTCCAAGCTCTGCCCGCCGTCCGCGACCGCGTTCTCGGTCGGCGCGGTGATCGTCGGCGCCGACGGTTCGGTGCTCAGCGAGGGCTACAGCCGCGAACTCGACGCGCACAACCACGCCGAGGAGGCGGCCCTCGGCAAGCTGCCCGCCGGGGATCCCCGGCTGCGCGGTGCGACCGTCTACAGCTCGCTGGAGCCCTGCGGACAGCGCGCCTCCCGGCCGCGCACCTGCGCCCAGCTGATCATCGCCGCCGGCATCCCCCGGGTGGTCGTCACCTGGCGCGAACCGGACCTCTTCGTCACCGGCTGCCAGGGCACGGCGCTGCTCACCGCCGCCGGGGTGACGGTCGTGGAGCTGCCCGAACTGGCCGAGGCCGCACGGGCGGTCAACGCGCACCTGCTCGGGTGAGCGTCCCCCGGCCCTGAGCGTTCCGGGCCCCCTGCGAAGAACCGGCGCCGGACCGGCCCGCAGTGCGCGCGGCTCAGCGGGCCGCGCTCAAGGGGCGGCTCTCCTGGCGCGGTTGCGGCACCACCGGCCGGCCCGCACCGCGACTCCGGCCGCGACGGCTGCCGCCACCGCCGCTCCGACGGCTGCGGGGGCCACCGCCCTCGTGCCGTCTGCGCGGCTGCTTGGTGGGCCAGAGCAGGACGTACGCCGTCGACACCACCACGAACGCCAGCCGCAGCAGTCCGCGCGCGGAGTCGGAGGGGATCAGCAGCGTCCCGCCGTACAGCGAGGCCAGCGCGATCCAGCTCCACCAGGGCACCAGCCGCCGCTGGCCGACGGAATCCCAGAGCAGGGTGCCGAGCAGGATCGAGGCCGTGTAGTAGGTGTAGACGCTGGGGTCGAGCAGGATGCGGGCGTTGGCGCCCAGCAGCACCACGGCCGGCCAGCGCCCGCGCCGGACCGCGATCGCGCCCAGACCGAGACCGATCGCGAACTGCGCCGGACGGTCCCACCAGGGCGTGGCCGGGTCCGAGACACCCAGCCAGCGCAGCGAGGAGGCGGGCTGGTTGGGGATGGTGAACTTGGCCGCCGCGAGCGAACCCAGGTTGCCCAGGTAGAACGGCAGCCAGGCGACCGCGACCAGACCGCAGCACCAGGCGAAGGCCCGCAGCCAGACCGGCCGCGGCAGCGCCAGGATCAGCGGCAGGAAGGAGACCGCCCAGGGCTTGGAGTCCACCGCCAGGGCGAGGTAGATGCCCACCGCGGCGGGCTGGTGCCTGACCAGCGCGTGGACGGCGAGCGTGGTGAAGAAGAGCGCCAGGACGTCGTCCAGGTGCCCGAACCGGACCGAGACCTCGACCCACATCGGGATGAAGGCCAGCCCCGCGACCAGGATGCGCTGCTGCAGCCGACGGTGGTTGGTGCCGGTACCGCGCTGGTACCAGGCCGCCGTCCGCCCGATCAGGACGAGCATCACCAGCCCGAGGGCGGACATCGTCGCCGCCGCCAGCACCTGCCCGACGTGGTCGGAGAAAGGCGCGAAGAGCCGGGCCGCCGCCAGGCTGACCGGGCCGATCTGCAGCTCCGGGTGGTGCGCGTAGAGCGAGAGGCCGCCGCCGGGCTCACTGCCGAAGAGCAGCTGCTCGCCCTGCCGCAGGTAGTGCCAGGACACACCGCCACTCGGTTCGACGATCAGGAACCAGAGCACCGTCCACGGGACCAACAGCACATGGTGTCTGCGGACGGGGAGACTCGCTATCCGACCGGTGTCCGCGCCGTAGTCCGTACCGCCCGCCGTCGCGCTCGCTCCGCGCACCTGCTCCTCTTCCCCACACCGGCCCCCTGTTCGCTGCGACAACCCCCAGGTCGCGCATCTTATGTGATGAGAACGAACAACTCCCCGCGCCCGGGTCCAGGAGGCGGCAACCCCGCACCGCCGCCCTGACCCACCGTGAGCCCGGAGCCGACGTACCCCCGGGTGGCGGTCGGTGCCCGGGGGCACCCGGCAGCGCCGATACGGCATGTGACGGCAACGGCAACAGAGGACAGTCAGTAGTGATAGCGGGCGGCGAGGATGATGATCCCCTCATTCGTGATCAGCACGGGAACAAGTCAGGGGCCCACCCCCGAGAGGGTGGACCCCATCCGACCTGCAGAGTCGACAGATCATCCAACACAAAGTACGCGAGCCATCACACGTTGAAGCGGAACATCCAAGCCAGGGCCGCGACCTGCAAGAACGGGGGATCGGCGGCTCGCATCCAGCACCGATCCAGCACGGTAGGGCCTCATCCAGCACATCCAGCATGCGCAGCTGCAACGAAGGAGGCCTACCCTCCCCTCCCATAGCCGTTGTGTACACATGGGACACTCGGTACGCTTGAGCACATGACACAGCCGCTGCCCATAGAGTCCATCCGCGACGTGCGTGCACACCTCGCCGAGGTCGTGGAGCGTGCCGACCGGGACGACGTGCCCACGGTGATCACACGCCGCGGCAAGGAGATCGCCGCCGTCGTCTCCATCGAAGTGCTGCGCAAGTACCAGGAGTGGGAGGAGCGCGAGATCAACCGGATCATCGACGAGCGCATGGCCAACCCCGCACCCGGCATCCCGATCGAGGACATCATGAGGGAGACGCTGGCGCGCAGTGAGTGAGTACCGAACCGTCTTCCGCCCCGAGGCGCAGGCCGAGCTTCGGAAGATCCCCCGCGACATGGCACTGCGCATCCTGGCCAAGCTGACCGAGCTGGAAGGCGATCCGCTCGGCTTCAACACCACCGCACTCGTGTCCCAGCCGGACCGCCGCCGACTGCGGGTCGGCGATTACCGCGTCGTCTACACGATCGACAACGGGGAGCTGGTGGTCTGGGTCGTTCACGTGGGACACCGGTCCACCGTTTACGACAACTGATCGCGACTGACCACACGTCAGAATATCCAGCACCCATCCAGCACGGTGACGACGAAAGGGTCGGACTCGACAGAGTCCGACCCTTTCCGACCTGCGCGTTTGACTCAATGCCTAACATGCAGTAAGCGAATGACTACACATTGAAGCGGAACTCCACCACGTCGCCGTCCTGCATGACGTACTCCTTGCCCTCGATGCGGGCCTTGCCCTTGGCGCGGGCCTCGGGGATGGAGCCGCACTCGACCAGGTCGTCGAAGGAGACGATCTCGGCCTTGATGAAGCCCTTCTGGAAGTCGGTGTGGATCACACCGGCGGCCTCCGGGGCGGTGGCGCCCTTCTTGATGGTCCAGGCGCGGACCTCCTTGGGGCCGGCCGTGAGGTAGGACTGCAGGCCGAGGGTCTCGAAGCCGACGCGGCCGAGGGTGGCCATGCCGGTCTCCTGCTGGCCCATGGACTGGAGGAGTTCGAGCGCCTCGTCCTCCTCCATGCCGATCAGCTCGGACTCGATCTTCGCGTTGAGGAAGATCGCCTCGGCCGGGGCGACCAGGGCGCGCTGGGCGTCCTTGAACTCCTCGTCCATCAGCTCCTCCTCGTCCACGTTGAAGACGTAGAGGAAGGGCTTGGTGGTGAGCAGGTGCAGCTCACGGACGGAGGAGGTGTCGAAGCCGACCTCGAAGAGGGTCTTGCCGCTCTCCAGGATCTTCTGGGCGGCCTCGGCCGCCGCCAGGGTGGCCGCCGACTCCTTCTTCAGGCGGGCCTCCTTCTGGAGGCGGGGGATCACCTTCTCGATGGACTGGAGGTCCGCGAGGATCAGCTCGGTGTTGATGGTCTCGATGTCGTCCTTCGGCGAGACCTTGCCGTCCACGTGCACGACGTCGGGGTCGACGAAGGCGCGGATGACCTGGCAGATCGCGTCCGACTCGCGGATGTTGGCGAGGAACTTGTTGCCCAGGCCCTCGCCGACGCTCGCGCCGCGCACGATGCCGGCGATGTCCACGAAGTCCACCGTCGCCGGGAGCAGGCGCTGCGAGCCGAACATCTCGGCGAGCACCTTGAGCCGCGGGTCCGGAACGCCCACGACGCCGACGTTGGGCTCGATGGTGGCGAACGGGTAGTTGGCCGCCAGCACGTCGTTCTTGGTCAGGGCGTTGAAAAGGGTCGACTTGCCGACGTTCGGCAGGCCGACGATTCCGATCGTGAGCGACATGAAGCGCAGTCCCGTGGGCTTGGAGGAGTCGAGCGGCACCGTACGGGCCGACGGCCCAGTCTACGGGTCCGGGTCAGGGGGCGGCCGTGGGCTCCGGGATCGGCCCGGCCCGGCCGCGGAACCGCGCCGTCGTTGCTCCGTCCGGGGACACGGCGCAGGGCCGAACGCGGCCATTACACCGTGTGGCGATGATCGGACCGTACGTTGGTCGGGTGGAGCAGAGCATCCGTACCCAGCCGCCCGGGCCCCGACGCCGACCGCCAGCCGGCGCCGCCGAGGCCGCCGTACCGGGGCCCGCCACGCCCCCCGACGCACCACCCCGCCCAGCCGCCGGGAGCCGGGCGGCGTCCGGCCGGGCGACGCCCCGGCCGCGGCTGCGGCTGCCCCTGCCGCTCCGCACCGGCGACCGGGGGCGCGACCGGCCGGGCGGCGGGCGGCCGGCCCGGCTGACCGCCGTCGGCACCGGTGTGCTGGCCGTGGCCGGCACGCTGGCCGTGGCGGGGCTCGACCGGCTGCTGTTCGACGGGCTCGGCACCCTGTTCGGGCTCGGCTACCTGGTGGTCTGCTTCCAGCTGGCCGTCCGGGTCCGGCTCGCGGACCTGCCGGCCGCGCCGATCAGCGGACCGATCGCCTTCGCCACCGCGCTGCTGCTGCTCGGCCCGGTCTCCTCCCCCGGCGTGACCGGGCAGGTGCTGGCGCTGGCGACCGGGCTGGCGCTGCGGGCCGGGTGGCTGTTCAGCGGCACCAGCCTGGCGGTGGTGATCGTGGCGGCGCGGTTCCTGGCGCAGCGCCGGATCCGGCGGGGCCGGGCGAACGGCTGAGGGCGCGGGGCGCCTGAAGCCGCGCGGCGACTGCGGGCGCGGGGCGGCCGTGCCTCACCCCGTCCGGGTGCGACGGGCCGTCCGGGTCAGTCGCCGCGGGCCGCCGCCGCCATCGCCGCGCCGACGATGCCCGCGTCGTTGCGCAGCAGCGCCGGTACGACACCGGCCTCGCGCTCCTTGAGCAGCGGCAGGAACTTGTCGTGCTTGCGGCTGACACCGCCGCCGATGATGATCAGCTGTGGGGAGAAGAGCCGCTCGACCAGGTCGAGGTACTCGTCCACCCGGACGGACCAGTCGGCCCAGGAGAGCTCGTGCCGCTCCTTGGCGGCGGAGGAGGCCCGGCGTTCGGCGTCCTTGCCGCGCATCTCCAGGTGGCCCAGCTCGGTGTTGGGGACGAGGGCGCCGTCCACGAAGAGCGCGCTGCCGATGCCGGTGCCGAAGGTCAGCACCAGCACCACCCCGTCCTGTCCCCGGCCGGCGCCGTGCCGCAGTTCGGCGAGGCCGGCCGCGTCGGCGTCGTTGAGCACGGTGGCGGGCAGGTCCAGCGCCTCGCGGAACAGCCCCTGGGCGTCGAGTCCGACCCAGCCCTTGTCCACGTTGGCGGCCGTCCGGGTGTGCCCGCCGACCACCACCCCGGGGAAGGTGAGACCGACCGGCCCCTGGTGGCCGAAGTGCCGGACCACCTCGCGGACCGCCGCGACCACCGCCTCCGGCGAGGCCGGGCGAGGCGTCAGGACCTTGTGCCGCTCCTCGGCGAGCACGCCCTTGCCGAGGTCCACGGGCGCGCCCTTGATGCCCGAGCCGCCGATGTCCACGCCGAATACCGTTGCCACAGCCACGCCGCCCTCCGTCGTCCACAGCCTGTGCACAAACGTACGGGCGCCGGGCCGGGTACGCCTGCCGATCGGCCGAGCCGGGCGGGTGCCGGTGCGGATGCGGGTGCGGGCCGGTGCCGGGCCCCGGACAGCACGGTGCCCGGGGCTCCGTGGAACCCCGGGCACCGGCGCAGACCCTAGAGCTTGCCGGCGGCCTCCGCGCGCAGGTCGCGGCGGAGCTCCTTGGGCAGCGAGAAGATCAGGTGCTCCTCGGCGGTCTTGACGGTCTGCACGTCGGTGTAGCCGCGCTCGGCGAAGTGGGCGAGCACGCCCTCGACCAGGATCTCCGGAACCGAGGCGCCGCTGGTCAGGCCGACCGTGGTGACGCCCTCGAACCAGGAGTCGTCGATCTCGTCCGCGTAGTCCACCAGGTGGGCGGCCTTGGCGCCGTACTCCAGGCCGACCTCGACCAGGCGGACGGAGTTGGAGGAGTTCCGGGAGCCGACCACGATCAGCAGGTCCGTCTCGGGGGCCATCTGCTTGACGGCGACCTGGCGGTTCTGGGTGGCGTAGCAGATGTCGTCGCTGGGCGGGCTGACCAGCAGCGGGAAGCGCTTCTTGAGCTCGCCGACGGTGGCCATCGTCTCGTCCACCGAGAGGGTGGTCTGGGAGAGCCAGACCACCTTGGACTCGTCGCGGACCTGGACGTTCGCGACGTCCTCGGGGCCGTCCACCAGGTGGATCCGGTCCGGGGCCTCGCCCATGGTGCCGACCACCTCCTCGTGGCCCTCGTGGCCGACCAGCAGGATGTCGAAGTCCTCGTCCGCGAACCGGACGGCCTCCTTGTGGACCTTGGTCACCAGGGGGCAGGTCGCGTCGATGGTCGCGAGCTTGCCGGCCTTGGCCTCGTCGTGCACCGAGGGCGCCACACCGTGCGCCGAGAAGACCACGATCGAGCCCTCCGGCACCTCCTCCGTCTCGTCGACGAAGATCGCGCCCTGCTTCTCCAGGGTCTTCACGACGTACTTGTTGTGGACGATCTCCTTGCGGACGTAGATCGGTGCCCCGTACTGCTCAAGGGCCTTCTCCACGGCGATGACGGCACGGTCGACGCCCGCGCAGTAGCCCCGGGGGGCGGCGAGCAGGACACGGCGCTGAGCGGTGTTGGACATGGCATCCATGGTACGGGCGGCGCCGACCCGAACCGACGGGACGGGCCGGTCGGACAGCTCCGGTCGCAGGCGGTCGGACTCGGACGGCAACGGACGGCAGCGGTCGGCAGCGGTCGGCAGCGGTCGGACGCCGTCAGGCGGCTCCTTGCAGCCTGTCGTGCGCCGGCTCGCTGTCCGTCGGCGGCGATAGCCTCGTACGCATGGCCAACAGCAGCTCTCCCGAAGCCCCGATCCCGGTCGGCAAGGTCTCCGCACTGATCGGCGGCTGGATCGACCGGTTGGGCGAGGTGTGGGTCGAGGGGCAGATCACCCAGCTCAGCCGGCGGCCGGGGGCGGGCGTGGTGTTCCTGACGCTGCGCGACCCGGAGCGGGACGTCTCGCTGACGGTCACCTGCTTCCGGGCCGTCTTCGAGCAGGTCGCGGACGCGGTGCAGGAGGGTTCGCGGATCATCGTCCGGGCGAAGCCCGAGTGGTACGCCGCTCGCGGCACGCTCTCGCTGCGGGCCTCCGAGATCCGGCTGGTCGGGCTCGGCGAGCTGCTGGCGAAGCTGGAGCACCTGAAGCGGCGGCTCGCCGGCGAGGGGCTGTTCGCGGCGGACCGCAAGCGGCCGCTGCCCTTCCTGCCGCACTGCATCGGCCTGGTGACCGGCCGGGGCTCGGCCGCCGAGCGGGACGTGCTGGAGAACGCCCGGCGGCGCTGGCCCGCCGTCCGCTTCGAGGTGCGGAACGTACCCGTCCAGGGCGTCGGCGCGGTGAGCCGGGTCTCGGCCGCCGTCCGGGAGCTGGACGAGCACCCCGAGGTGGACGTGATCATCGTGGCGCGCGGCGGCGGCAGCGTCGAGGACCTGCTGCCGTTCTCGGACGAGGGGCTGATCCGGACGGTGTCCGGCTGCCGGACGCCGGTGGTGAGCGCGATCGGGCACGAGCCGGACCAGCCGCTGCTGGACTTCGTCGCGGACCTGCGGGCCTCCACCCCGACCGATGCCGCCAAACGAGTGGTCCCGGACGTCGGGGAGGAGCTGGCCAAGGTGCACCAGCTGCGCGACCGGGCCCGGCGGCAGGTGGTCGGCCGGGTCGAACGGGAGCTGGCCGGGCTGGCGAGCGTCCGCAGCCGGCCGGTGCTGGCCGCACCCCGGCAACTGGTGGACGGGCGGGCCGCCGAGGTGGCCGCGCTGCTGGAACGCTCCCGGCGCTGCCTCGGGCACCGGCTGGACGCCGCCGAGTCGGACCTCGGGCACACGCTGGCCCGGGTGGTCGCGCTCTCGCCGCTGGCCACCCTGGAGCGCGGGTACGCGGTGCTCCAGCAGGCCGACGGGCACGTCGTGACGGACCCGGCCCAGGTCACGTCGGGTGAGGAGCTGCACGCGCGGGTGGCGGGCGGCGGCTTCGGGGTGACGGCCGGCCCCTGAGGGCCCGGCCCGTCACCGGGACGCGCCACCCGTCTGCCCGCCACCCGGGTGCGAGCCGACCCGGGGCGAGCCGGTCTGTCACGGCCAGCACCTACGCTGGCGCCATGGCAGACGATCAGAGCGGCGCGGGGCAGAACAGCGCGGGACAGAGCGGCGCGGGGCAGAGCGGCGCAGGCCAGAGCGGCGCGGGCCAGGACGACAGCCTGGGCTACGAGCAGGCCAGGGACGCCCTGCTGGAGGTGGTCCGGCAGCTGGAGGCCGGCGGGGTGTCGCTGGAGGAGTCGCTGGCGCTCTGGGAGCGTGGCGAGCAGCTGGCGAAGGTCTGCCAGCGCTGGCTGGACGGCGCGCGGGCCAGGCTGGACGCGGCGCTGGCCGCCGAGGAGGCCGGCGGATCCGGGGTGGAGTGACCCGGATCACATCCCCGGATGGAATAGTTTAAGTTTCATCTACTGTTGGACGACGTGTGGACGGCGCACCAGCCGTCCCGCCAGCCGCCCCGGACATTAAGTAGAGAACCTCATGACGACTGCCATCAGTGACGCCCTGGCCCTCGACAGCGCCGCCCAGGATCTGCTGTTCCGCGAGGCCCGCACCGCCAACGCCTTCACCGACGAGCCCGTCGGCGACGAGCAGATCCAGGCGATATACGACCTGGTCAAGCACGCTCCCACCGCGATGAACCAGCAGCCGCTGCGCGTCGTCCTGGTCCGCAGCCCCGAGGGCCGTGAGCGCCTGCTGCAGCACATGAACGAGGGCAACCGGGCCAAGACCGCCGCCGCCCCGCTGGTCGCCATCCTGGCCGCCGACAACGAGTTCCACGAGGAGCTGCCGACCCAGTTCCCCGCCGTGCCGCAGGCCAAGGACTTCTTCGCCGAGCGCCCGCGTCGCGAGGCGTCCGCGCGCTTCAACGGCGCCCTGCAGGCCGCCTACTTCATCCTGGGCATCCGGGCCGCCGGCCTGGCCGCCGGTCCGATGGGCGGCTACGACGCCGCGGGTGTCGACAAGGAGTTCTTCGGCGACGGCGAGCACTCGGTGCTGATGGTGGTCAACATCGGCAAGCCGGGCGAGAACGCCTCGTACCCGCGCGGCCCGCGCCTGTCGTACGACGAGGTCGTCACCACCGTCTGAGCCGTACCCCGCACAAGCAGCAGGGCCCCCACCGCGCGGTGGGGGCCCTGTCCGCGTACGGGCCGGGCTTACTTGAGCGCCTGCGCGAGCTGGGCGAGCTCCTCGTACGAGGCGGTGCCGGTGACGACCGTGGTCGCGCTGCCGGTCTGCACGGTCAGGGCCCGGTAGTGGGTGCCCTGGTAGCGGTGCCAGTCCTGGCCGGCCACCGTGGTGTCGCCGTCGGGCTTGCCGCCGGGCACCGTGGTGGCGAGGACGTCGTCCCGGGCCGCGTTGCTCTGCTCGATCGCCGCGTACTGGCCGGAGGGCGTGACGAAGCCCAGGTGCCAGACCGCGTAGCCCTTCTGGTCCTTCGGGCTGTACTCCACCGAGGTGGCCTTCCAGTCCGCGGCGAGCCCGGTCGGGCCCAGCAGCGGGTACGGCGCACCGCGCTTGGCCGAGGCGACGGCCGAGCGGTAGTCGACCGCGCCGACGGTGTCCCCCGACGCGTGCGGGATGAGCAAGTACACCCCGGCCGCCACGACTCCGATCGCCAGCATCGACAGGATCATGTCCCGTACGGTCTGCCGGCCTCTCATACTGCTCTTTCCTGCCACCCGTCCATGGTGGACCATCGCCGTCCCGGCACCGACACCCGGGTCCCCGCGCGCGGGTGAATCACCCCAAAACGGCACGGTGTCGCAGGTGGGCGGGAGATGCGCCACAGACAGTCATCTCATGGGCAGATACGATCGCAGGACCCTCAGCACGGCGTTCGACCAGGCAGTAGTCGGGCGCTAACTGGCCGTCGCGTACAGAGAGGTATCGACGATGACCACACACGCGTTTGATAACCGCTACTCCCACAACCTCCCCAGCTCCCTCGAGGTGGCCCCCGAGGCCCCCGACCGGAACCTGGCCCTGGAGCTCGTCCGCGTCACGGAGGCCGCCGCGATGGCGGCCGGCCGCTGGGTCGGCCGGGGTGACAAGAACGGCGCCGACGGCGCGGCCGTGAAGGCCATGCGCACCCTCGTCTCGACCGTCTCGATGAACGGCGTCGTCGTCATCGGCGAGGGCGAGAAGGACGAAGCCCCGATGCTCTACAACGGCGAGCGGGTCGGCGACGGCACCGGCGCCGAGTGCGACGTCGCGGTGGACCCGGTGGACGGCACCACGCTGACCGCCAAGGGCATGGCCAACGCCGTGGCCGTCCTGGCCGTCGCGGACCGCGGCACCATGTTCGACCCCAGCGCGGTCTTCTACATGGACAAGCTCATCACCGGCCCCGAGGCCGCCGAGTTCGTCGACATCACCGCCCCGCCGGCCGTGAACATCCGCCGCGTGGCCAAGGCCAAGGGCAGCGCCGTCGAGGACGTCACGGTGATGATCCTGGACCGCCCCCGCCACGCCGACCTGGTCCGCCAGGTCCGTGAGGCCGGCGCCCGGATCAAGTTCATCACCGACGGCGACGTGGCCGGCGCCATCATGACCGCCCGCGAGGGCACCGGCGTCGACCTGCTGCTCGGCGTCGGCGGCACCCCCGAGGGGATCATCGCGGCCTGCGCCATGAAGTGCATGGGCGGCGTGATCCAGGGCCGCCTGTGGCCCAAGGACGAGGCCGAGAAGCAGAAGGCGCTGGACGCCGGCCACGACCTGGACCGGGTGCTCACCACCAACGACCTGGTCAGCGGCGAGAACGTGTTCTTCGTCGCCACCGGCATCACCGACGGCGAGCTGCTGCGCGGCGTCCACTACCGCCAGGAGACCGCCTCCACCAGCTCGCTGGTGATGCGCTCCAAGAGCGGCACCATCCGCGAGATCCACTCCACCCACAAGCTGTCCAAGCTGCGGGCCTACAGCGCGATCGACTTCGACCGCGCGAACTGACGCCCACGCCAGGGGGTGGGCCCGTGCGCAGCGGGCCCACCCCGGGGTGCGGTCAGCCGGCTATCAGCCGGCCGGCGCCGACCCGGCGGGCCTCCCGCAGTTCGCTCTCCCGGCGGCGGCGCCGGGCCAGTACCACCCGCCGCTCGGCGGCGGTCAACCCGCCCCACACGCCGTACGGCTCCGGCTGGGCCAGTGCGTGCTCCCGGCACTCCAGGAGCACCGGGCAGCGCGCACAGACCTGCTTGGCCTGCTCCTCGCGGGCCAGCCGGGCGGCGGTCGGCTCCTTGGACGGTGCGAAGAACAGCCCCGCCTCGTCGCGGCGGCAGGCCGCGCCGGTGTGCCAGGGGTTGTCGTCCAGGTGGTCGAGCTGCTGCGTCCCGGTGCCCGCCTGGCCGGCGGTACTGCGCCGGACCGCCACGTTGGCACTGCGGGCGCTGGACTCGATCGGATGCAGCACGGCTTACTCCTGACGAGGCTCGTGACTCGGGGGAAGACTCGCATCACTGCCCGGCTGCCCCGCGTGTACCCCGCCGCGACACCGGCGCACGGCGACGGCCGGCTCGGCATCGGCTGTCTCCGGGGTCACAGCCGTACAAGAAACGATGTGCGACAGGAACTACCCCGCCCCATCCCGATTCATGCACACCGCACGCAATCGACTACGCACCGCACTCACGTCAAGATCCGCCTTCTGTCCGGAAGTTGACGATATGTCGGAACGCCTCCCGGCCCGGTCGGTC